>DASVGP010000230.1:0-3288 GCA_036379475.1 Bryobacteraceae bacterium | reverse complement strand
ATGGGGTGTTTCGCTACGCGGCGGGAACTGCACGTTTGATGCGGTTGAAAGGAGTGCAAGGCGCTCCCGTGACGATGTACTTCCGGAGTGCAAATCGTCAGCTTTATCTGGGAACGGCTACTGGATTGTACATTCTCGAATGCACAGGCAATCGGTGCGAATGCAAAGCAGTGTCAGGCGTGAGAGGTCCGGTCGTGGGCATCCGAGGCGTAACTGATGGCTCCTTGTGGATAGCAACCTGGGGACGCGGCCTATACCGGTTGGCCGGGCACGGCGTAGAGCAGTTCTCAGTGCAGGACGGACTTGCTGACAATTTCGTCCGCGTCATTGCAGAGGATTCCGAGCACAACGTCTGGGTTGGAACTCGCGGCGGCGGACTGACCCGGTTTCGCACTACGGTATTGAAACCCGTGGGCATCCCTGAAGGATTGGGAGGAAACTGCGCTTCCGCGGTTGTCGGAGATGGCCACGGCGGTGCTTGGCTTGGGACCTGGCGAAGCGGGTTGTTTCAATGGCGTAATGGCCATGTGGAGGCCCAGAGGTTGCCCCAGCCATCATTGCGCGTGCTGATTACATCGCTTGCACTGGACGATTCACACAGGCTTTGGATCGGAACGATGAAGGGCAATTTCTGGGTGCTCGCCCATTTCGGGGCCAAGGCGCGGCAGGCACCGTTGCCGGTGCCGGGCGCTTCCACCTCTCACCTGCTGTTTGACAACAAGGGCGAATTGTGGCTGGCCCAAGAAGGGCAAGGAATCTTTCTGTTTCCGTGCGGCGATCCGCGCACCTGCAATCCACTGCATCTTCTGCCTGGCCAAACCGTGGGCGCCTTGTATGAAGATTCCAAGGGGGCGGTTTGGATCGGGGCTGAACACGGTCTGTGGAAAGCAAGCGCTAGCCGCGGCCACAAGCTGGAAGAAATCGATCGATCAGTCCGGCATGTTACAGCAATCCATGAGGATTCGAAAGGGCGCACGTGGGTGGCTTGCTCAGGCGACCACATCGTCGTTTACAGCGGCACATCATCACAGCCCTTCCGGTTCGCGAACCTGCCTTCGCCGGAAATTTATAACATTTTCGAAGATAACCGAGGCGGAATGTGGTTTTACACGGCACAAGGATTGGCCCGCGGCAGGGCCCAGGATATCAATCGCTCATTGATGTCTTCACATGAGATTGTGCATCTCTCAGCCTATGGCGTGGCGGACGGGATGCGCACCATTGAGTGCCGCTGTGCCAAGCAGCCGCAGAGCTGGAAAATGGACGATGGCACCATTTGGGTGCCCACGGCGAAGGGCTTCATCCAAATTAATGAGTTGCGGGACCAGCATCTGCCGCCGCCTCGGCCGGTGATTCAAGAAATCCTGTTAGATGGACGGGAAATGACCGCGGAAAGTGCGGTGAAGATACGTCCGGGCCAGCACGAACTCGAGGTGCACTTTACAGCGCTGCGCTTAGGCGGTGCCGAAGGCGTGCATTTCCGGTATCGTATGGCTGGGCTGGAACCGAATTGGGTTTGGGCTGGCTCGGATAGAGTCGCTCGTTACGGCCAATTGCCGCCGGGGCGATTTCAATTTATGGTGTCAGCGCGGGATGCAGGCGGAGCATGGAGCAAGCCTGCTTCCATCGACGTGGTGCAAACGCCGCATATTTACCAGGCGGCGTGGTTCCAAGCCGCCTTGTCTGCCTTGATCTTAGGATTGCTGGTTCTGGCATACCGGGTGCGGCTCCGGATGGTGCACGCGCGGTATTCGGCCGTAATCGGTGAGCGAAACAGGATTGCGCGCGAATTTCACGACACTTTGCTCGCAGGGTTGGCTGCTGTCTCCTGGCAGATCGACACGGCGCTCGTTTTGTGCCGCGGTGAGACAGCAGAGCCCAACCTAAGAACGGCTCACGGGATGCTCAGGTATTGCCGGGATGAAGCGCGACGTGCAGTGGGCGACTTGCGCGACGAACCGGACGCCGAGCCGCCGCTGGCAATGGCGATAGAAAAAGCTGTCTGGCAAATGACGGAGGGAACGGGAGTTCAAGCGATTTTCGATGCGGATAAAGATTCGCGGGAAATTCGCCAGGAAGTGACGCTGGATCTGGTTCGCGTGTGTCAGGAGTCGATCAGCAATGCCCTGCGACACGCGCACGCCTCAAAAATAGCGGTGCGGCTCCGCTGCGAGGGCGGCCAGGTTCGGCTTTCTATAAGAGATGACGGCAGCGGCTCTGATTCGGACCGTCTTAAAAAACCACCCGCAGGACATTTTGGAATTCTAGGCATGCGTGAACGCGTGCGCAGATTCGGCGGAAGCCTCTTGATCACGAGCGATGCCGCCGGAACGTTAGTCGAGGCCATTGTGCCTGTATCCCAGAAATAATCATGAAGCCTCCGATCAGCGTGTTGATTGTAGAAGATCACTTTCTCGCTCGGATTGCCTTGCGTGGGCTTTTTGAAACGCTGGGAGGAGTACGCGTTGTGGCCGAGACCGGAGCCGGTGAAGAAGCGACGAGGTTGTATCGTGAGCATCGCCCGGACATCGTGATTATGGATTTGAAGTTGAAGGGAACTTCGGGCTTCGAAGCGATACAGCGCATACATGACTACGACCCTTCGTCGCGCATCCTGGTTTTGAGCAATTTCGAAGGCAGCGAAGATGTCTACCGTGCGATGCAAGCAGGAGCACGCGGGTACCTGACGAAGGATGCCGACAGCGCACAACTGGCCAACGCGTTGCAGATAGTAGCAAGCGGAGGCCGTTATATCCCAAAATCTTTAGAGAGCCGCCTCGCCGAATGTATTCCCAACGGGGGAATTACAGCGCGAGAACGGGAGGTGCTCGAACTTTTAGCGAAAGGCATGAGCACCGTGGAAATCGCGCAGCAAAGTCACATCGCCGAAAAAACGGTCCGCATTCACATCAGCAATGTGCTTGAAAAGCTCGGCGCACGCGATCGCACTCAAGCTCTGGTTCTAGCATTGAAACGCGGGATCATCCACTTAGAGTCTTAGCCGTTGTATATCAACCGCCATTGTGTACACCCCAACGAGGTTAATTGATCGATTACCATTAGATGCGGCCGCTGTCCGGCCTGCGCCGCAAAGGACCAAGAATTTATGCCATAAGGACATGTTGGGCGGCTTCCATAACGGAGTCTGGCCCGCTACCGGTCTCGCTTGAACTTGGTTGAACTCCAACGTTCGGAGCTACACCCTTACCCTCGAACCGTCGCCCTTGCCACGTAATGTACTCGGCTCTCGGCATGATGAGCATATATCCTTCGCCGACCTTGGTGCCG
>DASVGP010000229.1:0-49274 GCA_036379475.1 Bryobacteraceae bacterium | reverse complement strand
GAGAGCGCAGCCCTAAAAAAGAGCGCCGATGCCGTTCGCGAGCTGGTCGATGTGCTCCAGGCCAAAGCCCGATAGATTTGGTTGCAAATAACACTGGAAAGTTGCCGCGGGTTTCGCTAACCTCTAATCGAACATTCATGGCGCGGCCGCGCATCGATGAAAAATTCGCGTGTTTCGGGATGAGACTTGCGCCTTCGCAGATCCATCGCTGGGGCATCTATGCCACCGAATTCATTCCGGCGCGCCGCAAAGTCATCGAATACACCGGGGAACGGATCAATCGGCGGGAGACCAAGCGCCGGGCCGAATCGAGCGACATGATTTATCTGTTTACGCTCGACAATTATTGGACCCTGGATGGCGCCGTGGGCGGCTCCGGGGCCGAATACATCAACCATTCCTGCGAACCCAATCTGGTGGCGCGGATCCAGAAGGGGCACATTCTTTATATGAGCTGCCGCGACATCCAGCCGGGCGAAGAGCTGACGATCGACTATCACTTCGATAAAAAAGTGCAAGCCGTTCCCTGCCGCTGCGGCGCGGCGGCCTGCCGCGGCACAATTAACGTGCGGTAACGCCCTTATCCCATTCATCCAATGCATTAGACGGGTCTCGCAACCCGAGAGTATTCCTTCGCCCCTCCCACTCAAGTGCATAGGCGCTTTTGTCGATAAGGAGCCTAGGCAGACTATGGACTTGGATTTAAGTAATAGGAAAAAAACGGTCTCGGTGTGCGAGACGCAACCGCTGACTGTGAAAGGACTCCAGCATCTGCTGGAATTTGCCGACGACCTGGAGTTCGAGTCGGCGCACGGCTCTCCGGCCGAGTGGATGCTCAGCCCGCATGCGGAAAAAACCGATTTGTTGATCATAGACAAGGGGCTGGGCGCCAAAACCGTCCTCGACGCGCTGAATCAACTGCCGTCGGAACCGGGTGTGCCGCGCACGACTTCTCCCGGAGTGGTGGTGTGGGGGATGTCGATTACCGAGGCCGAAGCGCTGCGGTTTTTGCAAGCCGGGGCCAAGGGCATCGTGCGCAAGTCTGCCGATACAAGCACGATTCTTTCCTGCCTGCGGGCGGCAGCGGCGGGCCGGAACTGGATGCAGGATTCGGTTTTCCGCGATACCATCAATCTCGATTCGCACGCACGCACCGATCTGACTCCGCGCGAACACCAGGTGATGGAACTGGTGGAGCAGGGTTTCAAGAACCGTGAGATCGCCCAGGAACTCGGCATCCGCCCTGGGACCGTGAAGATCCACCTGAAGCATATCTTCGAGAAAACCGGCGTGCGCGGGCGCCACGGGTTGGCGCTCAATGGGTTGAGGCAGAAGGGCGTCATTTCGCTGCTGGCGTCGTAAACAAAGCCGTCCGTAGGGAGAGCGCCGTGCCACGGCTGGGATGATGGGGCGTGGATCTGGCAGGCTGGGAGGAATGCTATCGGTCGGGCGAGCGCGGCGGGGAAGATGCTCCGACGGTACTGGTCGTTGAGACCGCAGAGCGGCTCGCCGGCGGGAGTGCGATCGACCTTGCATGCGGGGCTGGCCGCAATGCCATCTATTTAGCGGAACGAGGGTGGGCGGTAACGGCAGTAGACGGCTCGGAAAAAGCGATTGAGTTGACGCGACAGCGCGCTGCTGCGCGCGGCGTGGCACTCAACACCGAAATGGCCGATCTTACTGCCCCGACCTTCACGCTGCGGCCGGGCGCGTTCGATCTGGTTTTGATCGCCTACTATCTACAACGCGATCTGTTCGCCAAAGCAAAGGCGGCTGTACGGCCGGGCGGCGCGATTGCGGCGATCGTGCATACACCGGAACCGGGAAAACCAAGGAGCGAAAAACGGGCGGCACCGGGCGAGCTGCGCGCGTTCTTCCAGGGGTGGGACCTGCTATGGGATTACGAAGGACCATCGCGCGACCCCGCGCATCGACGGCCGGTGGCCGAAATCGTCGCGCGGCGCGGTTCATGAACCGATCAAATCGATAGAGCAAAACGTTGTTATCGGAAAAACACCAAATTTTCGGAGTCAAGGCCGTCAGCCACACCTGTCGTGTGCCTCTTCCCGACTGAGCGGCTGTTTCAGATTGTAGATGCCCTCTTTTGCCCGCTCCAGCATGCACGCGACTGACAGGCCAAAAGGCTGTTTTACTGGCCGTGGGCGACGGTTATTTCCGCCGCCACGGGCACGTTGCCAACCGGCAGAATGATGTCGAAGCGCGAGCCTTTGCCGACTTCGCTCTCCACCTGGACCTCGCCGCCGTGCGCGCGCACGATGGCTGCGACAAAACTCAGGCCTAAGCCCAGCCCTTTCTCCGGACTCGTGTCGGGGACGCGATAGAAGCGGTTGAAAATGTGCGATAGATGATCCTGCGGGATACCCGCCCCGGAATCTTCCACGATGAGATGCACGTTTGCACCGCTTTTCTCGACACGCACCGAGGCCCAGCCTCCCGCAGGCGTGTACTTGACGGCATTGGCCAGCAGATTGGTTACGAGGCGCTCGATTTGAGTGCGGTCGACTTCGCATAGTACGGGCTGGGGCGCGCGCAGGACCAGCTTAATCCCGTTCGCCTCCGCGGGTATTTGGAATTGCTCCACAATCTCTCCCGCAAGGCCGGTTAGATCCAGAACCGTCTTATTCATCGGAACCTGGCCCGATTCCGACTGCGAAAGCAGCAGCAATGCGCGTATGAGATTGGAAAGCCGTTCGACGTCCTGGAGGGCGTTCTCGACCGCTTCCTGCAACTGTTCCTTGCGGGTTGCGGTGAAAAGCGCCACCTCAAGCTGGCCTTGGATGGCAGTGAGCGGGGTGCGCAGTTCGTGGGAAACGTCGGTAGAGAACTGGCGCACCTGTTCGAAGGATGCCTTTAAGCGGCCGCTCATGGCGTTGAAGGAATCGATGAGGCGGTCAAGCTCGTCTTCAGCGCCACGCTTGGGAATTTGCAAGCCGAGATTGGAGCCGGTGATCGCCTGCGCCGCTTTTTCCACCGACTGAAGCGATCTCAGAGAACGCGCGGCCGAGTACCATCCGATCAGGCCGCAAACGCCCAGAATAATTGGGATAAAAATCCAAATGTTACGGCTGAAGTGGCGTAGCGTAAGCCGGTCGCCCGCGAGACTGCGGCCCTCGGCGACGTACCAGATGTGGTGGCGGTTGTTGTCGTAAAGCGTGCTGCTGATGATCTGATAGGGCGTGCCATCGGAGCCGGTAACGGTCTTGAGGATGGCTTGATGGGTCTGTTCGATCTGCTTCAGTTCTGAGAGGATGACGCTTTTTTGATAGATGCTGGTCAGCCCTGGCGTCACGGAACTCAGGTGGACCTTACCGGTGCTGTCGGCGATGACATAAACGTCTTCGAGCAGCGAGATTTCGGCTTCCGTCTCCGGATCAGTGCGGTCAGCGAACCAGTACGGCTCGCCACTCTGCGGATCGAAGTAGATCCAGCCGCCCTTGAGCGCACCTAATTCCTCGTGGAGCGTCTGTTCGCTCTGGGTTTCGAGAATGTGGCGCAGCATCACCGTGCCGGCGAGGCCCACCACCGCCAGAATGGCCGCGAGCACCACGATCAGCGTGCTCGCGATCCGGAAACGGAGCGTCCGTACGAAACGGAACCGGCGGGCGTTCTTCCACGACATGGCGATCTTAGGCCGTTACGCTCTCCTTCTCTGCCGGTTCCGGCATCTCGGGGGCATCCAGCATATAACCGATGCCGCGCACAGTGCGAATCATTTTCGCCGGAAAGCGGTCGTCGATTTTGCTGCGCAGGTGGCGAATGTAAACATCCACGATATTGGTGAGACCATCGAAGTCCATATCCCAGACATGCTCGACGATCATGGTCCGGCTCAGGGGACGGCCGCGGTTACGCATCATGTATTCGAGAATGCTGAATTCTTTCGGCGCCAAATCGATGCCCTCATTGCTGCGCGTCACCTTGCGGCGGATGCAATCGAGGGTCAGATCGCCCACCTGCAGCCGCTCCGGAGTGGGCACGCCGCGCCGCAGCAGCACACGCGTGCGCGCTAGCAGCTCCACAAACGCAAACGGCTTTACCAGATAATCGTCCGCTCCCTGCTCCAGGCCCTTGACGCGGTCTTCCACCGAATCGCGGGCGCTGAGGATCAAGACGGCGGTAAGGGCCTTCCGGTTCTTGATTTTTTGCAGCACCGTAAGGCCGTCGATATCCGGCAAACCGAGGTCCAGAATCACCAAATCGTACTCGGTTGCGTGTACACGCTCAATCGCAGCGCCACCGCCCGCGGCCACGTCAACCGCGAATCCGGCGCTCTCCAGACCGCGCGATAGGAAATCGGCGATCCTTTTTTCGTCTTCCACTACCAATACGCGCATTTGCTTCTATTTTTACTCTGTTCAATAAAGGCTATCAGCTTTTAGCGATTAGATACTAGCTTTTAGCTGTTGGCTCCGCTCCCTGGCGGTCGCGGCTCTGTTCTGGTACGCTTAATCCCCCGAAGCCGGACGTGGCGCCGGGGCAGGCGAGCCGCCGAAGAACGCGGTCGGTTTCCTGAAGTGTGTCCGCAGCACGGAAAGACCCGTCATCGCCGCGATTAAAACTACGGTAAACGCCACCACCTGTCCGACCGAAAGAGACTGCTTCCAAGATCCGAACCACCTCCCGTAGACCAGTTCGATGTGTACCCAATACACCAGCAGTGAGGTTGTGCCGAGCTGCCGCATCAGGCTCCAGCGCTGCAGCCCGGTTCCTTGAATCCACAGATACGCGAGCGCGAGCAGCATCAGAACCATGCCCAGCTTGATCAGAATCAAGCCCGGGCTGTTCAGCCAGAACTTGCTCTGAGGGTAAACCGAATAGGGCAGGTTCGAGGCGTAGTGGGCGCCAATGGCGAGGACCAGGCCGAGGCACATCGCCCACAGCATGGCGCGACCCAGGTCTTCGCGCCTGACCAAGCGGATGGCGCTGCCCCCGGCCATGCCGAAGGCCAGAAACGAGGCCCAGGGGAAAAAGCCGAACTCGTTATAGCTCGGAAAGAAGTACGACGCGGCGATCGCGGGCACGCTGGAGGGATCGATCATGCTGACAAACGGCGACAGGCAGGCCACCACGAGACCGAGAATGGTGCACAGGCGGATGCGTTCGCGTGTCGTGAACACAGCCATGGGCGCGAAAATCAGCATCGCCAGGCCCATGCAGTTCAAAATATCCACTTTCAGCAATTGGTTTGCCGGGCTGTCGGGATAGCCGAAAACAAAAAGCTGAATGCGAAATAGAAACGCCAGCAGAAACAAATAGCGCGACCGCTTGAGCGCCGCCAGAATGCGTCTCCAGCCCGAAACTTGCTTTTTCTCCTGACTGTGCATCAGGAAGGCAAAGGTCATGCCGGTCAGAAAGAGAAAGATGGCCGGGGGCAGGCCGCCGGCAAATTGCGACAGGACGTAGGGCCCCTGGGTGCGCAGGCCGCTGCTGGTGAAGGAATCGAAGGTATGACCCTGCAGCATAATGAGCGCTGCAAAACCGCGCGTCCAGTCGATGAACGCCAGTCGGCCCGAACTCTTCTTCGGCTCGCTCATACGATCGCGAGTTGCTGGGAGGTTTACTTGCCGCTTTGATGTTTGGTTCCCGGCGGCAGTTTGAGCTTCAATTCCCCATGAATGGGAGGATTGAGCTTTACGCCGGTATAGGTCGTCTGGCGGAAGTCGCCCGTAGGCTGGAGGAACTTCTGACGCACCGGATAGGCGGCATCGTTCGGAATCCACATATCGACTTCCTTCAGCCGCTGGTGCACCTTCGGATCTTTCGGAACCAGCACTATTTCGGTGGTCCGGCGGCCGGCTACCTGGGCCGTTCCGCCCAGGGTAATCGAGTAGCTTTGCGCCAGATCCGTTCCCGATGAACCAAATCCCAACAACAGGTACTGGTTTAACACGTCGGTCTTTTTCCCGAAATTGAATTCCTGCACCAGTTTCAAATTCGGGTAATAAATTTGAACCACATCGCCGGAAACCGCGATGACTTTGGGATCCGGCTGGTGGGAAAAGTCGAGGATCGCGCGCACATGATCGCCTCGCCGCTGCATGCTCAAATTTCCGTGCTCGGTGGTGGTGTCGCTGAGGATCGCGGTGTAAGTATCCATGACGACGTTTGCCGTAAGCGCATGGAATTGCGGCGCCGCGCGATCCATGCGCGCCAGGATGGAAGTTAGGCTTTCAGAGTAAAGCGGGCCCGCCGAGGCGGCGAGACACACTGCGATGAAAAGCTCTCTCATGTATTCAATGAAAAGACGCGCGGCCTAAGGCGCGGTGTACGCAATGAAACCCTTAATTTCCTGCTCGGCGTGGTCGCGGATCGGCTCCACGCGAACGACATGCCAGGATTTTCCCGTGCGTTTCCGAATCAGCTCCTGCGCGACCGCCGGGCGCACCGCCGGAGAAATGCCGGCGAGCAGCCTGGCTGCGATAAACACACGCCTGGACCCGTGATCGGAGGACATCAGCACGATGCTCGCCGCCTTGGGCTGGTCGCGAAACCAACTGCGTGGGGTGGCAAAAAGAAAGATTAGGATGAGCGCCACCACCAGGTCGTATTGCCACGACCCGCGGGCGAAATCCCACAACACGAACCGCCTGGCGGTCCTCGCGGCAGTAAAACCGGAACTTGCGTCTGCCACGCACTCAGTCTAGCATCCGTTAATATCTGCGCATTACGGCCAGCACGCGGCCTTGAATCTGCAAATTGGCCGCATCTACGAGAATGGGCGCCATCTTGGCGTTGGCCGGCTGCAAGCGCGCACGCCCGTCCGGCTCGGCGTAATAGCGCTTGAGCGTGGCCTCGGCGCCGTTGACGAGCGCGACCACGATATCGCCGTTCTTTACTTGGTCCGCCTTCTCCACCATCACGAAATCGCCGTCGCAGATATGATCCTCGATCATCGAATCGCCGCGCACCTCCAGGGCGAACGTATTCTCGCGGCCGGCGAAGTCCGACAGCCGCAGCGGCTCCGGATTGACGATGGCCTCCACCGGCACGCCCGCCGCGATGCGGCCGAGCAGCGGGATTTCGGCCCTGATCGCGCCGGGCTGTCGTGCTTGCTCCTCGCGGAAATAGCGCTCTCCGATCTCGAGCGAGCGGCTGTGATTGTAGCTGCGGCGAAGATACTGCTTCGCCTCCAAAGCCAGAATATGCTTGTGAACGGTGGCCAGAGAGGCTAGCCCCAGCCCCGCGGCGATCTCCTCATAGCTCGGGCTATACCCGTTTTTCTCGATAAAGCCCGACAGGAAGTCCATAGCTTCTTTCTGTCTTCGCGTCAGCGCCATCGATCGATTCCCCCCCACTCTAGTGTTGGCGAACAAAGGGGGAAAGTCAAGGAATTTCTTGGGTGCAAAATGGGATAACATCAAACTATGAACATCGACGGCCGCATCGAAGCGCTCACGCAAAGTGTAGAACTGATGTCGCAGATGCAGCAGTCTCTGGAGCGGAAGCACGAAGAGGACATCCGAGAGATCCGGGCGCTCGTGACGCGTGTCGTTACCGTCCAGGAAATGATGGCCCAAATTCTGAACGGCCATGAACAACGCTTGCGGGACATAGAGGGACGGCGATAGCCGGGCCTGAGCACCTAAATTTCCACTTCGATCTGTTCGGCGCGCAAATCCCTCCGCACCGATCGCGGTGTAGGCAGGAAAAAAGCCAGCGCGGGCGCCACGCAAGCCAGCAGAAGAAGCGCAAAGAACGACGCCGGCAGCCCGAAGCGATCGGCCAGCATGCCGAAGAGAGGCGTGCCCAGACCGCCCACCGTTCCCGCCAAGCCGATCATCATGCCGGAAGCAACGCCCAGCCGGCTGGGCAGATATTCTTGTCCGAGCACGACCATTACCGGAGTCGGAGCGAACAGCGCGATGGCGAGCGGGACGAGAACCAGAGTTGCCGGTCCTGCGCTGCCGATGAGGAGCAGCGCTACCAGGAACGGCAGCTCGCAGAGCAGCGCTACCGTTACCATGCTGACACGCCGGAAGCGGTCTCCTAGCCGGCCACCGAGCAGCGTCCCGCAGGCTCCGGCGAAGATAAACACCGAGAGCGCCGAACTGCCCGCATCGCGCGAGGTGCCAAAGACATGAATCCAATACAGCGGCAGAAACGTATTCAGCGCGAAAAAGACCAGCGAGCGCGTGACGGCGGCGACCATGAGCAGCGAAAACGGCCGCCATTCGTTGGCTTCCGCCTGGCCTGTCGCGGCTTCGTCGGCGTGCCGCGGTTCGCCGCTTGGGATGTTCCGCAGCTCGGCTATGAGAATGGCGGCAATGGCCACCGTCGGAATGACCAACAGCATGCTGCCGGCCAAGCCCAGCCACGCGAGCATGCCCATGGCGAGAATGGGGCCCACGGCGAAGCCGATGTTTCCGCCGACGGCAAACAGACTCATGCCCATGCCGCGCCGCCCGCCGGAGACAAAGTGTATGAGCCGCGCTCCTTCAGGATGAAAGGCGGCGAGACCAAGCCCGCTAACCGACGCCGCGATGAGCAACCAGGTTTCGGTGGATGCTACACCGACGAAGGCCATGGCGATGCCCGCGACTAATACGCCGGCCGGCGCCAGCCAGGGAAACGGCCGCCGGTCCGCGAGCCAGCCAAACACGGGCTGCAGGAAGCAACTCGCGCCGCTGATCGCCATCACCAGGTAAGCCGCGACTTCGTAGGAAAAATGCCGCTGCACGATGAACAGCGGCAGCATGGCCGGCAGCACTCCCTGGTTCAAGTCGGTCGCAAAATGGCTGATTGCGAGTACTGCAACGGAACGTCGCCTCATTTCTCCCCAACCTCTCGATGATAGGGTGCGGCTTGGTTCCTTCGCGAAACCGGACGCCGGAGGCACATGTCCAATTGGTGATGGGAAAAGCAGTTTTGACGGCTTTGGCGGCGATTCTGCTGAGCGGCACGGTTCCGGCTTTTGCGCTCGGGACGCCTCCCGCGCATCAGAAGGATGTGCCCAAACAACAGCCCGGTAAGCGGAATCCGGATCTGAAGCAAGACAAGCGGCAGCATGTGCGCGGTCACAAGAAGGAAACTAGGCCTAAGCACGTCAATCCCGGCGATGTACCGCAGCAGAAACCGGCGAAGAGGAATCCTGACCAGAAACAGGAGCAGAACGGACCGGAACACTAGGTGGAGGGCAGCCAGGAGCGTTTACCTTCGAGAGGCGGGGCTAAAGCCGCCCTCCGGGGTTGTTCGAGTCTAATAGGCGTCTCGCGCATCTAACAAAATGAGATTATGAACGCGCTTAAAACAACTCTGCTGCTCGGCGTGCTCAGCGGTTTGCTGCTGTTTATCGGTGAAGCTCTGGGCGGACTCCGGGGTTTGTACGTCGGCCTGGCGTTCGCCGTGGCGATGAATTTTTTCAGCTACTTCTTCTCCGACAAGATTGCGCTGATGACGTATTCCGCGCAGCCGGTCACGCCGGAGCAGAACGCGAGCGTCTATCACCGCGTGGCTCCCGTAGTGCGCGGCCTGGCGCAGCGCATGCAGATTCCTATGCCGAAGCTCTATCTGATTCCGGAGCAGTCGCCCAATGCATTCGCCACCGGCCGCAATCCGAACCACGCCTCGGTGGCTTTCACGGCCGGCATTCTGACTCTCATGACCGACGACGAAATCGAGGGCGTGGTGGCGCATGAGCTGGGCCACGTGCTACACCGCGACATTCTGACCAGTTCGGTGGCCGCGACGCTCGCCACCGCGATTACGTTTGCCGCGCGCATGGCGTTCTGGTTCGGCGGATCGCGCGACGAAGAAGGCGAGGGCGGCGGCATGGTGGGCGGCTTGGCGATGATGATCATGGCGCCGCTTGCAGCCATGCTGATTCAGATGGCGATTTCGCGCAGCCGCGAGTACGGCGCCGATCAGGCCAGCGCCAAATACACCCATGATCCGCGCAAGTTGATCTCCGCGCTTAAAAAGCTCGAGGGTTACTCGCGTCAGATACCCATGGCCGCCAACCCCTCAACGGCGCACCTGTTCATCATCAAACCGTTCTCCGGGCGTGCGTTGATGCAGCTATTCTCCACTCACCCGCCTACGGCCAAGCGCATCGCTCGTCTGGAAGAGATGGCTTACGGCAAAGGCTATCACGGCTGAGCGCCCTCCGTCTTCTCATCCTGGGCCGTAAGCGGACGCACCTCGACGGTTTTGAAAAAGACGATGTCGTTCTTGCTGTGATTCTGCAAGCCAATGAAGCCGTATTCGGGCCGCCGGCCGCGCTCGGGTTCGTACCAGAGCTTTTTGGGCGGAACCGGCTGGCCTTCGGTGTAGTCGGTGACTTTGACGTCATTCACTAACACGACGGTGCGCAAGCCATCGAGCATGATGTCCATCGTGTTCCACTGCGGACCCGGTTTGCCCGGACGCGCCAGTGGCTTGGTGAGCGAATAGAGAGTTCCGGTGATGTGATTCTCGTCCTCGCCTTTGGCGATGTTATCGATCTGCACTTCGTAGCCGTAATAGACCGGCATCCAGGGTTCACGCGGCTCGATCGGAATGCGGATGTACACGCCGGAGTTGTCGTTGTGATCGCGCATTCTGTAAACCACCTGGATGACGCAGTTGCCGAAAGTGCCGCCCTTCCAATAGAGCAGGCCCATGCCGCCATGGGTATGGATGAGGCCGTTCTCTACCGTCATCGAGCCGGGACCGACGTGTTTCCAGCCTGCCAGATCCTTGCCGTCGAACAACTGCCTCCAATTCTGCGCCAGAGCACTGACTGGCAAAAGTGCAACTGCCGCGCAGGCCAATAATCTTAAATAGCGGTTCATATCCGTCGATTCTAGCGGGTGCGTTGGAACGGGCGTGCTATATAAGTTCCGAGCGCAGTATGAATCTGCTTCCGCACGACCCGAAATTTTTCGATCTGTTCCAGCAGCACACGCGCATTCTTTGCCAGGCTTCGCAGATGCTGATCTCCGGGCTGCGTTCCGGATACAACGGCATGAACCAGATCGCCAAGCCGCTGGAGGCGCTGGAACGCAACGGCGACGATATCATTCACGAAATTTTCAAAAGGCTGCAATCCACTTTCATTACGCCTTTTGATCCGGAGGACATTCAGACGCTGGCGACGTCTCTTGACAACGTGCTGGATGCGATTGAAGACGCCACCTTCCGCATTGTGGCTTACCGGCTTGATCCCATCCCCGAGGGCGCGGTCACTCTGGGGCGGATGATCGACGATTGCTGCCAGGCGCTGGCGCGCGCTCTCGGCGCTTTGCGGGACAAGGAACCGGTCTGGGATCATTGCATTGAGGTCAACCGGCTGGAGAACGAGGCCGATGCGGTCGAGCGGACGCTGGTGGGGAATCTTTTCAGCGCCGCCATCGATCCCATTTCGCTCATCAAACAAAAGGAAGTATTCGAGATTCTGGAAGCCGCTACGGATATGTGCGAAGACGTGGCCGACGTGGTACAGAACGTCGCGGTGAAGAACAGCTAACGATGAGCCCGCTCGGATTAGCGGTCATCATCATAGCGGTCGCGCTGGTTTTCGGTTTCGTCAACGGCTTCCACGACGCGGCGAACTCGATTGCGACGGTGATCGCCACGCGGGTACTTACCCCGCTGCAGGCAGTGGCCATGGCGGCCGCTTTCAATTTCATTGCCGCTTATTTCCTGGGCACAGGAGTGGCCAAAGCGATCGGCGAGGGCTTCGTCAATATCCACCTCGTGACGCCTTACGTTCTGCTTGCCGCAGTTATCGGCGCCATTGCCTGGAACCTGCTCACGTGGTATCTGGGACTGCCCATCAGTTCCTCGCACTCCCTGATTGGCGCTTATGCCGGGGCAGCGGTGGCGCACGCCGGAACCAAAGGGCTGATTCTGGGCAAGTGGCCCGAGACGCTGGCCTTCATCGTGGTCGCTCCGCTGATCGGACTGATCCTGGGTTATCTTTTGATGGTCGCGGTTTACTGGATTTTTCGCGGCTTCTCGCCCGCGCGCCTGGACCGTTTCTTCCGCCACGCGCAAATCGGCTCGGCCGCGCTGTTGAGCTGCGCGCATGGAACCAACGATGCGCAGAAATCCATGGGCATCATCACCGCAGTGCTGGTCTCGGGCGGCTATTTGAGCACCTTTCACGTTCCGGATTGGGTGATTCTGGCATCGGCGGCAGCGATGGGGCTGGGCACTTTAAGCGGCGGCTGGCGGGTCGTGCGTACGGTGGGCACGCGCCTCACACGGCTGAAACCGCGCAGCGGATTCTGCGCCGAGACCGGATCGGCGATTTCCATTCTGCTGTCCACGTGGCTCCGCTTGCCGGTTTCCACCACACATGTCGTCACCGGGGCCGTCGCGGGTGTGGGCTCGATTCAGCGCGTGCGCGCGGTGCGTTGGAATGTCGCCGGCGATATCGTCGGCGCCTGGATCCTGACCATCCCCGCGGCAGGCGTTTTCGCCGCCATAGTGTACCTGCTGATACGGCTGACTTGACCGGCTTCCGTCACGGCACATCCAGGCGCAGCGGTCCGCGCAGGGCGCGCAAATCGTTCGCATCGTAGACTACGTAACGACTGTTCTGATAGACCGGCGCCACGTTGGCCAGCCGGTCTTTCTGTTTCAGTACGTAGTAATCGATTCCCAGCGAAAGCAGGCGCTGGAGACGTTCGGGAGTGAACGGTCCGGCGGCGGCTTGGCTCCAGCGCCGGGACCATTCGGCAGCCGCTGCTTCAAAATAATCGGCAAGCGCTCCGCCCTGCCAATCCACCCATAATCCGCGGCGCGATCTTACACGAAAAATTCCTGGTTCGAGCGAGCGTCCGGCATCGGGAAACAGAAATAGCGAGCTGCCCCAGGTGTTCTTCCGAGCCCAATCGGCAAGGCTCGTGACGGGCTTGGTATTGATCGGAGCCGGATGCGGCAGCAGTGCCGCAATAGCGAACAGCGCGGCCAGAAAAGCCGTAAACGGCGACGGCCGCCAGCGCGGCGCATGTTCGAAACCGGCGGCCAGCGCGGCCAGCGCGAATGCGAGCGCGAAACACAAGACAAGCGCCCCCGCCTGGCGGATGGACCGCGGGCACAGGAAATCGAAGATCGAACTGTCGATCGCCAAGGCAAACACGACGGCGAACCACAAACCCGCTTCCCAGATCCGCCGCTTTCCGGCCGCTTGCATCGCGGCAAAGGCGCAAGCAATGGCAGTCAACGCCGCGGTATAAAGCAGATTTTGCGCCGGCTGAATCTGCGACATGGGAAACCAGGCGAAGCATTCGAGTCCGAGATACGAAACGGCTACGCTCAAGAGTCCGGCAGCCGGGAGCGCCAGAAAACACCAGCGCGCCTGCCGGTTCAAGATCGGCCAGATGCGCGCAATCGCCCACAGTCCCAGGACGTAGATGCCTGCGTACTGCCAGAGATAGGTTCCGGCCCAGGATGAAACCCAAACCGAACCGGTGTGGGATTGCTGTAAGACTCGAAGCCACGCGGGAATCCTGCCGAAATCGATTTGGGCATGGACTTCGCCCTGCTGCAACTGCGCAAAGTTGGCCAGCAGGAGCACAAATACGAGAAGAATGGGAACGCTGGCTTTGCACAGAGGCCGCAGCTTGCGTTCGCATGCGGCCGCGAGCAGGAACACGATCCAAAAGATGGCCGCGATGCGCGCGTCATAAACCAGCGCGACGCCTCCGATTAAGCTCCCAAGCAGCGGCCGCTCCTTAAATAGCAATCCTAAAGCGAGCAGCACCAGGCCAAAGGCGAAGGCACGCGGAATCGGTTCCAGGCCTACCGTAGATACCGCGGGTCCCGCAAGTCCAATCCCGAGATTCACAACAGCGGCGACAACCAGCGCAAGCACATCCGCAAAACCAGCCGCACCGGCCATCAAAAATACGCCGGCGACCGCGGCGGCCCGGCACAATACCTGCTGGACAGTAAGCCCCGTCTGGAAGTGTAATCCGATAACCTGTTTGAGAAATAGAGTTACTTCGTCGTAGATCGTGTAAGTAACAAATGGTTGTGTGGCGACTAAGTCACGCGACAAAAAATTGGGGTGTGCGAGCCGATCCAAAGCCGGAACATAGAGCTGTGTTTGGCCGCGAAGGTAAGTGTGGCCGGGATAGAAAGCAAACTCCAGCCAGACAATCGCCGCAATGGCCGCGCAGAGCAAAAGGAAGCGCCGCATCTAGCGCTGAGGAGTTTTATCCAACTCCTGTTTGGTCCACAAGCGGTTAGGATCGAGCTGCACAGCGCGCTCGAGCGCGGCGCGCGCTTCCCGGTTCCGATTCTGTTTCCTCAATGCGAGCCCCTTCCATAGATACGCTTCGGCCAGCCTGGGATTAAGCGCAATCGCTTTGTCGAAATCCTTCAGAGCCAGATCGGGGCCGCCGCCCATCGCTTGCGGCAGGTAATAATTCCCCACGCCCTCGGTGACGTAGGCCAGAGCATAGCGGCCATTCAGCGCGATAGCTTTTTTAATTTCCTCGCTTGCGCACTGGCCGTATTTCAGCGTTCCCCAAATCGGGCTAGCCGGAATCGCCTGGCCGCACAGTTGGCCGAGCAGCCGGTGATATTCGGCATTGGAATCGTCCTGGGCGGCGGCTTTTTGCGCCGCGCCGATGCCTGCCTCGGCATAGGATTCCGCCTTCTTTTTCTGGTGCAACTCCATGGCCACCTGGGCGGCATACGAGTTCGCCAGCGCGATGCGGTATTGCGCTGCGGACGAAGAGATGTTCCCGCGCGCGGCCTGCGCAATCAAGTGATCGAGTGCGGCGAGATCCTGACGGTCGCGCGCATTCCGCAGCGCGTTGGCAGGCACGTTCGCCTCCCAGGCTAGAGCAGTGCAGACCGCACAGATGAGGCAAAGGCGCATCTGTACAATTTTAGTCGAGGAAGCAGGCTATTCCGTCCGCAGCGCTTGCGCAGGATCGATTTTCGCCGCTCGCAGAGCCGGAATCGCGCTCGCAACCTAGGAGCACATGGCGCCAATCCTCGTCATTGTTCCTCCATATCACGTCTGCTTGTGGGACGTATTCTCCAGCAATAACTGTTTCACTACCTCGCCCATGCGCAGGAAATCCTCCAGCTCAAGCGGCTTAGTAAGATAACCGACGACACCCAATTCGGTGCATCTTTCATAGTCCCGCGATGCGGCCGACGACGTCATGACCGCCACCGCGAGATTCGCCATATCTGCATTCCGGCGCAGGATTTCGAGCAGTTCGCAACCTCCGACCCTCGGCAGATTCAAATCTAAAACTACGAGATCGGGTGCTCGGCCCGCACAATACTTTCCGTCGCTTGTGGCAAAGGCCAGTGCGTCATCGCCGTCCTGAATCACCGTCAACTCGAAATTCAGTTCCGCACGCTCAAGCGTTTGCCGAAAAAGGTAGATATCCGCGGCGTTATCCTCTACGAGCAGAATTTGAAACGCGCTCGCATCCGGCCCGTTACTCATCTCTTTCGGCCGCTTCCCCGTATCGTGAAATAAAACTTCGCTCCTTCGCCTGGTTGAGATTCAACCCAAATGCGGCCCCGATAACGCTCGACAACGCGTTGGCAAATCGCAAGCCCCATCCCTGTGCCGGAGATCGCTTGTCCGTGGAGCCTTTTAAATACGCCGAAGATCTGCGTATGGTATTTCTGGGCGATGCCCAGGCCGTTGTCGGCCACGACGAAGCGCCATTCGCTGCCCAGTTGCTCGGCAGAGATCAGAATTTTGGGCGGCTCCTCTCCGCGATACTTAATGGCGTTATTGATCAGATTCTGAAAGAGCTGGACAAAATGCGCTTGCTGGCCCTCAACCTCAGGCAGACGCTGGCTGGCGATCACGGCCGAACTCTCCTCGATCGCGATTTTGAGGTTCTGCTTCACGTTGTCGAGGACCGTGTTTAGATCGATGGGTTCATCAGCTTTCCCCCGGTCCACGCCCACCTCGGCATACGAGAGTAGGTCCATCAGCAGGTCCCGCATCTGCTTGGCGCCTCTGGTAATAAATTCTAAGCAGACCTTCGCCTCACCCTCAAGCGGGCCCGGGTAGCCCTTCACGAGCAGTTGCGAATAGGCTGTGATCATCCGCAACGGCTCTTGCAGATCATGGCTGGCTGCAAAGGCGAAATGCTTGAGATCCTCGTTCGCTCGCCGCAAATTCTTCGCGTAGCGCTCTTTTTCTTGCATTTCCGCCTCGAGATCGGCTGTGCGAACCTGGATGCGAAATTCAAGCGACCGGTTTGCTTCGCGCAACTCTTCCTGAGCCGCCGACAGCTCAAGATTCGACTCTTGCATCGCCAGCAGCAAAGCTTCGTTCGTACGGCTCAGCCGAACAGACTCCATCGTTGCGCGATGGGCAACTCTCGACGAAGCGGCCATCACCACGAAAAAAAAACACCCCAGGATTCCCAGAAATGTGTTTGCGTCGCCTGCGAAACACAGAAAGCGGAGGGAGGCCGGCAAGACGAGAAGGCAGCAGAATGCGAGCGAAAGGGCCCGCGAGGGAGATAGAACCGTGACACTGCCGCCCACCATACCGCAAAGAACAATGGCTGTATAGGCTCGACCGGCTTGATCCAACTGCCCGAGGAACGCCAGCGGGAATGCCGCCCAGAGGGCCGCCGCAGCGATTACGCCTATTCCGAATCGCCGGATTTCGCGCGCTGCCGTATCTGATGCCGAAGCTCGAAATCGGTGCCGGAAAATGTCGAATCCGCGAAGGACAAGAACAGCGGTCATGAGCAGCCACCAAAGCCCAAGTAAACGCCAAGGGAGCTGTCCGAGAGATATGAATGCCAGCCCTGAGGAAGCAAAAAAGGAGACCGCGACGCTCCCAATGCCGTATCGGTAAAGTAGATCGGCGACGTCTCTGTCGGCGGCCCGGGTTTCTGCCCTATGGTCGCAATCCCTGGTTGATAGTCCCTTATCGAGCTCTATTTCGGGAAGCATGGCCCTCGCAAACCGGCCCTCTCAACGGAAGGCAATGGAATCAGGAGCGCCCTTGGCAGACGCTCTTCAGTTTCCGGGGCGGCGCGCGGCAACTCGATAAAGTATAACGCCTATCGGGGCATTCCTTTGCAGAGCACTGCTCATCCGCCCCCGGGTTCATGATCGCCCAGCCCCAAAGACGTTCGCGAGGCAATGAACCTCAACCTGACCTCTAGCCAAGCAGCATCTGGTACCGCTCCGGCAGGCGCGAAGGACGCCATTCCCGGTTCAGCCACATGTGTTTGGTCGAGCCTTCCGCAAGCAGACGATCCGAATCCGCCAGGCGAATCTCGTAGCCGAATTCGATCACGCGCGTATTCGCGTTCAGCACTCTGGTTTCGACAACGATTTCCTGGTCGTAGCGTGCCGGATAACGATAGCGGCAATGAGCGTCCATCACGGCGAGAAACAAGCCTTCGGTTTCTTCGATGGTTTTGTAATCGAGCCCGCGAGAACGCACAAACTCGACACGCCCGATCTCCATCCAAACAAGGTAATTTGCGTAATAAACCACCCCCATCTGGTCGGTTTCGGCGTAGCGGACCCGGAGACGGGTTTGGTGTTTCGGGGCAAGCTGGCTCAATATTCAATATCAGCACATGGACAAAACTGAAGTATGGATGATCGCGAAACGTTGCAGCGCTGAGTGCGTACCTGGGTCGAAGCCGGACCAGAGCTCCGATTTCAAACCGCACGAGAAATCGATGCCGCTGGGCCGGCTCGCCATGCACTGCGCCGCCTTGCCCCAATAATGCCACCGACGAACAATTAGCCGCGACCCGGCCTTTCCGCTTTGGCGAACAAGTCATCTCCAACGGTTCGCGCTCGCTTGAACGGCATTCCCGTCCCCGCGCTCTACGGACCTTCGGCCGACGAGCGGTGGTCGCCGAAGTAGCACTGTATTTAGGAAATAGCCACCTATGCCGACGCGGGCTGGCCGGTTTCGGTGGTTCGGCGAAGAAAGCCTTCTATCCCGGCCACTTCATCGTCCGAAAGACGAAACGTCAGCGCCCCGGCTATTCCGCCTACCTGATCGGCGCTGCGCACGCCGACAATCGCGGCCGTCACCGCGGGATTGTGCAGTACCCACGCGATGGCTGCTTCGCCAGGAGTGCGGTCATGGCTCCGCCCGATTTTTCGTAGCAACTCGGCGAGTTCCAGGTTGCGGCTTAACCGCGGCTCCTGAAAATCTTTGTCGCGGCGGCGCCAATCGTCCGGAGCGAAATTTTCCGTGCGCTCGCGGCTCATCTTACCCGCAAGCAACCCCGCCCGCATCGGCGAATAAACGATGACGCCGATCCCATGCTCCTTGGCAAACGGCAAAAGATGGTCTTCGGCGCCGCGTGCCAGCAACGAATAGGGCGGCTGGAGCGAAGTGATGGGCGCGATCTTGCGCGCCCGCTCCATGTGCGCCACGCTGAAATTCGACACGCCGATCCAGCGCACCTTGCCTTCCTCTTTCAGGCGCGCCATTTCATTCCACCCTTCTTCGACATCTTCATCCGGCTGAGGCCAATGGACTTGATACAGATCGATGACGTCCACACCCAGACGGCGCAAACTGTCTTCACATTCCTGGCGGATCGACGCCGCTTTAAGCGAGGGATAGATTTGCCGCTTTTCGTCCCAGCGCCGCTCGCACTTGGTAAACACATACGGCTTGCGCGAGACTTCTTTCAGCGCCTTTCCGACGACCTCTTCGGAATGGCCCAATCCATAAATTGCGGCGGTGTCGATCCAATTCATGCCGGCATCGAGCGCCGCACGGATCGCCGCAATGGAATCAGCATCGTTCTGCTGGCCCCAGGAAAACTGCCAGCCGGCGCCGCCCATCGCCCAGGCGCCCACCCCGATGGGCGTAATTTCCAGATCGCTGTTGCCGAGTTTTCTGCGTTCGCTCATACTTTCGTAAGGTAGCGCAAGCGGCTGTGCCGACCGAATCCCAAATCAGCGCGCGTGCGACATCGCCGGCCAGTTGACGATTCCGCCCGAGGTGAACGAGATCCAGTGACCATCAGCGAAGAATTGCGCTTCCGCTGAGGCACCTCATTTTCGAAGCGGTTGCTGAAACGGGACAGAACGCTACCTGCGCGAATCGGCAATCAGGCGCGGAGGCCGATGGGCAGCGGCCGGCAGCAGCACCGGACCGGAATGTCCCGGACCGCAGCGCGGCACCAGCGAGCCGCGGTAAAAGCTAAGGCCGTAAAGCCAGTCGCGATTGATCCCGTCCTGGCAGACCTGCCCCGAAATACCGACCATTTGCATTTGACGCCACAATCCGCGGGCCGAGACGCTGCGGTCCAAGACCGGGAATGTGGCGGTCTTCAGATAAAGGCCGGCCGCCACGACGCAAAGCACCAACAGTACCCCTGCGCGAGTCCGATGGGCAAGAAGCGCCACCAGGATCGGCACACAGATATAGAAAAGTTCGGTGGGCGTTGTCCCGGAAACCGAAGCGAACGAGATATGGCCGGCCAAAAGCGACTGAGGCAGCATCGGCGCCAGCAGCGGAACCGCGGCGATCAAGCAGGCGGAAGGCAGCAGCCATCGGCGGCTGGTCTCGGCGATAGTCCGCGTCTCGAATTGTGCCCCGATGAGGGCAAAGAGGCTCGGCAGCAGCGGGAGCAGGTAGCCGGGCAGCTTGTTCAGAGAAATGGAAAACAGCACAAATCCGAAGCAAAAAATGGCGGCCAGAAATCGCCGGCGGCCATCCCAAGTCATGCCGCGCCGGGCGAGCAAACCGGCCAGAGGTGTCCAGGGGAACAACGCGAACAGCAGGACGGGGAAATAGTAGTACCAAGGCTGCACATGCTGCAGTACGGGCGAGTAGATACGTTCGAAGTGCTGCTTCCAGAAAAACTGCTTCAGAAAGACTTCGCCATTGGCCTGATAAACCGCGATGTACCAGGGCAGCGCGATAACGAGAAACGCAACCACAGCGGCCCACCATTGCCGCCAGTAGCGCCGCAGAAACCATAGGAACGGGACGGCCAAAGCGATCGGCACCAAGCCTTTCGCTAAAGCGGCAAGGCCCAGCAGCGCGCCGATCGCGGCAAAACGCCAGGCGATCCGCGCAGTAGCGGGCTGCGCGCGCAGAAGCGGTAGGGAGGTAAAAATAGCCAGCGAAAAGCAAGCCGCCATCGGAAGGTCGGTGAGGCAAAGATCGCTATAAGCAAGCCAGCCCGCGGAAGTAGCCAGTAGGACGGTGGAAACCGCCGCCGCGCGAGAGCCGAATTCGCGCCGCAGTAGAAGATAGGCAAGGGCCAGATAAAGCAAGCTGAAGAGCGCGACTGGCAGTCTGGCGGCCAGTTCCGGTCCCAGGCCCGCGCCGGTTCCCGCGGCCGTCATCCAGTACAGCAGCGGCGGCTTCTCAAACCACGGCTTGCCCCACAACATCGGCGTGACAAACTGGCCGGTTTGGGCCATGGTGCGCCCGATGGCGGCATAGCGGGGCTCGTCGGTGCTGAGAAGGCCGACGCCACTCAGATCGTAGAGGTAGAGCGCTGCAATGGCCGCCGCGAGCGTCACCAGAAGCAGGCGGCTGCGAAGGAGGGACAAAAGACCATTCTATAGATACGATTTGTACACTGGGGCAGAATGATGCTGATGCGGATACTCGCAATCGCGCTGCTGGCGCTCGGATCGCTGGCGGCGGCCGCGCCGAACATCGACAAGGCAAAATTGGCGGCCTACGTGCGCTACGCCGAGGCCTTCACGCCCGCAGTACACATTACGGTAGACAACCCGGTTCCCAGCGCCTATCCAGGCTACTACCGTGTCCTGGTTCACATGACTTTGGGCAAGCAGAAGCTGGACCGTACTTATTACACCCAGGATGGACAGCACTTCCTCAACGGCGACATCTGGGATCTCGACGAGAATCCGTTTTTGGACACGCTGGAACGGCTGCCGAAGAACGGCCCTTCCTTTGGGCCGTCGGATGCAAAAGTGACGATCGTCGTATTCAGCGATCTGGAATGCCCGTTCTGCCGGGCGCTGGCCGAAACAATCCGGAAAAATGTGCCGAAATATTATCCGAACGATGTCCGGGTGATCTTCGAAAATTTCCCCCTGGCAAAACATCCATGGGCGCACACGGCGGCGGAGGCGGGCTATTGCCTATCCGAGCAGAAGCCGGCAGCGTTCTGGGCCTACCACGACTGGATTTTCGCCCACCAGCAAGAGGTGACCGCTGCCAGCCCTCCGAAAAGGCTCATACGCTCTCAGGCGGAGGCGATCGGGAAGCAACAGGGGGCAGATCCGGCGAAGGTACAACAATGCATTGAAACAGATGCGGCAGCAGCGGGCGTCGAAGAGGAAGTACGGCTTGGGAGGCAACTGGGGATCGCGCAGACGCCGACATTTTTTCTCGACGGGCGCATGGTGGCGGGTTCGGTGGATTGGGCTACGCTCAATACGCTAATCAAGATGGAGCTGAATCGCCCCGTGGAAATACCGGGGCCGACGGCTAAGAAGATGGGCAAGAAGTGTTGTGAGGTGACGATTCCGCGGGTGGTGCCGAAGTAGGCACAAGCGCGCGGTACTGGTTAAGGGCGATAAGCGGCGGAATTCGATTCATTCGGCGGGGTTCGCTGCCGATACGGATAGAGGAACCGGCCGCATGGAGATCATACCGTCAAGTGAAGGGACGAGCCGCGCGCAAGTGCGAGCGTATACGGAAATGGGCGCAGGAGTAGCAGCAAAGCTTTGTCGGACACAGCCTTTCCGGCTGCCGCCGCTCATTTTGCACCCGTTTTCGAGCTCGGAAGACAATTCCGTCTTAATCGAGAGTTCGCGCGCGACTCTGGCTTTGCAGGGTTTTCTTCCACAGGAGCAGGAAAGCAGCGACCTGGACCGGCAGTTGCTCCGCGGGCGCTATGCCGAACTGCGCATGCTTTACTACATTGGCAAGGACCTGACCCGTTGGATGGAACAATCCGCCGAGACAGCCGCTTCATCCGGGCAGTTCGAGGAGCGCAAGATCGGGCCGGAAACCTTTGCCGGCGTGCTGCTGCACCACATGCCGCATCACGTGCGCACCAAGCTGGAAGGCTGGGGCGTGCTGGATTTTTGCTCCTTGTTTCGACGCTCGATCGGTTTGCACGCGGTTTTTCACGAGATTCCGGCCGCGGAACACTTTTCCGAAGAATTTCTGCGGCGCTACTATCGCTATCTGGATCACTGGTACGAACAGCGGCTGATCGCCGCCGGCTTCGATGCCCCGAAGCCTGACGATTTTGTCTTCGATCTCTATGCGTCCGGCGAATACACGCTGATGCTCGAGGAGAGTTGGGGCGAGAGCTAAGCGCACCACTCCGCGGTCGCGGCTCCGAAACTGAGCCGCGCGAGCCAGCAAGCGGTTTGCCCTATTCTGAAGACCCAGCGGCTTGCCGCTATCCTGGAAAGATGGATCTCCCCAGGTTCGTACTGATCGAGCAGTCCTTTCCGGATCGCTCCATTCGCGACATTCCCGCGCATATCCGGCAGGAATTATCGCTTTCCGGCATCGCCAAGCGAGTGCGTCCCGGCGCGCGCGTCGCCATTGGCGTAGGCAGCCGCGGCATTTCGAATATCAACGCGATTGTGAAATCGGTGGTGAAGTTCTGGAAAGAGCAAGGCGCGCAGCCTTTTATTTTTCCCGCCATGGGCAGTCACGGCGCGGCGACAGCCGAAGGACAGGCGGATGTACTCGCTCACTTCGGCATCCACGAAGCGACCATGGGCGCGCCGGTGATCAGTTCGCTCGACGTGGTTCCGCTCGGCAAGACACCCGAGGGCATGGAGACGTTCCTGGACAAGAACGCCTACGAATCGGACGGCGTTTTCCTGATCGGCCGCGTCAAGTGGCACACAGATTTTTCCGGCTCTATCGAAAGCGGCATTCACAAGATGATGGCGATCGGGCTGGGTAAGTTCGCGGGTGCGCGGCAGTATCACAGCTTTGGCTACAAGCTTGGACTCGAACGCGTCATTCGCAGCGCGGGCGCACAAGTGTTTGCCAGTGGAAAAATTCTGGGAGCCCTCGCCGTGCAAGAAGGCGCGCATCACGAAACCGCGGGGCTGGTGGCGATCGACGCCGGCATAGGAATCGAGGCGATCGTCAGACGCGAGGAAGAGCTGCTCGCCGAAGTTAAATCCTGGATGGCGACACTGCCCGCCCCCGAGATCGACGTGCTCATCGTGGACGAAATCGGCAAGAACATCAGCGGCGCCGGCATGGACACCAAGGTCATCAACCGCAGCGTGAATTGCCAGTACAATCCGTTTCCCAATACGCCGATGGTCCACCGGATCTACGCGCGCGGGCTGACCGATCTTAGTTACGGTAGCGGCGTCGGCATCGGGATGGCGGATGTGATCCACACTAGCCTGCTGAGCGGCATCGATTGGAATCCGACCTATATCAATTCGCTGACCGCCTGCACCCCGGCCTGCATCCGCACGCCGATTCACTTCGGCAGCGATCGCGACGTGCTGGACCACATCGCGCCGACGGTGGGCAAAACAGAGCTTTCGCAGGTCACCTACTGCCGCATCCCCAATACGCAGGAGCTGATCCATCTGGCGGTCAGCGAAAATCTGATCCCGGCGCTGTATCCGCAGGCGAAGGTGGTGTCGGCGCCTTTCGAGGCTCCGTTTCTCGATTCGAACGACTTCGGCGATTTCGAAACCGCTGCAAAGGAAACGAATGCAGAAAACGTCGGCAGCCGAATGGGTGCCCGCTAGCCGCGATCTCGCGAAGCTCGCGGCTGCCGCCCGCGCCTGCCGCGGCTGCCATCTCTACGAACGTGCTACACAAACCGTTTTCGGCGAAGGTCCGCGAGACGCCAAGCTGGTGATGGTTGGCGAACAGCCGGGCGACGAGGAAGACCGTCGCGGATTGCCTTTTGTCGGGCCTTCCGGACGGCTGCTGAGTAAAGCCATCGCGGAGGCTGGTCTCGATCGCGAAAAAATCTATGTGACCAACGCCGTCAAGCACTTTAAGTTCGAGGAGCGTGGCAAGCGGCGCATCCACGCCAAGCCGAATTTGGCGGAGGTCTCGGCCTGTAAGCCGTGGCTGGAAGCGGAATTGCACTCGCTTGAACCCGAGATGGTGGTGTGCCTCGGAGCGACGGCTGCGCAGTCCCTACTGGGAACCTCGTTCCGTATCACCAGGCAGCGGGGCGTGTTTTTCTCTCATCCCTGGGCCAAGCAGATCGTCGCCACGGTCCACCCGTCCGCCATTCTGCGCATGCCCGACCGATACGAAGAAGAGTACGGATTATTCCTGAGAGACCTGCGGCAGATTGCAAGCAAGGCGAGAGAACTGGGCCTCGCCAGATAGAACTATTAGCCTTTTGCTCTTTCGTGCGCCAAGCGGCTGCAGGCGTCCGGAGTATTAAGCAGCTTGATGGCATCGCCCTTCGATTCCATGCTGTAGATCCGGCCTTTGCGGTCGATGACAAAGGTGACTCGCTGGGCGACTCCATATTTAGGCAGAAGGACGCCGTATTCCTTGGCGACGTGGCGATCCACAAAATCGCTCAGCAGCGGAAAACTCAGGCCAAGCTGGTTAGCGAAGGCCTTTTGTGAAGGGAGATCGTCCGTGCTGATCGCGAATACTTTCGCGCCGGTTTCCTGAAAGCGGTGCATTCCAGCCTGGAATGCTTTCATTTCGGCCGTTCAACCGCCGGTAAAGGCCGCCGGAAAGAATGCCAGCACAATCGTGCTCTTGCCGATGTAATCGGCGAGATGTACGGTGCCGCCTTCGGTGGAAGGAAGAGTGAAGTCAGGAGCTTTGTCGCCGACCTTTAGCGTCGTGGAGGGCGACTTACTCGCCGCGGCAGCATAGACCGCCGCAAACCCGCCGAGAATCGCGAGTCTTCTGCTGATAGGCATGCTTGCTCCTTAAAGTAACGATGCTAGCACGATTAATTCAAGCCCGCTTTCCAGCGCTCAATGAGCAGCAACTCTTTCTCGACTTGCTCTCGCTCGGGCGCGTTGGGTTCAAGACGCAGATAGGTTTCGAGATCGGATTTGGCGGCGCGGTGATTCCATTGCCTCAAATGAATCAGGCCGCGATGGCGGTACTCTTCAGGATATTCGGGCATAGCCTGGATCAGCAAATCCAGCACGCGCCGCGCTTTCTCGAAGGCGCCGCCTCGCATGTAGATGATCTTCAGATTGCTCAACATGCGCACCAGGATCTGGCGCGCGCCAACGGGCGCCAGCACCGCCGGATTCTTGCGTAGATTGACGCCGGCGGTTTCCTGAGCAAGCGCATAGCAATCGGCAAGAGTGAGGATGCGCCCGCCGTGAAAGGGATCGATCCAGTAACGGACCTCGCGATCGTCATAGGCGACGATAAAATGTCCGGGCAAGCCGACGCCGTGAACCGGCCGCGACAGGCGCCGGGCGATTTCGATGTACAGCACCGAGAGCGTAATCGGAATCCCGAGCCGCCGCGAAAGGACTGCATTCAGGCAGCTATTGCGCGGATCGTAGTAATGGTCGCCGTTGCCCCGAAATTCCAAAATTTCAAACAAGACACGGTTGGCCGCGTGAATGAAATCGAGAGGCTTTGCCTGGCGTGGGATCTGCGCCGCGACCTCATTCGCGAGGTTGTCGATGCGGAGGAGAGAAGCGTTCACGTCGAGATCGGGAAATTCGATCGCGGCGATCTCCAAAGCCGCCACATCCAGTGGGATTTCCGAGCGATCGTTCCGCAGCGCCTTAAGTAGCCGCTCCACGCGCCCCCAGATTAACACCCACGGCAGCCGCCGATGCTGTAAGGTGTGAAAGGACTGCCCGCGCCTTGCACATGAAAATTTCCAGCGCCGCCACTGCCCTGCCCCCGTACTACTACCCGCAAGAAACCCTGATCGACGCCTTCAAACGCTACTGGGGACCGAGGCTCGAGCGGTTTGAGGTTTTGGAGCGCCTGCACAGCGCCACACAGGTGGACGGCCGCTATCTGGCGCTTCCCATGGAGGCCTATCCGCCGGCCAGCTTTGGCGCGGCGAACGATGTATGGATTCGGACGTCCATGGAGTTGGGCGAACGGGCGATCTGCCAAGCCATGGCACAGGCCGGCATCGCCGCCCGGGATATCGGAGCGTTTTTTTTCGTTTCCATCACCGGCATTTCGAGTCCGTCGGTAGAAGGGCGGCTGATTAACAAAATGGGGCTGAACCGGCACATGAAACGTATCCCGATCTTCGGGCTGGGATGCGTAGCGGGCGCGGCCGGTATCGCCCGCGCAGCCGACTACGTAAGGGCATTCCCGAATCAAGCGGCGCTCTTGCTTTCGGTCGAGCTTTGCTCGCTTACGGTTCAGCAAGACGATCTTTCGGCGGCCAACTTGATCAGCTCGGGGCTGTTCGGCGACGGCGCCGCGGCGGTGATCGTCTCCGGCGCTGAACGGGAGTCCGATGGCCCGGAAATTATCGCCACGAGATCGGTTTTCTATCCGGAAACGGAATACGTGATGGGCTGGGACATCTCGGAAAAGGGTTTTCGCATCGTTTTGTCGCGCGATGTGCCGGACGTGGTTTTGGCGAATCTGGGCCGCGATGTGGACGAATTTCTCTCCGAACACGGCCTGGAGCGACGCGATATCGGAAGCTGGGTGATCCACACCGGAGGGCCGAAGGTGCTGGAGGCCGCCGAATCCGCTCTGGGTTTGAGTAACGGCGCGCTCGAACTATCCTGGAACTGCCTGCGCAAGACCGGGAATCTCTCCTCGGCTTCGGTGCTGTTTGTGCTGGAAGAAACCATGAAGAACCGGCGCCCCGAGCCTGGGACCTGGGGCATTCTGGCCGCTATGGGGCCTGGGTTTTGCTCGGAACTGGTTTTGCTGAGGTGGTGAAGGAAACCAGGCAGGATGGAGCGCGCATCTAATGCTCAAATGTCACGGCTAGCCGTTTTGCTGGCGGTTGTGAGCTTGCCTTTGGCCGCACAGCTCCCGTCTCCGGGCGGCGGGGTGGCGGGACCGTATCCGCCGATGGGCGGCGTGAAAATCCCCAAGCTGCACAAGCACCACAAGACAAAGAAAGGCAAGGCCAACCCGAACCAGAATCAGACGATCATCGCAGCCACCGGCACAACCGTCTCGAACGACGGCCAGAAGCTGGTCGTGCACGTCCCGGACGGGCGCTGGCTCACGATGAGCATCACACCGGCTACGAAGTTTGTCGCAGCGGGCAGCGGCTCTTCCGCGACCCAAATCGTTCCACGCACTCGAGTTCATGTCGAAGCGGCCGAAGACGAACACGACTACCTGACCGCGGTCACTGTGGAGTTGTTGAAGCCGAAAGCGGCGCCGGCTGACGCAGCGAGCAAGGCCGCTCAGGGTCCCAGTACCGATGCAGCGGCTTCGGCAGCCCCGGAAACGCCTTCGGGAATTGTGAACCCTCCCGATGAGCCGGGCGCGCCGATCCTGCGGCCGGGCAAGCCGGAAAGAGATTCCGCGAGCACCTCGGCAGGGGAGACGCCCTCGGGCATTGTGAATCCTCCTGAAGCACCAGGCGCGCCGATCTTACGTCCCGGCAAACCGGAGCATTCTTCTACCACGCAGAGCGCTGCGACAAAACCCAATGGCGATTTCGATTTCAGCATCACTTCGCCGACCCCGCCGCCGGCCCTCCAGCAACACTTCGACGCGATGATTCAGAAGGCGCGCCATTGGGTGGCTACCTTCACTCAGGGCTTACCGAATTATCTTTGCAATCAGGACACGACGCGTTATGCCGCACAGTCGCGGAACAGCGGATGGCAGGCGCAGGATGTGGTCACCGCCAAGGTGGCCTACGATCACGGGCACGAAGATTATAGCGACATCACCGTGGGCGGCAAGAAGACAAAGAAAAGCATGATGGATATAGGCGGCACCACTTCCACCGGCGAATTCGCTTCGATGCTTTACAGCCTGTTCGACCCGGGGCGCGAAACTCAGTTTCAATTCAAGAATTTCGGCAGCAACGACGGAGTCCCCATCGCGATGTACCACTTCAGAGTGTCGCTGCCGCGCTCCGACTGGACGATCATCGTTGGAGGCCAGACGCTCAGGCCGGTTTACACCGGATCCGTATGGATCGACAAGAAATCCGCGGTGGTGCGCAGAGTTGAGATGAAGGCCGAGAACATTCCCCACGATTTCCCGTTTAGTTACGTCGAGACCGCAGTCGACTACAGCTTAGTGTCCCTGGGAAACCAACAGTTTCTGCTGCCCGTGCACGCGTCGAATGTGGCCTGCGAGCGCGATTCGAGTATCTGCACGAAAAACACGATCGAGTTTCGGAACTACCGTAAGTTCGAAGGAAGCAGCACGATTCAGTACAGGAAGTAGGCGCCAACCTGGCATCAAACAGCTATAAAATATATCCATGAGTGTCTCGTTGAGCTTTCAGACCGATCCACGGACGCGTGAAGACCTCGATCGCATAGCGGATGCTGTCGACCGCAACCGCGATTGGGTCATCAACGAAGCAGTGTCAAACTATATCGAATTGCACGAATGGCAACTGCAGGAAATCGAAAAGGGCATCGCGGATTCGGATGCCGGACGCACTCTGTCGCACGAGGAAGTGTGCGCCCGCGTGTCGATGCTGGACGCAAAGGCGCGAGAGCCTAAGACGTCCAAGTGACCATTCGCTGAAACAGCAGCCGACCATCTGGAGTCGATTCATTCCTATATAGCCCAGGATCGTCCGGATGCGGCCAGCGCGACGATCACCGCGATCCTCCGGGCCGTCGAGGCACTTACGAGCCATCCATTGCTAGGCCGTCGCGGCCGCGATGTTCGAACACGCGAGTTGATCCATGCTCCCTACGTGATCGTTTACCGATTCGAAGAGGAGAGGCAATGCATTCGCATTGAGGCGGTTTTGCATGGCAGCCGCCGCCTCCAGTAATCAGGTGCACATTGGAAGCTCAATACTCATTCGATCCAGCCGCCGCCGAGCACCAGATCGTCGTCATAGAACACAGCCGCCTGGCCGGGAGTAACGGCGCGCTGCGGCTCATCGAACCGTATTTCCACGCGGGAATCGTCGAGCGCGCTGAGCGTGGCCTCCGCCGCAACATGCCTGTTCCGGATTTTGACTTGCACGCGGATGGGCCCGCAGGGTTGTTCGATTGAGAGCCAATTCACGTTTTTAGCGACGAGCGAAGAGCGCATCAGATCCGCGTTACCGCCGACGACCACGCGCTGCGATGCCGCGTCGGTCTGAATGACATAGAGCGGCTCCGGACGCGCGATGCCGAGGCCGCGCCGCTGGCCGACCGTAAAATGATGCGTACCCGCGTGATGCCCTAACACGCGGCCTTCGGTATCCACCACTTCGCCTTCTGTTTCGGCGCGGCTGATCCCGCGCTCGCGGAAGTAAGCGTCGATGAACGCGGCGTAATCGCCGTTGGGAACGAAGCAGATCTCCTGGCTGTCGTGCTTTTCCGCCACCGGCAGGCCAAGCTCTTTGGCCAGCTCGCGAACCTGCGGCTTCCTCATTCCGCCAAGCGGGAAGAGCGTTCGCGCAAGCTGGGCCTGCGTCAGGCCAAACAGAAAATAAGTCTGGTCCTTGGCCGGATCGATGCTCTTACGCATCTGATAGCGGCCGGAAGTTTCATCAAAGCTCACGCGCGCATAATGACCGGTCGCAATGTTTTCGGCGCCAACGCCGCCGGCCATTTCCAGAAACTGGTCGAACTTGATGAAGTTATTGCAGAGCGTACACGGTATCGGAGTGCGGCCCTGGAGGTAATCGTCGATGAACGGCTGAACGACCTCACGCTCGAAGCGCTCTTCGAAATTCACCACGTAATATGGGATGCCGAGAACGGAAGCGACGTAGCGCGCATCGTAAACATCGTCGAGCGAGCAGCAGCGGCCGGTCGCGCCGGTCGCGGGAACCAGTTCGGGCAAGCGGCGCTGGTTCCAGAGCTGCATCGTAAGGCCAATTACCGGCAAGCCTTCGCGCTGCAGCAGCCCTGCGACCACGGAGCTATCGACGCCGCCCGACATGGCGACGGCGATGGGGGCGTCAGACTGCGGCAAGACGATTCTCCCTGGGCATACGCTTGCGAAGCTGCCGCACCGAAACGATCACCGCATCGGAAAGCGCATCGATCTCCTCAACCGTGTTGTAGCGTCCGAAAGAGAAGCGGATGCTGGAATTCGCTTCCTCTTTCGTTCGGCCCATGGCGAGCAGCACGTGCGACGGCTCGATCGATCCGCTGCTGCACGCTGAGCCCGTGGAGACAGCCATGCCTTTGAGATCTAGCGCAATGAGCAGGGCCTCGGCGGAAACTCCCCGAAACATCAGGTTGCTGGTGTTGGGCAGGCGCGCATCAGCCCTGCCGTTGATTTCGGTATCATCTAGCGCGCCGAGCACCTGAGCCTCGAAACGGTCTCGAAGTTTGGGGCAACGATCGGCATCGCCGCACAACTCCACCGCGCACGCAAACGCCATGGAGGCAGGCACGTTTTCGGTGCCGGCACGGCGGCCGCGCTCCTGGCGGCCGCCCGCCAACAGCGGAGCAAGCGGAGTGCCCTTACGGACAAACAACGCTCCGATGCCCTTCGGGCCATGAATCTTGTGCGCGCTAATCGAATACAGATCGACTTCGAGGCGGCTCAAATCCACCGGCGTCTTCCCAAACGCTTGCACGCCATCGGAATGAAACCAGATGGCCTGACCGGCCGCGCGGTGCGCTCGAACAAGCGCGGCGATTTGTTCTATTGGCTGAATATCGCCGGTCTCGTTGTTGGCCTGCATCACGGAGACGAGAACGGTTTCGGGGCGGATATACCCTTCAAGATCGGCGGGATCGACAATATCGACCGCCATGCCTTCGCTTGCAATCCGCCGGAAGCATTCGAGGACGGAAGGGTGCTCGATGCTGCTGGCGAGCACATGCTTCGGCCCGGCAGGAAGCGCGCGCAATAGCCCGAAAATGGCCAGATTGTTCGACTCGGTGCCGCCGCTGGTAAAGACCAGTTCAGCGGGTGTTGCGCCAAGCGAAGCGGCTATCGTGCGCCGCGCGTTCTCGATCTGCAGGCGCGCGATTTGGCCGCCGGAATGTACGCTCGATGCGTTGCCCTGAACGGTCTGGAGCGCATCGCTCAGTACTTGAGCCGCTTCAGGAGCAATGGGAGTGGTCGCGTTGTGATCGAAATACAAAGGCAGCTTTCTCTACAATTTTAGCAGCGCATGGAAGCTTCTCTGTTTGCGACACTGCGGTTGTGGAGGGAGAGAATCCGCAAGTTGTGATTGTTGGCGCCGGAGCGGCGGGGCTGGCCGCGATGCGCGAATTGGATCGAGCCGGGTACTCCGTGCTTTGTCTCGAAGCGCGGAATCGGATCGGCGGCCGCGTTTATACAGAACACGATCCGCTGCTCCCCGTCCCGATCGAACTGGGAGCGGAATTCGTTCACGGGCGATCGCCCGCCACCTGGGGAATTATCGAAGCCGCGAATTTGACCGCTTACGATATCGCCGGACGCGCCGTACACATAGAAAACGGTCAGGTGCGGGAGCGCGGCGATGCTTGGGAACGCATCGAGCGCGTCATGGACGATCTCCGCCACAGGGCCGATACAGGCAAAGATTGCACATTTCAGGAATTCATCGATGGGGCAGAGTATCCGGAAGAAACGAAACAGATGGCCACGGCTTATGTCGAGGGCTTCAACGCGGCGCGGAAGGAGATCGTTGGCATCGCGTCGCTGGCGTGCGAATCGCGAGCCGCGGAACGGATCGAGGGCCATCGTTCGTTCCGCATCCTCAATGGATATGCATCTGTTCCGTCGTATCTGCTGCAAGGGGTGGAAAACTGGCGCGCAAAATTGCGGCTGAACTCGATCGTCGAGCGGATTCGCTGGAAGCGCGGCGCCGTCGAACTAACTGTGCGAGGTGCGGAATCGATTTCCGCCCGGCGCGCTGTGGTTACCGTTCCCTTGGGCGTGTTGCAGGCCGGCGGCATCGCATTCGAGCCGGAACCGGAGCAGACGCTGCAAGCAGCACGCAGACTGGCGTTCGGTCAGGTTGTGCGCATCGTTTTGCGATTTCGTGAACCGTTTTGGCGGGAGAACCAGGCTATCGCCGATGCCGGATTTATACTCTCGAACGAAACTGCTTTTCCCACCTGGTGGACGTCTCTGCCCGTAGAGGCGAATGTCCTGGTGGGTTGGAGCGCGGGTCCGCGTGCGGACGATTTGCAGGGCAAGACGAAAGCGGAGATTGTAGCGGAAGGGATTGCGGCGTTAGCACGGATTCTGAGCCAAAGCCGCGAGCGTGTACAGGGATTGCTGGAGCAAGCGTACTATCACGATTGGCATGCCGATCCGTTCGCGCGGGGAGCCTACAGCTATGCCCCTGTCGACGCATGTTCGGCGAGAGAGGCACTGGCAGAGCCAATCGAAGACACGTTGTATTTTGCGGGCGAAGCAGCGGAAACTTCGGGCCACAGCGCGACCGTGCATGGAGCGATTCTGTCGGGCAGAGAGGCGGCGCGGAAGGTGATGGGGTCCCTGGGCTGAGTTTCAGGCGGGATTTTCGAGCTTCGATTTACGCTTCGGGCTCAGGCGGACCAGGCGGCGCGGCTGGGGGGTAGAAGTGGCGCGAACGCGCAGCGGGCGCTCCTGCAGGATGAGTTCGTTGGCCTGCACCAGAGGCTCGGCGTGAAACCAGCGCTGAAACGCGCTGCGATGGAGCAGATTGCAGATGGCCGTCAGGCTCATGCCTTGATGATGCGCCATCCAGCAGCGGACCAGTTCGCATTTCCGGCGCCCGAAGCGCTTCCGCGGGGTAGCGGTGAAATCAGCCGATTCATAAAAGCCATAGTCACTCAGCCATTTTCTGGCAGCCATGATCCGCAGATTTTCCACTGAGGCGGATGGATTCACCGCAAGAGCCAGGCAGCTTGAATACGGAGAAATCACCAGCATGCCCGAGCGCGCCACGTTCAACGCCAGGTCCGGGATGCCAAACGCGGCATATTGATAGTTGCCCTGCGGGTCGCGCGCGCTGAAAGCCGCCTCCGAAATCCCCCAGGGAACGCGGCGGTGTTTGGCGTAGGACTGCTGAACACGCACCGACGAGCTGACCGCGCGGTCGAGCAGCGTGCTCGGCTGCGACTTCATCCAGATCACCGGCATGAGGTACTCAAACATGGTACCGGTCCAGGAGACGAGTACGGTTTCTCCTTCCGAGACCGTATGCTGGCGGCCGATACGGAACCAGGTCTCCGGCTCGATATCGTTCTTGGCCACCGCAATGAAAGCGGCGGTGCGGGCTTCGGACGCCAGCAGATCGTAGCAGGATTTATTCAATTGGCCGTCGGAGGCACCCAAACCGACCGAGAGCAGTTTGCGCTGCTGGTTGAGGAGCAGCTTAAAGCTCATCTCGTGGACAAAGCGGTCGCTATCGGCCGCCTGCGAACCCAGCCGGACAGCCAAATGCAGCACGCGGTCGCGCGCATCGGCCAGCATCTGCCGCAGCCGCATGCCGAGTTCGGCAACATCCTCGGGGAGATCCGGCTTCGCCAGAACGAGGCCCAGCCTGCGGTTCGCATCCGCGAAGAAGCGGGGAGTGTTTTCGAGAGTCAGCGAATACGACGGCTGTTCGAGGCCGACGGCGCGCAGCCGGTCGAATTCGGGCAGATAGAAAGGCAGATAATCGCGGATTTCGCGGTGCAAGGCATCGATGCGGCGGCCCAGTTCGGCCGCCCACCAGTTTGCCTTGCGGTCGATGGGCAGAGCGAGCAGGCGCGCCAGCCACACGCTCGGATCCGTGAGGCGGAAAATTCCGGCCGCTTCTTTCGCGGGTTTGCCCGCGAGGCGATAGTAATCCTCGATGCCTTCGAGCGCGTTTTGCCGCAGCAGCGGCCGGCTCAGCAGATCGATGCAGCCCTGCTTCAGAGCCCATAACGAAGCGGCGAGATTCCCGCTATCAACAGTTGAAACAAACTGCGGCTCGAGCGGCTTGAGGCTCACGGTCTCGTACCAATTTAAGAAGTGACCGAAGTGGCGCGGCAGTTTGGCCATGGTCTGGAGCGTGGCTTCGGTTTGCGCGACGAATTCGGAAACTGTCAGATAACCGAATTCGAGCGCGGCCTGACGGGCATTCAGCAGGAAGCCGAGATTGGTGGGCGATATGCGTTCGGCCACAACATACGGCTGTTCCTGAACGTTGTCGGGCACCAGCCAGTTATTTTTCTCGCTGCTGAATTCGGCGAAATAGCGCCACGTATGCAGCGCCAGGTCGCGCAAAAAGACGCGGTCTTCGCCGGATAGATTGTAATCTTCCGGGTGCGGCGAACGGTTGAGCCAGTTGGAAATCAGTTTGGAAAAAAACCAGGCGGCAACAAAAGGCGATGCATAAGGCGCCGCCACCGGATGCAGCGCGAGTCCGCCGGCAAGAATGATTGCCAGCAACGGCATCCATTGCAAATAGACGTCTACCGGCGTGCGCTTGCGGATGCCCAGTTCGGCTTCGGTCGCGGTTTCCCATTCGAGCAGGCGGTTATGAGTAACGGTGCTGCGGATGACGGTTCGGATGATGGCGTCCAGCGCGACCAGCGCCTGATGGGCCAGGAAGGCGATGTTCAGCAGAATGCTGACGTGAGCGGTGAGGAAATCGATAACGGCATCGCGCGCAGTTTGAGCATTACGTTTAAATAGGGCGCGCAACAGCGTGAAAACAAGGCGGAAATAGATCGGCAGAAACAGCAGAGCCAGCGTTACGATGGTCCAGAAGCGCGGCCCGCCCGGCAGGCCGAACCAGCCCGCGATCAGCAGCGCGAAGGTGGCCGGTTCGACGAGGCTGCGGCGCAGATTATCAAAGATCTTCCAGCGCGAGATGAGCGAGATCGGATTGCGCACCAGGCGGCGGGTTTCGTCCGGAACGCGGTTGAAAATCCAGCGCACGATCTGCCAATCGCCGCGCAGCCAGCGATGCTTGCGGCGATTATAGGCGCTGTAGCGCGAAGGATAATCGTCGATCACTTCGATATCGGAAGCGAGGCCGGCGCGCACGTAAGCGCCCTCGATCAGATCGTGGCTGAGCAGCGTATTGCGCGGGAAGCGGTGCTCGAGCACCTGGCGGAAGGCGTCGATGTCGTAGATGCCTTTGCCGGTGAAGATGCCCTCGGAATAGAGATCCTGATAGACATCGGAAATCGCGCGCGAGTAAATGTCGAAGCCGGTCTGGCCGGAGTAGATTGCCGCCAGATGTGAACTGCTGGCGGAAGCGACGCTGATGCCGACGCGCGGCTGCAGCAGGCCGTAACCATCGACGACGATATTGAGATCGGGATCGATGAGCGGCCGGTTGAGCGGATGAGCCATGGCACCGATCATCCGCTGGGCCGTGCCGCGCGGAAGCTGGGTGTCGGAATCGAGCGTCAGCACGTAGCGAATCGGCGGCAGCAGGGGCACGTCGCCGGCCTTTACCGGAAATGGGTCGAAGGTAGTTCGCAAAAGCTGATTGAGGTCGAGCAGCTTGCCGCGCTTGCGCTCCCAGCCCATCCACGCGCCTTCCCGCGGGTTGTAGACGCGATGGCGGTGGAATAAATAAAAGCCTCCGTACGGCTCATCCCCATACTTGCTGTTGAGACCCTCGATCAGGCTCACGGCGAGATCGATGCGGGTATCCTGTTCGCCCACGGGTTCGGCGGTATCAGGCAGATCGGTCAGAAGCGCGAAGAAGATGTTCGGATCCCGGTTGGCCAGGTAGCGGATCTCCAGATCGTCGACAAGCTGCCGGATCTGCTTTTCGTTAATGAGCAGGGTGGGAATCGCGACGATAGTGGCGCAATCGCGATCGATGCCTTTGGAGAAATCGAGCTTGGGCAGAGCGTGGGGCGTCAGGATCGAAGTAACCAGATAGTTCATCACTTCGACAGCGGCCTGGGTTGCGGGCAGAATCAGCAGCAGTGCGCCGATCACGATGCCGGCGCCTTCCTGATGCTTGACCACGCTCATGATGAGCAAAACCACGGTGATGAGAGCGATGAACTCGATGCCGATGATGTAAATCTCGTCGGGATAAGTGCGCAGTAGGCGTTGCAGCCGGGTGCCGATCGGAGTACGGTAACTGCAGCGACGCAGGAGTTCTCGCGAGCCGGTTTCGTCGACCAGGTAATAGCCGACGTGGCGCAAACGCTCGCGCAGCGGCTGAGGCTTGGCAGGCTCAATGGGCGCTTCCTGCGCCAGGCGGACCGCCAAATCCGCGACCTGCCGTTCATTGCAATCGGAGTGCGCGGCGATTTTCGCGGCGCGCTTCCGATAGGCTGCCCGGCTCTCGAACTCCATGCGCGGATAGATACCGCAGGGGTCGCGCAAGAGCGAGCGATGAATTAGCGAGAGCTGCTCGAGTGTTTCTTTCCAATCGATCTCGGTGATGAAGCGCAGGCTGGTGATGACGATGCCGATATCGAACGAAGGCGCGGTCTTGCCTTGAGACTGGAAAGCCTCGACGGCCTGGAAGCCGCGCTCGGCCAGGACTTCCAAATACGCCAGCTTGAGCGCGGCCAGCATGCCGTCGAGTTCGGAAAGGCGAAGCGGTTCCACCTGCTGCACCGCATCGACGAAAAACGAGAGTGCGGGTTCGGTTAAGCGGGGGCTCGCGGCGGCGAAGGAGCGCGCCAGAACAATACAGCGTGCAATCGCCTCCTCGTGCGGCGTGCGCACGAGCGGAAGCTTGGCAAACGATTTCGCCGCGCTCTCGATGTCGCGCAGGTCGGCGCGGATCATGCGCAGATTATCCTGGAGCCAGCGCAGGTCGGCGCTGGGCTCGGAGCCTTCGCATTGGTGCAGCTCGTCTTCGAGCTCCGATAAGCGGCCGGAAACCTGGTGCAGCAAAGCGCGGGCGCGGTGAGAACCGCTGCGGCCCGGAAGCCAGCCGCAGCTTCGGGCGGTTTCGACAGCGCGGGCGCGCAGCTCGCCCTGCTCGGCAGCCGTCAGTCCGGCCTCTTCCGTGCGGGCGGGCTTAGTTGTTGTTTGCAAAGTCGGTTCCGCCATGGCCGTTCTCTATCTATAGCTTGACGCCTGCAGCTCGAACATTTCCGCATAGCGGCCGGCGCGTTCGATCAACTGTTGGTGGCTGCCTTCCTCGGCGATGGCGCCGTTTTCGAGAACGATGATCCGTTCGGCCATGCGGACAGTGGAAAACCGATGCGAGATAAATAATGCCATTTTGCCGATGGTCAGTTCGTTAAAGCGCTCGTAGACCTGGTACTCTGCCTTGGCGTCGAGTGCGGCGGTGGGTTCGTCAAGAATCAACACCTGCGCATCGCGCAGATAAGCGCGCCCGAGCGCCAGCTTTTGCCATTCCCCGCCCGACAGGTCAACGCCGCCTTCGAATCGCCGTCCCAGCATCTGTTCATATTTACCGGGAAGGCGGGCAATCACCCCATCGGCCATACTTTTTTCCGCGGCGCCCTGGATGCGACAGTCGTCTCCCAAGTATTCGATGCGTCCTACGCCTATATTTTCGCGGGCCGTCATTTCGTAGCGCATGAAATCCTGAAATATGACGCCAATTTCACGGCAGAGGTCTTCGATATCGTAATCTCTCAGGTCGACCCCATCGAGCAGGATTTTCCCTCCGGTCGGGTCGTATAGCCGCGTCATCAGCTTGACGATGGTGGTTTTTCCCTGCCCGTTTTGCCCGATCATGGCTACGCGCTCACCGGGTTCGAGGCGGAAATTCAGGTTTTTCAGCACTTCGCGCTGGGTGCCTGGATAGACAAAGGATACGTCGCGAAACTCGAAACCTTTTGTGATGGGCCGCGGCGCGGGAAGCGCGTTGGGTTTGGAGGTGACCGTAGGCCGCATGCCGAAAAACGCCAGTAAATCGGTCAGGAACAGCGCCTGGTCCGCGATGCCCGAGATCGTCATAAACAATTGCTGGATGTTACTCGAAGCGCCCATGATCGCCTGCACCAGGATCCCGAAAGTTTTAATTTGGATGACCTTGGTGATTGTCTTATAAACCGCCCAGGCGAAGGCTCCGTAGTAGCCTACGGTGCTCAGCATGGCCAAAAATGAGACCGCGATCAGACGCCGCCGGTTGAGTGCCATATTCTCGTCGAGAATGGCATTCGCGATATGGGCAAATCGATCGGTGAGGAAAGTCGACAACCCAAAAAGTTTCAGCTCTTTTGCGGCTTCCTTGCTGCCGCCCACCTGCCGCAAGTAATCCATCTGGCGCTTGGCCGGAGTCTGGCGGAAGTTCTTAGCATAATCCAGGAAGGCAAAATGGCTTTCCCCAACGAATGCCGGAATCAGGCAAGCCACCAGCAAGAGCAGCAGCCACGGTGCATAGACAATGATTAAAATCGAGAGCGAAACTACCGTGATTACTTGCGAAAAACACTGCCCGAGAAGCTGGATGAACAGCACGCGATCGGTGGCTTGCACGCGCGCACGTTCGAGCCGATCGTAATAGATCGGATCTTCATAAGACTGCAGGTCGAGCTGCGAAGCATGCTCCATCACCTGGATGCTGACGTAGCGGGTGTAGCGGTCGGCCAGAACTTGGTTGTAATAGCTGATGAGCTGGCTAAAGATGTTGTTCGCCAAGGCAAGTCCAAATTCGGTCAGCACCAGCCACCACAGAACGTCGGTCATGGGCGACGTACCATAAAAAATGTTCGTGACCTGCTGCAGGATTCGGCCGTTCACCGAAGCGACGGCGGCCGGAACCAGCGCGCTCAGCAGCCGGAATATCAGCAAGGCACCAACCACCCGGGGGCCCGACCGCCAGAAAATCTTGAGGACGGGCGGGACATTCTTGAGCGCCTGCATCCGCTCCTGGAATGCCGAGTGAGATTTTTGCTGTTCTGGCACGCGAAGTTACTAACTTTTTAGATTGACGGCTGCCGGTACTGTTTCGGAGGGCGGGCTTTAGCCCGCGCGGAGCTTAGCTCCGCCATCATCCCGGTACCGGCGCTCCCGTAGAAAGATAGCCGAGCGAGGAGGCGACCAGATCGGTGACCGGACGACCGCTCCGCGCGATCTGCTCCGTTAGTTCGGGACTGAGGCGCTGAGCGATTACGAGGTGCTCAGCCCATTTTAGCGTCTCGCCAAGGGAGCCATCGAGCAGGCGGCCAACGTGTGGAATCTGCTGCAGGATGAAATTGCGGTTGCTGCCGTAAATGGCATCCATCTGGATGTGCGGATCGAAAACGCGCACTTGGCGGCCTTTGCCGATCAGATGCTCCAGCAAGGTAACGACCGGGCTTTCGCGCAGGTCGTCGGTGTTCTCTTTAAAAGCCAGACCGATCACACCGAGGCGCCGGGCCGGGAGCTCCAGTACGGCCTCCAGGGCGCGCTCCAAGTGCCGGTGATTGCTGGGCAGCGCCGATTCGAGCAGCGGCAGGTGCAAATCGAGCCGCTGGGCCCGGTAGGTTAGCGCGCGCAGATCTTTGGGCAGGCAGGAGCCGCCAAACGCGAAGCCCGGCTTCAGATAGGCCGGCGAGACGTTCAGTTTCTTGTCCTCGCACAGCGTCGCCATGACTTCGGCGGGGTCCACGTTCAGCCGCGCGCTGAGAGCCCCGATTTCGTTGGCGAATCCGATTTTCACTGCATGAAAGGCGTTTGAGGCGTACTTGATCATCTCGGCCGTGCGCAGGCCAACCAGGCACGGCGGCAGAGGCAGCGCCGCGTAAAGATCGGCCACGCTGCTCACTGCATCGGGATCGTTCCCGCCGACCACGATCAGCGACGGTTCCATAAAATCGCGCACCGCAACGCCTTCGCGCAAAAATTCGGGGTTGGAAACCACCCGCGCCATCGAGTGCCCTTGCAGCGCGGGAATCACCACCTCTTCGCAAGTGCCCGGGAAAACCGTGCTGCGAATGGCTACGATGAGCGGTTTCTTCCGATTAGCGAGCGTTCCGGCGATTTCTTCCACCACCCGCCGGAGTTGCCCGAGGCCGAGGTTTCCATTCTTTTCCGAAGGCGTTCCGACGCAAACGAGAGCGATATCGGCTTCGGCCAGGGCCGCAATCGAAGTGCTCGCCGTGAGCCGGCCGCTGGAGGCGTTGTCGCGCACCAGCGATTCCAAGCCCGGCTCAAAAAACGGCGCAATGCCTTTCAGAATGCTCTCTACTTTGTGCTCGTCGCGATCGATTCCGGTGACGCGGAAGCCAAGCTGCGCCAGACAAGCCGCCGAGACGCAGCCGACATAGCCCAAGCCGAGGACGGCGACGTGAGTTTCTGCACTCATCTCGGTTCTAGTATGTCATCGGCAGCCGTCGATTTTGGCGCGAAACTTGCGTGCGCGCTCGGCGAAGACCTCGAAGCGGCCCTCGGAAATGGTCTTCTGATCGATCAGATCGCTGCCCACGCCCACGGCGCAGCAGCCCGCCTGCAAGAACTCGCAAACAGTATCGAGATTCACGCCTCCGGTGGGGACCAATTCGATGTGCGGCAGCGGACCGCGCAGCGCCTTGATGTATTTCGCTCCTCCGACCGCATTCGCTGGAAAAATTTTGATTGCATCGGCGCCCGCGTCCCACGCCGTAACCACTTCGGTGGGTGTCAGCGCGCCGGGGAAAATCGGCTTGGAGTAACGATGCGCCATCTCGATGGTCTTCAGGTTCAGCGCCGGAGTCACCAGGAACTCGGCGCCGGCCAGAATGCAAGCGCGCGCGGTTTCGGGATCGAGCACGGTTCCCGCCCCCAGCAAAACATCATTGCCGAATCGCGCGGCTGTCTGCTCCAGGCCGCGAATCGCGCCGGGCACGGTCATGGTGATTTCAGCGCACGGAATGCCGCCCTCCACAATGGCTTCGACACAGCGAATCGCCGCGTCGGCAGAATTGGCGCGAATGATGGGCACGATGCGAATCGCGCGGATGCGCTGAAGAATTTCAGTTTTGGTCACATCGTCTATTTTGGCCTAACGGTCAGCGGCGCCAAGGTGATCCTGATCACCCCTCAGATACTAACGAGGCCTCATGCGGGGCCAAAGCTCGGCGCCCTGCCACTTCCGTTTGGAGCGTTCGCCAGCCGGCCGCTAGATCCCGCGGACAGTTGAAGTCGTCGGCCACGTGCAGTCTTCTGAGCCGGGCCTCCGGACGCCTACGGCGTGCATCCAGCCACGCCAAGATGATATCTGTGTCAGCGATGCTGTCAACCTGTTTTCCTCATTGCCCCGACAGCTCCCGGCGAGCCAGGGCGATCAGGTCTGCCTTGAAGTTTGCCCTCAAGGTCGTCATGGTGTTCGCGCGCTGACTTTCAGGTATTTACCCCATCCCATTTCAACACGCGATTAGCCCATTCGGACGTTGAAAATCGGTTTTTCTTCGGTTTTTCCCTGCAAGAAAATCAATGACCTCGGGGTCAGGGACCCCGTTTCGCCGATAAGAACTGCAAAGTACCTTGAAACCCGCAGTGCTACACCTTGGGCGCGCCGTGACCATCCTCGTTGCGAAGGATCGGCCCCGTTTTGCTCGCTGGCTCCTCCTCTGTTTCGCGTTCACCGCGGTGCACGCGGTAGTTCTGGCGAAATGGGGAACCCATGGAATCGGGCCCTCTGTCTCGGAATTCATCATGCTGCTCGAAGGTGCAGCATGCGCGCTTTCGTGCTACGGCGCAGCCCGCCGGTCGGGCCCGGGCGCGCGAACCTTCTGGAACTTAACCACCCTTTCTTTCCTGCTCTGGATGGTTGGAAATACCCTTGCGGTCCTCGATCCGTCCGGCAGTCCCTTCCAGGATTTCCTGTACACGTTCGCCACGCTGCCTCTTGGCGTGGCGCTGTTCCTTGAGCCTGATCAGGAGCTGACTCGATTCGATCCGTTGCGTCTGGCGGATGTAATACAGGCGTTGCTGTTGTGGACAACTCTCTACGTTTACTTCATGCCGCAGAGCTTGATGGCGCCCCAAATGTATGGGCCGCTGTGGAGCAGAAGCATGGTGCTCGATTCAATGCTTTTGCTGGCGTTCGTGTTTCGAGGTGTGCTGACAAACTCGCGGATGACGCGGTCCATGTTCCTGCGGGTTTCGTTGTACTGCCTCATCTCCGGTTTCAGCGATGTCTATGGCAGCCTTCCTTCCGTTAACCCGCAGTCCGGTGATTGGTTCGACATGGTCTGGGCATTGGATCTCTTTGTCGCGCTGCTGGTTGCGGCAAGTTGGGACGGCAAGCTGAGCCCGCACGAAATACTCGGCCCGCCGAAACTGCGCCACAGACTCTTCGATCAGCTCTTCCCGCTGGTGTATCCGGCGCTCATCATGGCCATGCTCGGGCGAATGGCGCATTTCTATCCTCTCGGGGCCGCCGTAATTGGTATCGGATCGTTCATTTGCTTCAGCGCTCGTCTGCTTGTCACGCAAAGGCGACTGCGGCGAGGAGAAATTGAGCTTCGCCGCGCCAAACAGGAGGCGGAGGCAGCAAACCGGGCCAAGAGTGAGTTTCTGGCCAACATGAGCCACGAAATCCGCACGCCGATGAACGGCGTCATCGGTATGACCGACCTGCTTTTGAGCACGGCCCTGACAGATGAACAAAGAGAGTATCTGGAACTCAGCCGGTCGTCCGCCGAAGCTCTGCTCACCATCATCAACGATGTACTCGATTTCTCGAAGATTGAGGCCGGCCGCTTCCAACTTAACTCGATTGAATTTGATCTGCACAAGCTGTTGGAGCAAACGATTAAACCTCTGCAGTTGCGGGGACGCGAGAAGGGTTTAGCAGTTGAAATGAACGTGGCCCCACAAGTTCCGCGCACGATTTATGCCGATTCAACCCGCTTGCAGCAGGTTCTGATCAACTTGCTGGGCAACGCGATAAAGTTCACGCAGTTCGGTGAAGTTGTTTTGGAGGTTGAAGCCTCGGGAGCGAACAAGACTGAAGTGCTCCTGCATTTTTCGGTGCGCGATACGGGGATCGGAATACCGGAAGACAAGCAGAAACGCATCTTTGAGGCCTTCGCCCAAGCAGACGCGTCCACAACGCGGCGATTCGGCGGCACCGGCCTGGGTCTCGGGATTAGTTCGCGGCTGGTCGAGATGATGGGCGGGAGTATCCAGTTTGAAAGCACCGAAGGCCGCGGCAGTTGCTTTCACTTCGAGATCGCCGTCCAAGTGCTTGCAGCCGAAATGGCAGATGAGCGCAAAACTGTGCAAACAAACGCTCTTGCCGGAGAAGAATCTGATGTAGAGCTTCTCATTCTTCTCGCCGAAGATAATCCGGTGAACCGGAAGTTAGCCACCAGAATCATCGAGAAAGCGGGCCACCGGGTTATCGCTGTGAGTAATGGGCGGGAGGCGCTGGAACGAATTGCCGTGCAAGACTTTGACCTTGTGTTGATGGACGTATCGATGCCCGAGATGGATGGTTTGGAGGCGACGACCGCAATCCGGACGCGGTATCCGGATCGCAAGCTACAGATCGTTGCCATGACGGCGCACGCTCTCATCGGCGATCGCGAGATGTGCCTCGCAGCCGGCATGGACAGCTATCTTGCCAAGCCGATCAAGCCGGAAGAACTGATCGCCACAATCAATCAAGTACTGTCCAGAAAAGAAACCGCGCCCACAATCGTGTCCACGGCTTCTGAATTAACGGTTACTCTCAAGTGAGTCAGGAACGCAAAAAGCCCTCCCGCCGGAACCAGCCAGATCGCCTCCGTATCCTGTAGGATCAACTCGCTGTGCGCCGGAGGTACGGAGAAGTTTACTCGAAGTAACCATTTTTTGTGAGGATTCGTATTTTCTTGTGTGGGCATGTCTGGTCCTTATTCGGCGTGGATCGGGATTTTCGCTTTTTGTCTTCCCGGAGTAGCACAGCAGGGAGCGATTCAGCCTGCACCACCGCCCGCCGAGGCGGATGGCCGGATCATACTGAACGTCGTCGCAAACGATAAGTCCGGGAAGCCGGTCGCCGGCTTGCAGCAGCAGGACTTCACGATCCTGGATAATAAGCACCCGCAGAAGATTCTGTCATTCCAGGCCATTGCAGAAGCGACGCGCACGGGCTCCGGCGTACAAGTTGTCCTGGTCGTCGATGCTCTCAACACATGGTTCACGAAAATGGCACTTGTGCGGGGACAGATCGATCGGTTTCTGCGGCAAGACGGCAGCAGGCTTGCCTGGCCGGTATCGATCGGTATCTTCACCGATGCCGGTCTTGATATGCAGCCTAATGCATCGCGCGACGGAAACGCGCTCGCGGCCTATCTGGACCAGCACGAAACCGGGTTGCGCACGCTGCCCCGATCAACGGGATATTACGGCGCGGTCGAGCGTAATGAGCGTTCCATCTGGGCGCTGGAGCAACTCGCGGACAAAGAAGCAAACCGGCCCGGCAGAAAGCTGGTGATCTGGATCAGTCCGGGATGGCCCCTGCTTTCCGCGACGGACTTGGGTGCGAAGGACGAGAAAACAATCTTCCATACAATCGTCGCGCTATCGACCCGGTTACGAAACGCCGGCATTACTCTTTATGCCGTGAATCCGTTGGGTTCCCTGGAGCCGGTTGGCCGAACCTTTTCTTACCAACAATTCCTGAAGCCGGTGACCGCGCCGACGCGGGCTCGGATAGGCGACCTGGGGCTCCAGGTTTTGGCGTCTCACACCGGCGGCCGGGTGCTGAAATCCAGTGACGTAGCGAGTCAAATCGAAAAGTGCGTGCGCGATGCCAATGCCTATTACGTTCTTTCGTTTGCGCCGCCTCCCGCGGTCGGACCGAATTACTATAACGCCATCGAGGTCAAGATCGCGCAGCACGGGCTGAAGGCGCAGACGAGGTCCGGGTTCTATGGCCAGCCGGTTGCTTCACGCACGCCTTAGTTACGAGGGGAGTGGGGACGGGAGTTTTCAATAGCATGCATGTGACGGAACGGTTTTTTGACGATAATATAGATCTCGATAGATCTTTATTTAGCACCAACGACTACGAAGCCATCGCACTATCCAGCCTTCCATCACGGTAAATACCAATACTGATAGCAAGATAAAGGGAAGATCTAACAAGGCGGCCAAAAGGCTGTGGCGGAATCCAGTAAGGAAATCCAAGATCCACAGGGGAATACCATATGTAAGGGCGACATTGCGAAATCTAGCAGCGAACGTCTTGGGCGACCTTCGATTTTGCTCATTCATATTTCGCCATCGTTCCTCAGAGCTACGTCTGTCGCATTTTACGCCTCGCGGGATTAATCCTATTCATGCCGCTGTCTCGGTAACCTGATTCAAGGAATCCTGATCGGCTCCTCCCTCTCTGGAATCCTGGACAGATCGCCCCCAAGAACCGACACCTCGGACATTTAATGCAAGCCAACCGCGCCATGAACGGATTCGATCAGCTTGGCGGAATCGTACCCGATACCATTTTTAAAAACAGTTTGGACCTTTTCGATGTCGTGGATGTTCTTTGCGGGGTTTCCGTGGATCACAACGAGGTCGGCATCTTTACCCGGAGCGATGGTTCCGATTCGCGAAGCGACGCCGAGGAATTTGGCTCCATTTTCGGTGGCGATATGAATCGCCTGGGTGGGTGTGAAGCCGGCCTGGACTAGCAGTTCCAGTTCGCGCTGGTCGCCGAATCCGGCCAGATCGCCTCCGTATCCGGTAGGGTCCTCGCCGGCCAGCAGCAGGCCGCCGGCCTTGGCAAATTCGCGCTCGAATTGCATTTCTTTCTGCATCGCCGCAGCCGCATTCGAGTGAGCGCGTTCGCCGACGCGGGCACGTATTGTGAGATAGTCGATGCGCGCGGCCGGGCAAAGCGCGTCCAGCACGCGCGGCTCAAGCGGCGGCCGGCCTGGAATAAAGGTTTCGAACACGGGTAACGTCGAGGTCACGGCGACGTGGTGCACGACGAGGTCGTGAATCAACTTCCGGACGGGAGCGCTTTCAATCTCCAGATTTGCCAGGGTTTTCTGGGTCAGAGCCTGCGACGGGCAAATGTCAGGCTTCTTTCCGGGATCGAATTCCGTATCCACGAAAAGGCCGTGCTCCAGATCGTCAATGCCGAGGGCCGCGGCTTCCGTGAAACCGACCGAGCACAAGTGACCGGTGATTTTGAGTCCGTGTGAGTGCGCCGCGTCGATCGCAGCTTTCAATTCGGCGCGAGTGATGTGCATGTAGGCCTTAAAGGAGGTGACACCTTCTCCGGCCCAGTAATTGACGGTGCGTGTGGCGTCCGCGGGGCCGGTCAGTTCGTGCATATTGGGCGTATAGGCGCCCGCGCCTTCCAGGTACGGCCCGGTGATATGCATCGTGGGTCCGGGCGTTTTGCCGGCATCGATCAGCTTTTTCAGACTGAGGTCCGTGTATGGCTGAATGCTGCCGGTCGTGCGCAGCGTGGTGACTCCGGAGGCCAGATAGAGCCGCGGGAAGCTGAAGCCCATTTCGTTGTATAGAATCACCGGCCCCTCTGCCCGGCCTTCGGCAACCTGGTTCGGATAAAAAAGGTGATCGTGCATGCCAATCAGGCCCGGGATGACGGTGTCGCCTTTCAGATTGAACACCTTCGCGCCGGGAGGAGCGGGGGTCGAGGAGGAATTGCCGAGCGCGGCGATTCGTCCGTCTCTGATTACAACGGTCTGGTTTTGACGAGGCGGTCCACCGGTGCCATCGATTACTTGAACGCCGGTCAGGGCGACTACCGGCGCGTCAACCGAAACGAATTGCCGGGTGAGCGGCGAAAGCTTCCGGGGCTGCTGCCCCAGTCCGGCGCCGCAAAGTGAAACCGCCAGCAGCATGGCGGAAAGAATAGGACGCATGTACCGAGTTTGCCCTAAAGCTATCAGCTATTAGCTATCGGCTTTCAGCTATCAGTTAGCTGCACCCACGCGGATATAATGGTCCGCGAATGCGAGGGAAGGTTCTGCTTTTGTGCGTGGCTGCTAGCGTGGCCGCCGCCGCTAAAGCGCCTTACAACGTCATTCTGATCACGCCCGATCAACTTCGCGCCGATTTCCTCCACACTTACGGTTCGCGGTATCAGGATTCGCCGAACATCGACCGGTTCGCCAGCGAAGGGACCGTTTTCCTGCACGCTTACTCCGCGGGAAGCTGGACCACGCCTTCTTTCGGGACTATCCTCACCGGTCTTTTCCCGACCGTGCATGGCATGACGCTGCCGCCCTATGAGAGTTGCGGCGCTTTTATTACTCGGCCGCTCACGAACGGAAAACTTCCGCCGGTGCCCTCGGATCTGCTGCTTTCGCCCCACAAGCCGATTCTGCCCGAGATGCTCAAGCCGGCAGGCATGATCACCGCCGCTGACAATGCCAATTGCTGGTCCATCTGGGATATCGCCTCGCGCGGCTGGGATAGTTTCAAGTTTTTCCCCGGTTATCAGCTTCCCGTCCCCGGCCATCCGGGCAGCAGCAGTTTTTACCTGACCGCACCGAAAACAACGGTCTGGGCCGTGAATTGGCTAAAGGCGCACAAGAATTCGCGCTTCTTTTTGTGGGTCCATTATATGGAGCCGCACACGCCTTACAATGCCCCGCCCCAATATGACCGCTTCAAGACTCCGGACGACTATCCCAATTTGACCGTGAACCACCGAGGCCATACGCCCGGCCTTTACGCGCTCGCCGAGCTGGGCGATGCGCGTGCCATTCACCGGCTCCAGCAACTCTACACCGCCAAGATCCTTTACGTGGATCGCTACCTCGGCGAGCTTTTCGACACTATTCGCCAGCTTGGACTGAAGCAAAACACGCTGGTGATTTTCGTCTCCGATCACGGCCAGCTGCTGTTCTCCCATCCGAAGGACTTCAATACGGACGATCATCGATCGCTCTACGATGCCGATCAGCACGTTCCGCTGATCTTCTGGGGAGCCGGTATTGCCGCCGGCCGGAGAGTGAATGCACTCGCCGGCCAATACGATCTGGTTCCTACCGTCCTTGCGCTCGAAGGCATTGCGCCGCCTAAGCATCTGGACGGCAAGAGTCTCGTGCCGGTGCTGGAAGGCAAAGAGAAACAGGTTCATCGTTACATTTACGGCGAGGAGACGGTCCAAACGCCGCAATACTCGATCCGCAGCCGGCATTACAAGCTGATCGAGACTATGCGCACGGGAGCCATCCAGTGTTTCGACGAAACCATCGATCCGAAGGAGCAGACCAGCATCTGCCGGCAAACTCCCGGCAGGGCGGCCGCTCTCAAAGCAGCGCTCGACCGGCATATCGCGAGCATGGTCAAGGAAGCGAAGTCTTATCCCGGCTGGCAGCGTAACCAGGCGCTGGCGGTGCTGGAGCAGCGCGACACGCCGCAGCTTGCCGAACTCGCCCCGCGTAAGATCGTGGTGCACGACGGCGGAGCCGGTTTTCAGCTCACCGGCCGGGCACTATGGCACCGCACCGAGAAGGGCGACTTCTGGGCGCCTCCGGGCAACGGCTCCGCTTGGGCCCGCTGGCGCTTCGATACGCCGATGATTGGGGATTACCAGGTCGCCGTGCGCTGGAAAAGCGCACCGCCGGGACAGCGCCTGGCCGCGCACGCCGATTTCACAGTTCGCTTCAAGGGTGGAACGCAGAGTTTCGTGTTAAGCCAGAAAACGCCGCCGCAAGACTGGGTGGTGTTGGGAACATTTCACGATCCTATTTCGGTAATGCTGACCAATCGCTCCAACGGCGCCGTAATTGCTGGCGAGGCCCGCTTTACACACCAGAATTGAGCCCCGAGCGTAAGCGAGGTCTGCTCCATTCTGGTCGCTTACGCTCTCGGCTCGGTTTGGAAATTCGAGAGCCAAAGTGAAACAGCATTGGTCTTAGACCTGAAGCGTCGCGATATCCACCGTCGATTGATAGCCTTCGATCACAACCACGCCGCCGTCGCTGACGTAATATTTCCGGCGGTCCGCTTCCGGATCGTAGCCAACGGTGGCGCCTGGGGGGATTTTCACGTTTTTGTCGAGAATGGCGCGGCGCACTCGGGCGTGGCGGCCGATGTCGCAGTTGTCGAAAATGACCGAATTCTCCACATAGGCGCCGGTGTGAACGCGAACGCCGCGGCCGAGGACCGAGCCTCTCACCACGCCGCCGGAAACGATGGAGCTTCCGGCCACGATGGAATCGATGGCCATGCCGCGGCGGCCGTCTTCGTCGAAGACAAATTTGGCCGGAGCGTCGGAATAGCTGGCGGTGCGCAGCGGCCACTGGCGGTTATATAGGTTGAGTTCCGGGGAGACCGCGCGCAGGTCCATGCTGGCTTCATAGTAGGCGTCCAAAGTGCCGACGTCGCGCCAGTATTGCGGCGAGCCGATGGGATCGCCCGGAATGATGTTGGTTTGGAAATCGTACGCGTAGAGGTCTTCCCGCCCAATCAGGGACGGAAGAATATCCTTGCCAAAATCGTGCGAGCTGTCGGCTTTTTTGACATCGGCATGGAGTTC
>DASVGP010000228.1:0-30876 GCA_036379475.1 Bryobacteraceae bacterium | reverse complement strand
ACGCGAGGAGATGGACAAGATCGGGCAGGAGTTCCTGCTGCCCGGCATCATGCCCGCCGAGATATGGGAGCAGAGCGGGCGCTGGACCACCATGGGCCAGAACATGTTCCGCCTCGAAGACCGCAAGGGCGCGTGGCTCTGCCTGGGTATGACCCATGAAGAGATCATGACCGCCATCGCCCGCGGCGAACTTCGCAGCTACAAACAACTGCCGCAGATCTGGTATCAGATCCAGACCAAGTTCCGCGACGAGCCGCGACCGAAATCGGGTTTGCTGCGCGTGCGCCAGTTTCTCATGAAGGATTCCTACACCTTCGACATGGACGCTGCCGGTCTTGACGCCGCTTACAAAAAACACTACGGCGCCTATTGCCGGATCTTCGATCGCGCCGGTCTCGCATACATGGTTGTAGAAGCGCACTCAGGCGCCATGGGCGGCAGCGAATCGCACGAGTTTATGGTTCGCTCCGATGCCGGCGAGGATTTTGTCGCCCATTGCCACGGCTGCGGCTATGCAGCCAATCTCGAAAAGGCAATTTCGAAGGCAAGCGCGCCCGCCGCGCCCGATCCCGGAGGCGATTTTGATCCCGAGCCGTTTCACACGCCCGGTTTCAAAACCATCGCCGAAGTTTCCGCCTTCACCAAGCTTCCCGAAACTTCCCAAATGAAGAGTCTCGTGATGGTCGCGGACGGCTCACCGGTGCTGGTCATGCTCCGCGGCGATCATCAGCTCAGCGAAACCAAATTAGCCGGCGTGCTGAATGCTGCGGATCTGCGCCAAGCCCATCCGGAAGAGATCCGCGATCTCTTCGGTGCGAGCGCCGGTTCGCTAGGACCGGTCGGCGTGAAGAATCTGCGCATTCTCGCCGATGGCGTGCTTCACGGCCGCCGCAACATGATCGCTGGAGCCAATCGCGACGATTATCACCTGAAAAATGTCACGCCCGGCAAGGATTTTCAGCCCGAATACCACGATCTCCGCCAGGTTGCCGAAGGGGACTCTTGCGCCAACTGCGGCGCAAAGCTCGAAATCGTCAAAGCCATCGAACTCGGACACATCTTCAAGCTCGGCTACAAGTACTCGGAATCGATGGGCCTGCGCGTTCTCGACGAAAGCGGAAAAGAAATCACGCCGGTCATGGGCTCTTACGGCATCGGCATCGAGCGCATTCTCACTTGCGCCATCGAACTGTTCCACGACAAGGACGGCATCTCTTTGCCCGCCTCGATCGCTCCGTTTTCGGTCGTCATCACACCGGTCAACTACGCCGACGCGTTGCAGAAAGAAGCTGCCGACGCGCTATACGCCGAATGCGCCCAAGCCGGCATCGATGCGCTTTTGGACGACCGAGACGAGCGCCCCGGCGTCAAATTCAAAGACGCCGATCTCATCGGCATCCCCTACCGCATCACCATCGGCAAAAAACTCGTATCGGGCAAAGTCGAGTTAACCAACCGCCGCACCCGTGCCGCCGAAGAAGTTCTTCTGCGCGACGTCGTCGCGCGACTGAGGACATCTCTATTGTCCGTCCCATTCTCCCTTTAGGCCACCCCGGAAGCTATTGCCTCCGGGACGGCTAAGAAGGAGAGGTGGACAAGGGTTCTTTGCTTTTAAGCTAGTGCGGAAGCCGCCTTTCTGCGCCGGCGCATCAATCCGACACCCGCGATGCCGAGTAAGCCGAAGCCCATAAGGCCGAGAGACAAAGGCTCCGGAACGGCAGAACCGACCAGGAATTCTTGTTTCGAGCCATTGACATCCGTCAGGATCTGGTAATTCGAAAAATCGAACGTCCCGAGCGAACTTGCGCTGAAGCCGTCGTTCTCCGCGATCTTGAAAGCGTTGGTTTGAATCGTGTTGGTGTCGCTACCGAACAATGTCGGGTCGAAAACGCTCCAGGCCGCCTCCTGCAGGGTAATCCGATCACTAAGACTGCTCTTGCTGGGACCGTCTATGAGATCGAACAGAATAGCATCGATCTCATAACCGTATGTCGAACTCAGAGAATATCCGAGCACAGTTGCCGTATTTGTCGCGTTGTAGGTTTTACTGATATCGCCGCCAACCGCGCTAACGTTAGCAGTCCAACTATTGCCGACATTGCTTTCGTGAAGCGGATCGACACACAGCGCATCGACTGAGGCGCCTCCATTAATGGAAAGCTGGTAGGGTCCTACGTAAACCCCACCGGGATAGCCTGGTAGGTTATAGGCAATATCTGTGGGATTGCCGGATCCCGTTAGTTTTACAGTGACTGTTACCGGATCGGCCAACAAAACCGTAGTTCCTGCGATAAACAATAATGCAAGTAGATATTTCTTCACGTCTGTCCTCCGAACATTAAGTTAATAAGTGATGGTTAAGATGGCAATGACGCAACAGAAAACCATAACTCATGTGTTTCATCGTACAGGCGCAGCAACAAAAATGGTAGACCCAGAAACGATAGTTAAGTACTAAAACGAGCCCTCTTAGTACGCGAGGAATAAGGGGATATATATCGAAGGTTTCGGCTGGGGTGCCGCTGAGGAGGCGCGGTGCTTTGACGGCTACAAAATCCGCTTCCCCATCGCGGACATAATCAACTCGACTCCGAGCAGGGCCGTGCGATTAGTGTCATCGAGCACGGGATTCACTTCAACGATTTCCATCGAGAGTATCGAATGGGAATCGGAAAGCATCTCCATCGCGAGGTGCGCTTCGCGATAGGTCATACCGCCGCGCACCGGTGACGGAAGTCGCACGCTCCATGACATGCGCGGCATATCGCCTGATACTTTATTCCGCCAGTGTGTCTCGTAGCAATGCCGGTGCGGGTTCGCGCTATAGTAGTTAATATCACTACGATAGTGGGGCTATGATGGACAAAGCAGTTTCGGCAGCGGATGCCAATCGCCGGTTCTCGGAACTTCTGCGAACCGTGAAGAAGGGCCGAAGCGTCATTGTGACGAGCCACGGCAAGCCTGTGGCCAAAATCACGCCTGTCGTCGAGGACGAGCGGACTGCAGAGGGGGCGCGCTCTGCCCTTTTTGCGCGGCTTCGAACAGAACGAGTTGCGAATATTGGCCGCTGGACCCGTAATGAGTTATACGACGACGCGACATGAAGATCGCCTTGGATACCAACGTCCTGGCCTATGCCGAAGGCACTAACGGCGCGGCGATGCGGGACAAAGCGCTTAAGCTGATCCAGCAGTTGCCATACGCGGCTATCGTGCTTCCGGTTCAGACCTTGGGCGAGCTGTTCAACGTGCTCGTCCGAAAAGCGAAGCGGAGGCCGGCACGCGCACGGGCAGCCGTGCTGAGCTGGCGCGACGCGTACCCCATCATGGCTGAGACGTCCGCCACCGTAATGATCAACGCAACAGATCTGGCGTCCGATCATGGTCTTACGATCTGGGACTCGGTAGTGCTGGCTGCTTCGGCGGAAGCCGAATGTCGCTTGCTTCTTTCGGAGGACCTCCAAGAGGGGTTCACATGGCGTGGAGTTACCGTGACCAATCCGTTCGCGCCAACGCTTCACCCTCTCTTAACGGCGCTACTCACGGCGTCCGGGAAGTGATCCGCGGACCGCAGGCGCCTGGCGCCATTTAAATAAAACTATAAAATCCGCTTCCCCATCGCCGACATAACCAGCTCCACTCCTAGCAGCGCGGTCCGGTTCGTCTCATCCAGCACCGGATTTACTTCAACTACCTCCATCGAGAGCATCGAATGGGAATCGGAAATCATCTCCATCGCGAGATGCGCCTCGCGATAGGTCATACCGCCGCGCACCGGAGTTCCCACGCCCGGCGCTTCATGGGGGTCGACCGCGTCCATATCGAGCGAAAGATGAAATCCGGCCGTGCCGTTGCTCGCGATCGCAATCGCCTGCTCCATCACGTTGCGCAAACCGCGCTCGTCGATATCGCGCATGGTGAACGGCGTCACACCCGAATGCCGCACGATATCGCGCTCGCGGATATCCACGTCGCGGATGCCGAGGAGCGCCACGTTCTTTCCGTCTACCTTGGGTGCGAAACCGAGAAGATCAGTCAGCTCGCGCGGGCCGCGCCCGATGCAGCAAGCAAGCGGCATCCCATGCACATTGCCGCTAGGACTCGATTCCGGCGTGTTCATGTCGGCGTGCGCATCGATCCAGATCAAGCCGGTCTTCCTGCCCCGCTTGCGCAGCGCTGCCGCCGCTCCGGAAACCGTTCCCACCGCAATCGAATGGTCGCCGCCGAGCACCAGCGGAAATTTCTGCGCGTCCATCGCGCCCGCGACTATGCCCGCCAGCTTCTCGCAGGTCTTGGCAATATGCGCGAGATATTTCGCATTCGTCGGACCCGTCGGGGTGCTCTCTTGCTGCGCGACCGAAACGTTGCCGAGGTCTTCGATCTCGTAGCCGAGCGACGGCAGCTTCGCATTCAAGCCCGCCAGCCGCAGCGCAGAAGGGCCCATATCTACGCCGCGCCGCCCCGCGCCGAGATCGAGCGGCGCGCCTAGAATCGCAATAGTGGATTGCCGCATGAAACGATCAGGGCCGCGTGCGATACAGCATGCGCGGATACGGAATCGTCTCGCGCACGTGCTCGAGACCGCACATCCAGGCCACAAAGCGCTCCACGCCCATGCCGAACCCGCCGTGCGGCACGGTTCCGAATCGCCGCAGATCGAGATACCACTCGAACGCTTCGCGCGGCAGATTGTGTTCGCTTAGCCTCTGCTCTAAAAGCGCTAGATCGTGTATCCGCTGCCCGCCGCCGACGATTTCCCCATAGCCTTCCGGCGCGATGATGTCCACGCCCAGCGCCAGGTCCGGCCGCTCAGCGTCCGGCTGAAAATAGAACGCCTTGATCGCGGTAGGGAAGCGGTCCACAATCACCGGCCGGTCGCAGTTTTCGGTAAGCAGCGTTTCGTCGGCGTTCCCGAAATCACCGCCCCACTGAATGCCGCTGCCCTTCGACTGCAAGCTCTTCACTGCGTCGTCGTAGCGCATGCGTGGAAACGGAGCCTGGACAGTTTCGAGCTTCGATGTATCTCGCTCCAGCTCTTTCAACTCTTCCCGGCGTTCTTCGAGCACCCGGCCCACCGTGTACACGATCAACTCTTCGGCGACGCGCTTAATCTCTTCCAGGTCCGCAAACGCCATCTCCGGCTCGACCATCCAGAACTCGGTCAGATGGCGCCGCGTCTTCGAGCGCTCGGCGCGAAACGTCGGGCCAAAGCAATACACTTTTCCAAACGCCATCGCGTTGGCTTCGTTATAGAGCTGGCCGGATTGCGTCAGAAAGAGTTTCTCCTCGCCGAAATAATCCACCTCGAACAGCGTTGTTGTCCCTTCGCAGGCCGCGGGTGTGAGGATCGGCGTATCGACGAGTGTGAAGCCGTGCGAGTCGAAGTAGTCGCGGATCGCCCGGATCACTTCATGCCGCACCCGAATTGCCGCATGCTGGCGGCGGCTGCGCAGCCACAGATGCCGATGATCCATCAAGAAATCGACGCCATGCTCTTTCGGCGTGATCGGATACGGCTGCTCTTCGTTTACGCGCTGAAGGATCTGCGCGTCTGTCACGTCGAGTTCGTAACCGCCAGGCGCGCGCGACTCGGCTCGCACCCTGCCGGTAATCTCTAATGAACTTTCTTGCGTGAGATGTTTGAGGTTTTCAAAAACCTCCTCCGGCAGACTGCTCTTCACCGCAACGCATTGCATCAGCCCGGTGCCATCGCGCAGAATCGGAAACACGATTTTCCCGGACTTCCGCAGGTTGTACAGCCAGCCGCGCAGCCGCACCACCTCGCCTTCATGCCGCCGCGCTTCGCCGATTGCGATGACCGCAGGCTCAGGCTCGCTGCTCATTCCGTTCCGGTTTGCTTCAATAAATCGTCCGCGGCACGTCTGGCCTCTTCCACCGGCCGCTCCATCTCCGCTACTTCTCTCAACTCGAGCAGCAGCGGGCAGCCATCAGGACACGATGCGACGAGCCGTGCGGCGTGCGCCCAGTCGATAGTGCCTTTCCCGGGGAACAGGTGCTGATCTTCTTTCCCGTCGTTGTCATGAATATGCGTCGAGCGGATGCGCGGCTTCATGCGCTCGAATTGATCGTCGATGCCGAAGGTCATGTGCGCATGGCCTATATCGAAGCAGTAATTCAGGTTCAGATGCGTTTGCGCCAGAAACTCGTTCAAACGCTGAGCCGACGCCAGCTCGTTGGGTATATTTTCCAGCAGCACTTCGACACCGCGCTGCCCGGCAAAGCTGCGGATTTCGTCCAACGACGAAAACGCCGCCTCCACTTTGTGCTCGTCGTATTCCTGGCCCGAAACTCCGACGTGCTGAATCAGGTAGCGAAATGGAACTGCTTCGGCGATTTCGATCGCCCGCTTGATTTCGTCCACGTTATTCATCCGCTGCGCCTTTCGAGTCTCGGTTACATCGATCACCGCCCGCGGCCCCGACCGCCCCCATACATCGTCGGCATACATGGGCGAGTGCAGCGAGTGCATGCGCAGCGGCGAATCGCGGAACCAATGCCCCAGCTCCTCGATCTGCGCCCGGTCGCGGTAGTCGATATGCTGGCGCGCGCAAAAAATCTCCACCGCGGGAAAGCCGGCGTTCCAGACGCGCTCCAGCCATACCGTGGTCAAGCGGTGCCTTACGAACAAGTGCGTTGACAGTACCAGTTCCATGGAATTAATAACCTACCGCTACGTTGTTTGGCCTGCTCGATTCGGTCCCGCCTTCGAGCAAACCGTTTTTGGACACGATGGCGATCACGCGCGCGACACCGTCGGTCGGCTGCGTATGATATCCCATCTTCTGCAGCGCTTTCGCCACATTCTGAGGAAAGCCGTGGGCCAGGTACAAAGTCGCAGGCTTCCACTGCTCGTGGAATCGCGGCAGATTCACCGCGTCCTCCACATTCATATGAAAATCCAGCACGTGAAGGATCACTTCCATCACGCCCGTCGTGATCCTCGCTCCGCCCGGCGCGCCCACCGCCATGAAAAACTTTCCGTTTTTCGTGATGATCGTCGGACTCATCGAAGAAAGAGGCCGTTTCCCTGGCGCGATCGCATTCACCGCGCTGCCGGTGAGTCCGTACATATTCGGCGCACCGGGCTTCGCCGCGAAATCGTCCATCTCGTCGTTCAGCAGAAAGCCCAGCCCCGGCACCGTAATCGCGTTCCCGTATCCGTTGTTCAGCGTATAGGTCACCGCAACGGCATCGCCTTTCGCATCCACTACGTTATAGTGCGTGGTTTCGTTGCTTTCTTTCCAGCCGGTTTTCCGGATCGGTTTTTGTTTCAGGCCGGGCGCAACCTGGCTGCTCGGGGTGGCACGGTCGGGTTTGATCGTGCTCCTGCGCCGTGCAATATATTTCGGGCTGAGTAGCGCGTGTACCGGAATCTTGTAATATGCGGGATCGCCGAGATACGCGCTGCGATCGGCATAAAAACGCCGCATCGCCTCGGCCTCGTAATGAACCGCTTTCACCGAATCCGGCTCACCGCTCGCATAATGCGTGCCTTCGAGCATGTACATCATCTGCAGGATGCCCACCCCGCCCGCGCTCGGCGGGGGCGCCGTGATGATATGAAATCCATGGTAATCGCCCGTGAGCGGCTTGCGGTCGTAGACTTTGTAATGCGCCAGATCGGTGAGTGTGATTAGCCCACCGTGCGCCGCCATCGCCGCTGCGAATTGATGCGCGATCTCGCCGTGATAAAAGTCTTGCGCGCCATATTTCGCGATGCGCTCCAGCGTTGCCGCCAACTCCGGCTGCTTAAAAATGTCTCCGGGTTTGTACAGATCGCCGTCGCGTAGGAAAATCTTTTTCGATTCCGGATATTGCGCCAGCCGCTTGCGATCCGAGCTCAGCGATTCCGCAAACTCCGGGGTGACCGTGAAGCCGTTGCGCGCCAGTTTGATCGCAGGCGCGAGCAACTGCTCCCATGGCTTGCTCCCGAACCTTTTATATGCCGCCGCGAATCCCGCCACCGAGCCCGGCACTCCCGATGAGCGCCAGCCGTCAATGCTCTCTTTGGTCGGGTTGCCGTCCGGCCCGATATACATGTTGCGTGTGGCCTTGGCCGGTGCGCACTCGCGAAAATCGAGAAAAGCGGTCTTCCCGTTGGCCAGCCGCACCAACATAAAGCCGCCCCCGCCCAAGTTTCCCGCGTAGGGATGCGTCACTGCCAGCGCAAAGCCGGTCGCAATCGCGGCATCTATCGCATTCCCGCCGCTTTTCAGGACTGAAAGCCCGACCTTTGCCGCAATCGGCTCCTGTGCGCTCACCATGCCATGCTTCGCCGTAACCGGCATGGCAGCCAGGCAAACGGCTGCGGGGCACAAAAACGCAACCAGCCCGCGATATCTCATCTGTAGAAGCGAAGAGAGACTTTATGCGGCCGTTTGTGTTCCCGTAAGCCCGCGCAGCCGCAGCGTGAGCCGGCTCTTATACCGCGCCGCCGTATTTCTCTTGATAATGCCCCATTTGGCCGCCCGATCCGCCAGAGAGTACATCTCCGGCAGAGCAGCCGTTGCCCCGTCCACATCTTTCGCCGCCAATAAACGGCGCATTTTCCGAACTTCCAGCCGCAATCTCGATTTGCGCCTGCGGTTGATCACCGTCCGCCTCTCGGTCATGCGGCCCCGCTTCAGCGAGGAAACTGTATTTGCCATCTGTTTTAATTGCCTGTCTTAATAGGATACCGAATCGCAAAGCTAAAAACTGGTGGGGCAGACGATCGTTTTTTGTCGTCTGCCGGCCTTCCGACAGTCGAATTCCTACCCGACCTCGATCGAATGTGGGTAGAATATCTTCTGAATATGAAATCATCTGATCGTATCGAACTGTTGCAAGGCACCCTCGACATGCTCATTCTGCGCACCCTGATGTTCGGGCGCGCGCACGGCCACCAAATCGCCAAACACATTCAGGCCACCACCGACGACCTGCTCCAAGTCGAGCACGGGTCGCTTTACCCGGCCCTCCATCGCCTGGAACGGAAGGGCTGGATCGCCGCCAAATGGGAGCCCGCCGCTAAGGATCTCAAGCGCGAGTTCAAATATTACCGGTTAACCGTCGCCGGCAAAAAACAGCTAACCGCCGAGGAATCCAAATGGAAACAGATGACCGCTGCCATCGCCCGCATCATGTGGCCTAAGGCCGAGCCGGAACCGTAAGCGACCCGGTTCGATTGCAAAGGAGATCCTATGTTTTTCCGACGCCGCAAATCCCGTGATGACGACCTCGATCGCGAACTCCGCTCCCACCTCGACCTGGAAGCCGAAGAGCAGCAAGAAAGCGGCGTCTCTCCTGAAGAAGCCCGCTACGCCGCCAAGCGCGCCCTCGGCAACGCAAGCTCGTCAAAGAAGACGTCCGCGCCACCTGGCGCTGGAACGCCGCCGAGCGGATCTGGCACGACCTGCGCTATTCCGTTCGCACTCTCCGAAAAAGCCCTGGTTTCGCGTTGACCGCCATCCTGACCCTCGCCCTCAGCATTGGCGCGAGCACCGCCGTCTTCACCGTCGTCGATTCGGTATTGCTCCAGCCGCTGAGCTATCGCCATAGCGGTCGGCTGGTTGCCATATGGGAACACCCCCCGTTTCTGAACTTTGGCGGCCTTGGCCCCGATCCCCGCCATGAAAACCTTTGGCAGGAGCGCGCCACAGCATTTAGCGGAATGGCGTTGATGCAGAACGGGACAGAGGGCCTGAGCATCGGTACAGACCACCCGCGTCTGGTGGGGACGGTGCTCTGCCAATCGAACCTGCTCGATGTGCTCCGGGTCGCGCCCATCCTCGGCCGCGATTTCGGCCCGGAGGACAATGTCGAAGGCCGCGACAACGTCGCGATCATCGCTTACTCGCTCTGGCAAAGCTTGTTCCACGGTGACCCCAATGTGATCGGAAAAACCGTCCGCCTCGCGGATGTTCCTCGCACCGTGATCGGCGTTTTGCCTGCCGATTTCCACTTTCCAAACGGAGACGTGCTGCGAGCTTTTTACTCCAAGCAGCCCGTGAGCAGCGCGCCCTCGCCGGCCATCTTTATCCCCGCGGCCGTGCAGCTCAGCGACTTTAGCTGGAACGGCGGATACGGAGACTGGGTTGCCATCGCGCGGCTCAAGCCTGGCGTGAGTATTCGCCGGGCCGCCGCGCAGTTGAACGCGATCCAGGCGGAAATCCTTCAGTTGCCCGCTTACGAAGGCAATCGCCAGCCCGGCACACTTACCGCTTCGGTCCAGCCCTTACAAAAAGCCGTAGTCGGCCAATCTCAGGCCGGTTTATGGCTCCTGATGGCCGCCGTGCTCACGTTTCTGCTGATCGCTTGTCTGAATCTCGCGAACGCGCAATTCGCACGCGCGCTTTCCCGCCAGCGCGAAGCGGCCATACGCGCCGCACTCGGCGCATCGAAACTGCGGCTGCTCTGGCACTCGCTGACCGAGAATCTGCTGCTGGGTGCGATCGGCGGACTCGGCGGCGTGCTCCTCTCCATCGCGGGTGTAAACCTCTTTCGCTATTACTCGCCCATCAACGTTCCGCGATTGGCGGAGATCCACCTCAACTGGTCTGTGCTCCTGTTTGCGGCGGGCCTTACACTTGCGTCAAGCATTCTCTTCGGTGTGCTTCCCGGCCTCAGGCTCTTGCGCGTCGATCCGCAAGCGGCGCTCCAGCAGAGCGGCAGCCACACACTTGGCGCGCGCCAAAGCCGGCGCATGCGCAACGGGCTGATTGGCCTCCAGGTTTTCGGCTGTACCGTGCTCCTGCTCGTAACCGCGCTCTTCTCGCAAAACCTGTTTCACCTGCTGCACGAACAGAAAGGATTCGATACTGGACATGTCGCTCTCGCCGAAGTCCAGCTCCCGCATAGAAGCTACAAACAAGACGAAAGCCGCATGGCGTTCGATGCCGCGGTATTGAAACGGCTACGCGCCATTCCCGGCGTTCAATCCGCCGGCCTTATCAATGTCATGCCGCTGACAGGGAGCCGTTGGATCGACGGCGTGCAACGAGTCGGCAGGCCAAGGCAAAAGACTCCTATGATCAATTTGCGTTGCGTCAGTGCCGGCTACTTCGAGGCGATGGGCGAGCATCTGGTTGCGGGCCGTTTCTTCAAGGAACGTGACCTTCATCTGCACACCGTCATCCTCTCCGAAGGCGAAGCAAGAGCACTGTTTGGAAATGCCAACCCAATCGGCGGTCATGTCGAAACCGAGAGCAGAAAGTTCACCGTGATCGGCGTGGTCACCGATTCCCGCACGACTTCGCTCAAAACCGCGCCTGCCAAAATGGCCTATGAGTATTACAACGACCGGCCGCCCTATACCTCGGTCTTTGTTGCGCGTGGGACGCAGCCGGCGGATCAATTACTCGCCGCCATGCGCAACGCGATCTGGAGCTACGCCCCGGAGATCACCATCGCGCGCATCTCAACGCTTGAGTCTCAAATAAGCGACTCGCTTGCCGCCGAACGCTTCCAAACTCTGGTTTTAGTAAGTTTTGGTATTGCCGCCCTCCTACTCGCCATGCTTGGCATCTACGGCGTCCTGAGTTACTCCACCGAAATGCGCAAGCGCGAGATCGGCATGCGCGTGGCTCTCGGCGCCACTCGCCGCGGAATTTACTAGCTAACCTTTCGCGAAGCTGCCGTCCCGGTTCTGGCCGGCCTGGCAGCCGGCCTCATCGCCAGCACGCTGGCCGCCCGCTTCGTCCGCAGCCTTCTCTACGGCATCCAGAACGTAAACGCACCAGCCATGCTCATCGTCGCCGCGCTCTTCCTCGCTGCCGCCGTAGCTGCCGCGTTCCTCCCCGCCCGCCGCGCCGCGACCATCGATCCCATGTCGGTTCTAAGGCACGAGTAACATGACGCGTGATTGGACCATTTATCATTCAGAGCTCCGCGAATGAAGGGCGGAGCTGAAGCTCCGAGCGGGCTCAAGCCCGCCCCCAAACGCCGCGACCAAAAGTACACGGTCCTTGAATCCGGAGATTTCATCTAGATTCTGGCCTGAAAGCGGGAGGGCGCTACAATACAGGCCATGTTCAGCGGTCTTCCCGCGAACGTCACCGGCGGAGAGGTGCTCTTCGAGGCGCCGCGTAAAGTGAAGCAGAAAGGCGGCCGGTTCACGGACTGGTTCGCGCCGCACGACTTGCACATCTACCGTTTCCGGCGGCACTGAGGCTCTATGGACATATCCGAGATAGAAACGCCGGCGGTTCTCATCAACGCGGAGACACTCGATCGCAACGTCCGCAGGATGGCGGACTATTGCCGCGCGAATCACCTTGCGTTGCGGCCCCACACCAAGACGCATAAAGTTCCCGAAATTGCGCGCCTCCAGCTAAAGCATGGCGCGACCGGCATCACCGTAGCCAAGCTTGGAGAAGCAGAGGTTATGGCAGATGCGGGCATTTCCGATATCTCGGTGGTTTATCCGCTATGGGGTGAAAGCAAATGGAGCCGCTTAGCAGAACTAGCGAAACGAATTCGGATCTCCGTCACGATGGATTCCTTGGCTATAGCCGAGGGAATTTCACGTGCAGCGAAAGCCGGCAAGGTTGAGGTTGGAATTCGATTGGAATTTGATACGGGCTTGCGGCGCTGCGGTCTTCCTCTGGACGAGTCATCGACGGAAATTGCCCGGCGGATTTTGGAACTGCCTAACCTCCGCTGGGAAGGGATCTCTCTTTATCCAGGCCATATCATGGGGGATCGAATAACCCGCGAGAAAGAAATTGCGCTTGAGAACAGCCGGCTCGACCGCCTCTTCGCATTGCTGGATAGCGCTGGGATTTCCTATCGTGTGGTCAGCGGCGGCAATACGCCCGCCGCTTTTCAGAGCCACCGGTTTCACGGCATTACGGAGATCCGGCCAGGCACCTACGTCTTCAACGACCGGAACACGGTCGAAGCGGAAGCCGCAAGCTATGAGGATTGTGCTGCCGTAGTGCTCACGACGGTGGTCAGCACGAGTGTTCCTGGGCGGGCTATTATCGATGCCGGCAGCAAGATGTTATCGGGTGACACGCTGCACTCAGGGCAGCGACGATACTTCGGATACGTCGAAGATCATCCGGAATTGATACTGGAAAAGCTTTCAGAAGAGCACGGGCATGTTTCGGTTCCCGATGATTCTGCAATCCGGGTGGGGGACAGGCTTAAAGTAATTCCTAACCACATATGTCCTTGCATCAATTTGCAGGACTATGTATTTCTCGTCTCTGGAGAGCAAGTCGTGGACAAATGGGCTGTTGCGGGCCGAGGCAAGGTCATTTGAGTGCCGGCTGGCAGGAGATGCAAACTCACCCCGGGTTCGAGCGCAGCTTGCTCCGGCAATGCAGGGCTCTGCGCAGTGCGATCGGGAAGGTGCCAAACCAGCCAGGCTGCTCCACGCTGGCGGGCCGCAGTTGAGGCTGAGAAATTCCCGGCAGCAGGTATTCCCCGTGCAGCTCAGCTTGAAGAGTCGGCTCGATCATGGGCCAGGCGGCGGCGATTTGGCCGCCTATGACGATCACTTCCGGTGCCAAGCCCTGAGCCAAACATTTAACCCCCCGTCCGATCAGAGAAGCCGTATGCAATAATTCGCGCTGCGCGGCTTCGTGACCGGATTGCGCAAGCGAGATGAGATCTCGCACGGAACTTGGATGCTCTCCCCCGCTGTGGCCGGAAGCCATAAATCTGCTGAGCATGGCACAGTCGGAGGCCAGCATCTCCCAACATCCAATGCTGCCGCATGAACATTCCGGCCCGTGAGGATCCATCGGAATATGTCCGAATCCTCCCGTTCCGATGCGCGACCCGGCGTAAACTTCACCGTTGAGAAGCAATCCCGTTCCAATCCCTTCGACGACGAGAACAAAGAGCAGGCAATGAGCGCTCCAGATTTCCATGGGGCCGTACCATAACTCCGAAAGCGCAGCGGCGTTTGCATCATTTTCCACTTGGACGGGCAGGTCGAGTTCGCTCTCGAGAATCGGGCATATCGGAACATCCCGCCAGCCAAGGTTAGGCGAAACAACCAAATGGCCTTTGGTCCGGTCAATCAACCCCGGAACGCTGACGCCCACCCCGGCAAAGCGCGCACGCTGAAAGGTTGTTCCTATTTGACCGGCGATCTCCTTGCCGAGATGTTTCAAGAACGCCGGCGCGTCCGCATCGGTACGCACGCTTCGCTGGCTAAGAATTCTTCCGTTAAAATCGCTCACGCCATAAGTCGTTTGCCGAACCCCAATATTCATTCCAACTACATAGGCCCTCTCCGCATTCATTTGCAGGTACGTCGCCGGGCGGCCCCCGCTGGAAGGAGCGATATTCGCTTCGTGAACGACGCCCGCACGAAGCAGGCGATTCACGATTACCGACACAGTGCCGGCTCGTAGTCCGGTGAAGGCGACTAATTCCGCGCGCGAAATAGGCTGGCGATCTCGAATGATATGCAGCAGCTTGAGCTCATTTGACTCTCGGACGTCGTCGACACCTAACATCCGCACTTTGTGAACGCTGCGTGTTGGCATCCTATATCACTTCTCGGCGCTCCGAAATCGCTTGTCACGCGGGTGGAGCTTTCTGCCTCTCGCGATCGCCTTGGCAGCGCGATCCTTCATGCCCATCCGCTTGGCCGCCACAGCGAACCCAAAGAGCGCATCGGCATTATCGGGATCTGTCGTTAGCGCAAGCGAAAATTGCGCAAGTGCTCGCTCTATTTCGCCTTGCTTGAGTAAAAGCTGGCCAAGCAATATGCGGTCTTGGCTTGCCGTTGGCTCAATTTCGAGGAATTGGGTGATGGCTGAAGCGGCCCTCTCGTCCTGGCCGGCCTTCAAATAGACATCAATCAGACCCTGCCGCGCTTCCATAAAAGTGGGCTCTATTCTGATGGCTTTCTGGAAGAGTCGCGCAGCCTTTGCCGATAATTCCTGATGCCGAGCTATTTGTCCGGCCTCGTAGGCATCTTCGGCCGCCTTGATGTGTTGTGCCCCAGCCTGGTAAGCCAATAGCATTCCGATGCTCAAACAAAGCACCAGACGTTTCATTGTCGCGATCCTCGCTGCTCCAGCGCTTCTGTTAGCCGCCGTTCGCTCAGCTCGTCAATGCTTGTTGAATTACTTTTGCGCACCTTTTTGAATAGCGCTTTTGCTTCTTGGCTCTTGCCAACAGCACGATATGCTCTCGCCAGATTGTAAACGGCGCTTGTCGAGTCCGGATCGTCACGAATGGCAGTCTCAAGATCCGTTATCGCCTGTTTCGGATGCCCTGCTTGCAGGAATAATCTTCCACGCAGAGTTCTGGCGGGAACAGAATTCTTGTTGAGTTTGATTGCCCGGTTCAACTCAGCTATTATCGCGCTCGAATCATCCGGAGCGGCCTTTAACAGACATTCAGCCATTAAATAGTGGAGATCGGAATTTTCTACCCCTTGCTTCACAGCCGAATGTAAAATCGCGAGTGCGCCGGAGAATTTATCCTGTTTGTAATCTGTGAGTGCAAGAAAAAAGCGTGCCTCTCCGCTGTGTGGAGAGAGCCGAACCGCCGCTTGGAAATCTCCGTATGCCTGATGCAGATGTCCCAATTGAATGTTCGCTGCGCCTAAGACAATAAAGGTTTCGGCTGAGTGCGGGAACACGTGAGTCGCCCGCAGCGCGATCTGCGCCGCCTTCGGCAAATCCCCTCCCGCGGCACATACGGTAATGAGATTTAGATAGGCTTTCAAATCATTGGGGTTTTTCTCAATTTCCGCTGCAAGCACGGGATAGGCATCTTTATAAAGGCCCAGTTTCGAATAGGAAACCGCTAACAGGTTGGCGCACTTGCCGTCAAACCTTCCAGCTGCCTGCAGATTCGTCAGAACAGCGACGGCGCCTTTATAGTTCCCAAGCTCGAATGTACTGAGCGCGACCGCATAGCCATGGGTTAAACGATTCGGAACGTTCTCCGGCACCGAATTAAAAATCTTCAGTGCAGTATCAAAGCGGTTCGCACGACCGTAAAGCCAGCCTATTTGAAACTGTTCAAGAGCAGACAACCCCCGGCAGCGGTGAAGCCGATCAAGAGCCCGGGCCACGGCCTGGTATTGGCTCTGTTTCAGCAAACCATTGGCTTGTTGTACTGCACTTGCGACATCGCACGTCTTCGCCTTCTGCGCGGCGCTGACCGATGCAACAACATAAAACAGCGGCAGCGCTGTGGCACAAGCTCGTCTAATGAATGTATGTCTTCGGGCTGTTGAAGTGGAGAACATCCTGAGCCTGAGCTTCCAGTTCGGTAACTTGCTTGTCTTCTGCTCGCGCCTGGGCCGTCCTGCCAAGCTGTCGATAAATTTGTGCAAGCTGAACATGGAAAGCTCGGGAACTGTGCAGAGCGGGCGCTAGCGATTCAAGGATTTGCAATGCCGCGTGCGGACGCTTAGTGTGAAGCAGCGTTCGGGCCAGCGCCAAAGCTACTGTGCGGTGTGAGTGATCTTCGGACCATGCTTTCTCAAGGTGCGTACTGGCAGCCACCCAATCATGCTGTTTCGCTTCCAAAAGGCCCAGCTGGCTATTGGCCGAAGAATCATTTGGCTCCACTGAAATGGCCTTTCTCAATTCACCGAGCGCTTCGTCGTTTTTTCCTTGAGAGGTGAGCGCACGGGCAAGACTTACCAGAGCGGGAACAAATCGAGCCTTCTTAGCCAAGAGCTTGTGATAAATCCGAACGGCTCCGGAACTGTCTCCCTGCGCCTGTTTCAGATCACCGCTCGCCGTCTCAAGCAACGGATCTTCAGGAGCCCTTGCGACCGCTTTGCTGAGCTCCTGCTGAGCAGTGGCGAAATACTTCAATTGCACGAGCTGCTCCACAAGTGCATAGGAAATATCAGGCTGGTTAGGGTCGAGCGCGCTCGCCCGAAATAGCCAGGGGAGAGCCTTTCTAGCGTTACCGTTAGCCGCATAATCAAGTCCTACTCGAAAGTAAGCGTCGACATATCCCGGCTGCTTGTCGATCGCTTCAAAATAGCATCTTCTCGCCTGATCGAATTCGCGCAGATGCGAATACGCCAATCCCAAATCAAAGTAAACCGCCTGATCGGCATTTGGGGTGGGAATCTTGGCCAGATAATTCGCGGCCATTCGGTACATGCGATGCTCGGCAAAAACGCCGGCTAACGAAAATAGCAAAGCCGGAGACATTCCTTGTTCCCTATGCTTCAAGAGCGCATCCATGCGCTCGGTCTGATTCGTTCCGATAAGCGTCTGCACAAACCACAAAAAGACCACGGGATTGTCCAATAACTCTGGAGTCCTGTCTACGCCCAATTGGTGAAATAACCTAAATGCATCTTGCCATTCGTGCAATTGAACGTAGCTCCCAATTAGATATTGCTGCGCGATACGGTCCGAAGGATCGCGGGTGAGCGCCTCGCGCAATACCTTTGCCGCACGTGCCGGTTTCTTGTCGCGCAAGTAAGCAGCCCCAAGATCCGCGAGCAAGTTCGGCGACTTCGGATCCAGCGATGAGGCCGTCCGAAAAGCGTCTTCCGCAGCGCCGAGGTTCCCGGACAGACTGCTGGCAACGCCCTTCAATTCGTAAAAACGGCTGGAACGGGAACCGCAAGCTGGACCAGCGGATTTCAGGATGCCTTCTGCTCTTGTAACGTCATGATGCTGGAGTGCTGTAGCCGCCAGCTGAAGCTGGCTGTTACAACCCGCCGCTACAGCGAACAAAATAACCGAGAACCCAAACATCACAGCGGCATCGGAGCCTCCTTTGCGTTATCAAAACGACAATTTCAGTGCGAATTGAATTTCGCGCGGAGCATTTGCACTGTTGATCACTCCAAAATTTGAGCTCGTAACAGTGCCATTAGGCAAGCCGAAATTTGTGTGGTTGAAGAGGTTAAAAAACTCCGAGCGCAGTTGGAGAGTGAAGCGTTCGGTAAGGAGAAAGTTCTTGTAGGCGCTGAAATCGAGTTCCTTGTCGGCCGGACCAGTCATGTTGTTCGACGCCGGGTGGCAATTGCGGGATGTTGTATGTTCCATTAGCAAGCGTGGTCGCCGTCCGCTGCAGCCCGGTGGTTGCATTGGAAACTTTTACCTGAACGCCTGCTACTGCAGCGCCGGAGGGGTCCGTTACTGCTCCGCCAATGGAACCGTTTGTGGTCTGGCCGATCAGACCGGCAGCGACAAACAAAAAACCAGCGCTAAGGCAACTGAGTCTCTGAAAAACCAGCATTTTGAACTCCTGGCCACCGAAGCAGCGAAGCGGTACCTGGGAATAGATATAAACCAGAACCGCCATTGAGTCAAGACTTTTTTAACGGCCTTGATTAACTGGAATGGTTACAATACAATGACGGCGAGGAACTCCAATTAGCCAAATATACAAGCGTGAACGCCATGCCTATGCGCTACTCGTGTCTGCCTTGGTATCCGTTCTGGCTGGCTTCCTCTTTGGCTATGACAATATTGTCATCAGCGGAGCGATCGGCTACCTTTCCCGCTGCTATCACCTGCAGCCCGCCGGGGTGGGATGGGCCGCCGGCTGTGCGCTTGTCGGCTGCTTGCTGGGTTCCATCAGCGCTGGAGGCATCGCCGACCGCTTCGGATTAAAAAAGTCGCTGTATGCCTGTGCCGCCTGCTTTGCTTTGTCCTCCATCGGTGTCTGGGCGGCTCCCGATTTCGTGCAGTATGTGCTCTGGCGGATCGTGGGAGGAGTAGGCATCGGAGCTGCGTCCATCGTGGCGCCGATGTACATTGCCGAGATCGCGCCCGCCCGGGTCCGCGGCCGCTTAGTTGTGTTCTATCAATTGGGGATCGTCGCCGGGATCCTAGCCGCTGTTTTCGTCAATATGTTAATCGAGCGCGCCGGAAGCGAGGCTTGGAATACACAGCACGGCTGGCGATGGATGTTCGCGGTGGGTGTCGTTCCCGCCGTTCTCTTCGTGGTTGCGATCCTCCGTTCCGAAGAGAGCCCTCGCTGGCTGATGAAAGCGGGCCGCGAGATCCAGGCCACCGCGGTGCTTGCGGCTATCAACGGCGAACAAGCGGCGGCTGAGGAAACACACGCGATCCGGAAATCGCTTGCCGAAGAAAAGGGAGGTCTAAAGGAGTTGTTTGCCGGACCTTTCCGGCTGGCTCTCGCGATCGGCTTTCTGTTGGCAGCGTTCTCGCAAACGAGCGGCATTACCGCGCTGCTCTCGTTCTTGCCGGAAATTTTGAAGAGCGCGGGCGAGAATCAGAGCGGTGCTTTCTCGCAGTCGGTTCTTGTCGGCGTTGTAAATCTGGCGCTCACCTTGGTGGCCATCGCGCTGGTGGATCGGGCCGGGCGCAAAGCGCTGATTCTTTTCGGAACCGGCATGCAAACGCTCGCCTTGGCGGCCGTGGGCCTTCTCTTTTTCGCAAGCACGCCGGGACTTGGCGTTTTGGTAGGCATCATGGTGTTTGTTTCGGGTCACGCCATTGGTAATGGAGCTGTTTGCTGGGTCATTATTTCCGAGATCTTTCCCAGCAAAATCCGCGGCGCCGCGATGTCGATCGCGACCACCGCTCTTTGGATTTTCGCTTACCTCGCCAACCAGTTCTTCCCCATCATGCAGAGAGCCTTGGGGAATAACGGAACATTCTTTTGCTTCGCGGCCATGGCGGCGATCAACTTCTTCTTTGTTCTTATATTGGTTCCCGAAACGAAAGGTTATTCATTGGAGGAGATCAGCCATATCTGGTCAGGAGGATTACGTCCGGCGAAGCAGCGGCGGCGTGCGATTTCATTGCCATGAAACTCGGTTTTGGCCTTTACAGACATATGCTCACTCCGGCTTACTTCGCCTTCGCGAGGCAGGTTGGAGCCACTCATGTTGTCGTTCACCTGGTGGACTATTTCCACAAAGGAGGAGCGGCAAATGCACGCCGGGACCAGCCGGTTGGCGAGCTTGCGGGTTGGGGCCGCGCCGGCGATCCGGCCAAGCTTTGGAGCGTTGACGAACTGCGGGCCATCAAGAAGCAGATTGAGGATGCCGGCCTGATTTGGGAAGCGATTGAAAACTTCGATCCGGCCCACTGGTACGACGTGTTGCTCGACGGCCCCCAAAAAAAGCGCCAGCTTGAAAATCTTAAGACCATCATCCGGCACGTAGGCGAAGCGGGGATTCCTATTATCGGATACAACTTCAGCATTGCCGGCGTGGCGGGCCGCATTACCGGTCCGTTTGCCCGCGGAGGAGCGATTAGCGTCGGAATGAGCGGGCCTGTGGACGCTCCGATTCCGAACGGGATGGTCTGGAACATGATTTACGATCCGGAAGCCTCACCGGGCTTTCTGCCCTCTGCAACTTATGACCAGCTATGGAAACGTGCGGCGGATTTTCTGAACGAATGCCTTCCCACGGCCGAGCAAGTGGGCGTGCGGCTGGCCGGCCATCCCGACGATCCGCCTTTGCCCATGCTGCGCGGACAGCCGCGCCTCGTTTACCAGCCGGAGTTGTATCGAAAACTAATCGATATCAACAATAGCCCTTCCAATCAGCTTGAGTGCTGTGTCGGCACCCTTGCGGAGATGAAAGGCGGTGGCAATGTCTACGATGCGGTAGACGAATACAGCAAGCAAGGCCGCATCGCTTATGTCCATCTGAGAAATGTGCATGGGAAAGTTCCCGATTATAAAGAGGCCCTGATCGACGATGGCGACGTGGACGTTTTGCGTATCATGAGTATCTTAAAAAGGAACGATTTCCCGGGAATCATCATTCCGGATCACGCTCCGCAGCTTACTTGCGATGCGCCGTGGCATGCGGGCATGGCCTTTGCAATGGGATATCTGAGAGCTTGTATAAAATCCGTGGGAGCAGGCAATGGAATTCACAAATAAAGTCGCGATTGTGACCGGAACTTCCGGCATTGGCCGGGCCACCGCGTTGCGCCTCGCACGAGGCGGCGCACAGGTTTTGTCGTGCGGTATTGATGCTGCTGCAAATGAAGATCTCGCGGCGTTCGTGAAAAAAAACACGTTGACTCTAGAAGTACGCAGATGCGATGTTTCTTCGAGTGATGATGTTCAATCGGCGGTTGCCGCAGCGGTCAACGCGTTTGGAAGCTTAGATATTATCGTCAACGCAGCGGCGATCCATCCCTATGGCACAGCAGTCGAAACAGATATCGAGGTATGGAACCATTGCCTGAGCGTAAACGTAACGAGTGTCTTTCTATTCGCTCACTTTGGAATACCGGAAATGAAAAAACGTGGAGGCGGCGCCATCGTAAATCTATCTTCCGTACAGGGCTACGCCTGTCAGCATACGGTTGCTGCATACGCAACTTCGAAAGGCGCGATTCATAGTCTCACTAGGGCGTTGGCGGTCGATCACGCCGCCGATGGAGTTCGGGTGAATTCCATCAGTCCCGGCTCTATCGGCACTCCCATGCTGGAATTGGCGGCACGCAGGTTCACGCCGGATATCCCTATAGAAGAAGCATTCAAAAATTTTGGAGAGTCTCATCCACTCGGCCGGATCGGCACTCCCGAGGAGATTGCAGAAATGGCGGCGTTCCTGGTATCCGAAAGAGCCGAGTTCTGTACCGGCGCAGATTATGTAGTCGATGGCGGGCTGAAGGCCAAACTTGGTGTCTGATGGAACCTGTCTGCGTAGCACCAACCGGCGATCGATGCGGCGAAGGACCGGTCTGGCATCCCGGAGAGCAAGCCCTCTATTGGACCGACATCGGCCGCTTTCTCATCCATCGGTTTGAACCATTGCATGGCCATGTTGCAACGTGGTTCTTCGATGAGCCGGTCACTTCGCTGGTACTGACCGGACGCGACGATACGCTTGCAGTGGTGCTCGGCTCGCGTGTGATTTTCTGGCAGCCGCATTCGGACCGGAGACGGGATCACGGTTTTCATTTGAACGGATGGCCTATGGTGCGCCTGAACGACGGGCGCGCGGATCCGCGTGGATCTCTTTGGGTTGGTTCCATGCGGAACAATGTGAGAGCCGACGGTACCTCCTTGGAAGCAGGCGGCTCGGACGGCGTCCTCTTTCGCATTGATCCCGATGGCGCAATCAGCGAATGGAAGCGCGGTATCGGCATTTCCAATACCTTCGCCTGGAGTCCCGATCAAAGTGTTTTTTACTTCGCGGATACGCTTGCGAACGATATTTATGCCTACGATTACGATCGCGAAACGGGCAAGATCGATTCGGAACGTGTCTGGTTCTCCGATTTTCCCCGCGGTTTGCCGGATGGCTCGGTTACAGATCGCGATGGATTTCTATGGAATTGCCGCTTTTCAGGAAAGTGTATCGTCCGCATGTCTCCCGATGGAAAAATAGATCGTATCGTCGAGATGCCGGTGACGAATATCACCAGTTGCACGTTCGGCGGCGCCGATTACAAAACGCTGTACATAACCAGTGCCGCCGGAGGCGCGCCCGCCGCAGAACGGCTTGCCGGAAGCTTGTTCGCGCTCCGTACCGAAACCCCCGGGCAGCCCGAAAATCGCTTTTGCGTTCCGGCTTGATTTACAACTTCATCGCAAACCGGAATCGCATGTCCTGTCCGTACCATTGTGGAAAAGCTGTCCCCCACAGATTGTTGTACAGATTGACGTGCACTCCCTCACGCATATCGGGCTGGTTGTTATTGAAATTGAGGAGCGACCGTTGTCCCGGAGCCACCAGCGGCGCATCCAGTGTTTCCAGCGTGAAGCTTCCGTTGCGGTCGCGATACGCCACATCCCTGGTTACGGCGTGCAAATGCCGGTTGCCATCGACGATGACATCGAGCGGCGAGACCGGTTGGCCCACCTTTTCCAGCAGCCATCCATTTGGATCGGGCGCATCCGGTGAAAACGAAAGCCACATCGCTTCGGCAAGACGGTTGGGCCGCTTGTCGAAACAGAGAAGAGTAAGATCAATCGCGCGTTCCCGATGCGGAAGCCGTATTTCCAGCATCAGCCGTTTCGGCCAGCCTACAAGTTTGTCAAGCGGCGGCTGAACGTCCGGCATCTTTAAGCCGGCCACAATGCGATATCCGGCCGCATCCTCCTCAAAGCCGCATTCCTGCAGCACCGGTTCCCAGGCGCGGCTTTCGACTGGAAACCGATCCATTCCCGGCTTTCCGAAGTCATTATCGGCGAATCTCTTGGTGTTGTACTGGGTATGGAAACGGTCAAAATCGGTGCTGGTGAAGGTTTGATAGCGGCAGAGAGCCAGCGGGCTCCTCGAAGAAGCCCATTCCCGGCCGGTTTTTTGGTCCTTCAGTTTTACGATGGCACCGTGCGCGGCATCGAGCGCAAGCACAAAATTCGCTGTTTGCAACTCCTGTCCGGGTGTAAGCTTTTTCAGGTTTTGCGCTTTCAGCGGAGCGGGTCTCAGCGCTTGCAGCCTCTCATACGCCTGCTTCCGCAGAGCAGTGGGAAGTGTAGCTACGGCAATCTCTATATTGCGGCGCTTGGCGGTCCACTCGTCGTCCATCTTTTGAAATTCGGGGTTGATAATTCGGGCTTCGCGAAGCTGCGCGGGCGAATAGATCTGATGATTCGGAAGATATTTGCCGGTGCTAAGCCCCCAGTTATGCTCCGGCATCAAGATCAACCTCGACGCGAATGCAAGATCGGTTCCTTCGCCCAGAATGAGCTGCTTTTGAGAAAGCCACTCCTCCCGTAGCCGGCACAGTTCGCGATATCGGGCTACTTTGCCCGGATCGCCTGCAGGCCCATAAATCCACGTGTCGCCGATTTCTTGCGTTACCAGAGGAAGACGGGGGCGCGTATCTTGTAGCGCGGCCGCGATGGTACTCAGATCCGTGGCGACGATTTTCGCCTTCGGGAAATAGCGATGCAGCGCGGCGTAATACCCTGTTATTTGTTCGATCGAATGGGGGCCGGAGTTATCGATGGCGACCCGGATGGAAACCGCGATATCTGTTCCCGGAATGGCGACCGTACTTCCGTATCCCAAAGGATGGTAGAGCACCATGATCTGCTCACCTTTTGGATTGCGCCAGTTGAAAAGATGGGCGTGTTCTTCGAGCGGCGAATCGGAAGAGGCTTCGCGAACGGTGCGGTTAGAAATGGCGGGCTGGTTTCCCTTTAGGAATGGCGCCGCGGGTGATTGACAGCCGCTGTTCACTCCGATATCGAGAAACTCAATCCCGGCTTCGACGCAGGGAGCAATCAACCCGCGCGTGTGACCCGGCACATCCGTCAATTTGCCGGCAATGGTCTTTTTCCCGAAGCGGCGATCCAAACTTGCGGAAATCTTCAGAACGGCCGCGATCAAAGAGCGATCCAGCATTTCTGTTTGCCAGGTGAACGGCATCGCATGCCAGGCAATGTCGCCCGACGTGAGAGCGTTTTCCATGCGTTTGCGGTCCTTGGACGAAGCTTGTTCCAGATATTGATAGATCATCCACGAAGCAAGAGTCCAGACATAGCGTTCCTCGCCTGGCGAGCGGCGCAAAGTTTCGGCTATCCGGATCGCGCGAGGAATGTACTCATCGAAATAGGTAAGCAGAACATTTCGCTCAGTATCCGTGAAACCGACATCGAGATGGCACATGGTCAAGACGTAAACCGTCGCGATACCTGAGCTCCCTTTCTCCGCCTCGGCGCCCATTCCTGCCATAGGTGCTAAAGAGGCAACTGTCATTCCCTTCAAGAATTCACGCCGGTCCATGCTTTCGCTCCTTAATTTTCTTGACAACCAAAAACACCGGTTATAGACTTTATCTTGACCGTAGACAAAGTATATATATCATAAGACCGGGCGTAAGAGAGACTGGCCTCGCAAATGAATCTTTGGAAAGACGACGAGGAACTATTCGCAATCGCGCGGCAGGAGCTATTCGCCTCAGTTGTCGGCGATGTGATGGACAAATTGGGTCTGCTGCATCAGTTCCTCCCGCCGGCCATTCGGCCGCTGAGCGGGCAAATGGTCTTGATTGGCCGCGCCATGCCGGTTCTTTCGGTCGATGTGTTTCAGGAAAGAGTCGCCGGAAGCGCCAATCAGTTGATGGAAAAGCCCTTCGGCCTCATGTTGGAGGCGCTCGACGATCTGAAATTGAATGAAATCTACGTGAATACCGGCTCCTCTCCCAGAAATGCGCTTTGGGGCGAGATGATGTCCACTCGCGCGCTGAAGCTGGGAGCCTCCGGCGCGGTGCTCAATGGTTACAGTCGCGATACGCGCGCGGTTCTCCATCTGAACTTCCCCACATTTTCTTGGGGTAGTTACGGTCAAGACTCGGCCCCCCGCTATAAAGTTGTTGATTTCCGAATTCCAATCGAGATCGGCGGGGTTCTCGTGAAACCGGGTGACATTCTCTTTGGCGATATCGATGGTGTGTGCTGCGTGCCGAGAAGCGCCGAAACCGAAGTCTTCACGAAAGCCTTGGAAAAGGCACGCGGCGAGAAATTGGTCAAGCGAGCGCTCCAAGAAGGCAGCAGCGCGGTCGAAGCATTTGCGAAATACGGCATCATGTGAAAGGATTTTTTCGATAATGCGTTCTTTCGTAGGATTCTGCACCTCAGCGATGATGGTTCTTCCGCTTTTGGGCACACAAGCTCAAAGCCAAACGGTCTGGCAGATAGGCAAATTCAATCGATCCCCATTTGAATTGGCAAGTAATCCGAAGCGGCCTGTCACCTTTCAAATTGGAAAGAGCATCGCCAATCGGGATTGGCCCCGCAATCAGCAGGTAAATCAGACTTACACAATCTCCTTTGCGCTCGACTCCACCAAAGGCCTTTATACCCTCAAAATCACAGCCTTAATTGACCGACCCCGAGTGCCGGTACTACAGATTGGCGTGAACGGTCATACAGGAATCTTCTTCCTACACCCAAAGCTCAGCTATTCCCGTATCGGCTTGAGCAATCCTCATGAATCGCAGAGCACGATCAATATAGAACTTCCTTCGACGTTCTTGAAGCGCGGGGAGAATAGCCTCACCATCACTTGCGTGGATAAGCCGAAGTCGTCCACGGATCAGCCACGATATTCCGGAATTACCTACGATGCCCTCAGCCTGAGCCACGACGCTGCAAAAAAGTTCAACAAAAATGCTGTAACCGTGAAGGTCCAACCAACGATCTTCTACCGCCGGCAGGGCTCGGCGCTGGCGGAGGTGGTCGAGGCGTTCGTCCGGTTCAACCGCGCGCCGAAGGCGGGCAAGGCGGAACTGGATCTCTCCGGCAAGCGCTACTCGGCTCCGATTAGCGGCGGAGAAGCCTTCGGGGAAGAGCGTCTCGATTTCGCAGTTCCGGAGTGGACCGGCACCGCAGCAGGCAAATTGCTGGTGCGCGCCGGGCGCCGCCACAGCTTTCCGGTAAGTCTAGTCCCCCAGCGTAAATGGACTATCTTTGTAGTGCCCCATACTCATTTGGACATCGGATACACGGATTATCAAGGTAAGGTGGCAGAAACGCAAGCCAGAGTGCTCACACAAGCCGCCGACCTGATTCATCAGCATCCGGATTTTCGCTTCTCGATGGACGGCTCTTGGAATTTGCAGCAGTTGCTCCTTACGCGCCCAAAGCCGGTCAGAGACGATATCCTCAACCTGATCCGCAGCGGGAAGATGGCGATGCCGGCGCAAAACTGCAATCTGCTGACTGGCTATGCTTCGCTCGAAACGCTTTATCGCTCTCTCTATCCTTCTAAAGGGATATCTATAAAGTACGGGCTGCCTTTCAATTACGCAAACATCACCGATGTGCCCACCTACTCGGGGAGCTATCCGTCGGTTCTCGCCAGCAGCGGTATCAAATACTGGGTAGCTGCATCTAATAACGATCGGGCGCCGATTTTTTCTTTTAAACATTGGAACGAGTTGTCGCCATTTTGGTGGGAAGGCCCGGATGGAAAAAAGGTCCTCTTTTGGTACTCTCGTAGCTACTTACAGGTCCAAACTACGTTCGGTTTACCGCCGGAGCTGAATGCCATCCGTGAGTCGCTGCCCATCTTTCTTCAGGCATACTCGAAACCCACCTACAAACTGCACGTGGCGTTGCTTTATGGCACTCAAGTCGAGAATACCGACCTGTTTCCATCGACAGCCACTTTCGCGAACCAGTGGGATAGACAATACGCCTATCCAAAATTGAAGTACGCTACCTTCCCAGACTTCTTTTCTTATTTGTCCAAACATGCCCACAACCTGCCAACCTACAAATTGGACGGCGGCCCCTATTGGGAAGACGGAGTGGGCAGTGACGCTTACTATACGGCGGAGGATCGGGCAAATCAAAACAGCGCTCCAGCCGCTGAAGTTCTTTCGTCTGTTACTCATTCGATAAATCCAAACCTCAACCCGCCTGCCGGACTTTTCGACGGAATATGGCAAAATATCGTGCTATTCGCAGAGCATACCTGGGCCTCCTACAATTCGATTTCGCAGCCGGATTCGGAGGAGGCCGTCAAGCAACTGCGTGTCAAGGATAGCCGTGCGGATCGTGCGTCGCTGGAAATCGAAGATGTAACGAACCGCTCTTTGAGTCAGTTGGCCAATGAAATTCACATACCCGCCGGCACTCTGGTCGTGTTCAATTCTTTGAACTGGCCCAGGGATGCATTTGTTGAGACGGACTTGCCCGAACACCGCCAGTTGACGGATCTGACTACTAATAAAAACGTCCCCTTTGAGGTGATGTACAAGAAGGAAGGGTTCGTGCATGTGCGCTTCATCGCGAAGAATCTGCCTCCGGCCGGTTACAAGTGCTTCCGGATTTCGAAAGGGAACCAACCAACTCCGCAGGCGCATTCCAATGATGCAACCATTGAAAATGCCTTCTATCGGATTAAAGTCGATCCGTCCACGGGATCCGTGGATAGCATTTACGACAGGAAATTGGGGCGCGAGCTGGTCGATACGCATAGCCCGTACAAATTCGGCCAATATCTATACGTGACAGGAGGGGACGGGAACACGCAAATCATCAACCCCTTCCGTTCGCTTCCTCCGGCTCATTTGACCATTCACCCTTCAAGTAATGGTCAATATTTAGGCTTCGACAAGTTGCCATGGGGAGAATCCATCCATTTAAAAAGCTCGGCGTACAATACTCCGGACATAGAGACTGATATTCTTCTCTTCAACAACGAAAAAAAGATTGAGTTCATCTATCACTTAAACAAGGAATACACAACTAGAAAAGAAGGCGTGTATTTTGCGTTTCCAGTTGCTGTTTCCAGCCCTCATTTTGAGTTTTCTACGCAACAGGCATGGATCGATCCGGCGCACGACGTCATGAAAGGCGGCAGCCTGGAGTGGTTCACAATCCAGCACTGGATGGCGGCGCACGATGCGAATGTCTCGGTAGGAATCGTACCGATCGATGCCCCGCTAGCATCCTTCGGGGACGTTAATCGCGGCGCCTGGCCAAGCACGTTCAAGCCCAAGAGCGGCACAATGTTCTCCTATGTCATGAACAACTACTGGCACACGAACTACCGCGCGGCTCAAGGTGGAGATTTCAGCTTCCGTTACGTGATGACGAGCGCTCCTAAACTAGATGGCGGCGCGTTGACGCAACTTGCATTCAACGCGATGCGGCCGGTGGAAGTCGACCATGTCGTGAGCCAGGACAAGGTCGGCAATCCTCCCCGCCCGCTGCCGCCCTCGGGTGAAGGATTCATCCAAATCGATAGCCATCAGATTGCGCTGGCTACCTGGAAACGAGCGGAAGATGGAGACGGCAGTATTCTTCGCCTCCAGGAGATCGCAGGCAAGCCGGCCGAAGTAAACCTTCGGTTTCCCCATTGGCATGTATCATCCGCGCATCTCTGTTCCGGAGTGGAAGACAATTTGAAGAGCCTTCCTGTAACAAACAATGGAGTTCGGCTTTCCTTTAATCCATTTGAGGTATTGACGATCCGCGTAAGCGGGAGGCGATAGAGAGAATCGGGCTTGTGGCCAGAGACCCGGAATATCGCTTAGGCTCACGCGGCGAGCTCAAGTCTGATTACGTTTTTGCACCGATTGAGAGGCGGCACAAAAGATATGGGATGGGCATGTTTCCCCGGCGACATCGCAGGTAACACCGCGTTCGACATCATAGATCGAATATCCGTACTCGTCGAGGAAATCAAATACAAGAGAGTAATTGGCGATCTTTTCTTGCAATGTCGCGCCATGAAGCTCTATGTAGAGATCTTGATGGCGCTGCACCAGAATGGAGCGCATGCCGCACAACGCGGCGTACTCCAGACCTTCGATATCGATTTTCACCAGATCGGGCGGCGGCAGGCGTTTCTGCGCGAAGTGCCCATCGAGCGGCAGTACTCGAATCGGAATCGACCGTGTATGCCGGGCCTGGAGCTGGATCTGACGCCCGATTAAAGGATGGGCAGAGCCGCCTCCCGGCATCGCCAGATCCATGTTGAGCACCGCCTCGCCTGGTTTGTCCGAGACCCCCTCTTCGACCAGACGGACGTTGGCGAGCGCGTTCAGTTTCAGGTTTTCGGCGCAGCGCAAGGCATTTGCCGGATTTGGCTCAAAAGCGATGACTCGATCTGCGCGCCGCGCAAAAAACAAGGTCAGCAAGCCCTCAAAAGCGCCAATATCGTAGACGGTCTTGCCCTGAAGCGGCAGCGATTCGAGAAACACCTCCTCGCGTGTAAGTGCGCGGCGCGGGATAAAGCCGAGACCGCCCTTACGCTTCATACCCCGGATCAAGCCGTGGCGCTGGCGATAGGTTACCTGCGCGAACAGACGCCGGCTTACCCACGAAACAACTCGGTGCGGTGCACGGTAATGGCGGAACGCAGAGAGCGCCGCATCTTCGGGCTCCATATGCCTCCTAAGCTAGTTCTCCGCGTCTCATCTTAACTCACTCACTTACGGGCCAAGAGCAACAGCCGGTTGCTTTTATCTTCGGCTATGCGTAGAAATCCGTCGGGGCCGCCGACATTCGCATCGATCTGAAATTTCCGGTAATAGCCGGAGAGGTCCTTCCACCCGATTCCCGGAATATCGCCTTCCACCCAATCCCATTGGGGAAGCGGACGAGTAGCGACGAGCCGTTTCGAGATCCACACGTCGCCACCGTGCTGCCAGGCGTTCAACGAGGCCGCACTGAAATCCTGCCTGAACTGGTATTCGCGCAGAGTCCCCGGTTCAATCGCGTCGAGAAAGTGAAACGGGATCCGGCCGAACGGGCCAAATTGGTTCACGTATAAATACGTGAAGATGCCGTCGCGATAAGACAAAAGAACCGCCACAGTATTGGGTTTCCAGACTTGGTGAAGCGCCTTCAGCCGCTTGACGGCGTTTTGGCTGCGAGCTTCGGCTGCGGCGGGCGTTACGGTCGAGATGTTCACGGCGATCATGGCCGCGAAAAAGACGCCCAGTGTCCAAACCACCGGGTCTTTCCAGGAGATTTTTTTCGCCGCGTACCCCAGACCGGCAAATAGGAGCGCGTAGCCCGGCAGAAACCGGCTGATCGAGCCCGGCTCGAAGACCATGACCGAGAAGACGATCAGCGGTATCCAGCAGCATAGGATCCCAATCAGCAGCCGGCGACCGTCCGCGGTTCTGGCGAGAATCCATCCCAGTGCAGCCATTGCCAGCGCAAACAACGGCGGCTTCCAGGCTACTGTAACCAGCACATGAGTCCAGCTAACCGGTGCATAGGGATCGTGGAAGTAAATCCTTTTCAGCGCGATCGATTGCTCCTGGATAGCAATGAGCGAGCGGGGAAGGCCGGTAGTCAAACGCACCAGTCGATGCGTTTGCGACCACTGGTGAGACGATTGCCGAACCCAGCGGTCGATTTGCGCGAGGGAATCAAAACGATTGCATAGGATCGCCAGTCCAAATGCAAGCGCGGCTGCGCACACCGTCCAGGCGGATATCTGCGCGGTCAATCGCAGGCGATCTCCGCGGAGCGATCCGCCATCTTCCCACAGGAAGGCGAAGATCAC
>DASVGP010000227.1:0-14479 GCA_036379475.1 Bryobacteraceae bacterium | reverse complement strand
CTAAATTGTTACACACGTTGCCCGTTTGACGGACGATCTTTTTTGCGGTCTGAGCAAACGGCAGGGTCGAAAGCCAACCAACTGCGACCAAAGGCAGGCGTCGAGGCGAGTCTCGATACTGCCCCGAGAGCACCCACACGCAAAAGTGCGTGCGCCATCCAGGCCATGCTGTTACGAAATGTTCACACGTCTATAACTACACCGGGCATCCGGGGCTTTTAGACTGCTTTTGAAAGGCAAGAAGCACGGGTGTTCAAGCGAACAAACACATCTAAGCAAGCCGGTTCGAAAACCGGCTTGGCAGGCCAAAGGCCTACCTCACTAAGCTTTCGAAAACCAGGCGGCATGGACCTGAAAGGCTTGCTGCCAATGATAGCCGCCGGGCTCATTCTAATGGCCCTTACTTCCACGCTCTGCGCGCAACAGCCTGCAGGAACGAAACGCTCCTCCGCCGAACTCGCAAAAGCGCTAGGGGTCTCGTTTCCGGATGACTCCTCTTCCACAGTTCTACTGGCCAGAGACGGGAAACAATATCTGATCGATACCAGGTCTAAGACAATCACAGAGGTCCACCGTAAGACTCACCTGAGACCCGTTTCGATGCAACGCGAGAGCGGCGACAATACCGCTCTGCTGTTTCAAGAGAATTGTTCTCCGTGCCACGGCCGCGATGGAAAAGGGGAAAAATCGGTTGGAACCCCAAACTTCACCGACCCGGCTTTTATCAAGAGCGTGACCGCGAAACAGATGCAAGATGCGATCGAGCACGGGAAGAATGGGAGGATGCCCGCCTGGTCCGGCCGACTCACAGACGATCAAATTTCAGCACTGGTCACGTACGTCCGCTCGCTGCCGCAGAGTTCCAGCAGTAGCTCGGCGAAGGCGGAGGTTCCAAAGCCCCGTATTTACACGCCGGGCGACGATCTGCTTATCAGCCTGCCTACCGGCAGACCGACCGATCGCCACGGGCTTTATGTGAACTTCACGCATCGGTTTGCCTATGACCCGGCATTCACCGGAAGGGCTCGTGGAGCGGAGCTATTCGGATTGGACAACGTAGCCGTTCCATCGTTTGGTTTCCGTTATGGGTTGACAGATAGGCTGTCTGTCAGCGCTTTCCGGTCCTCCAGTTTGGTCAACCGGCCGATTCAGCTTATGGCCGGCTACAACATCCTGGAAGAGCAAAAGAACGCGCCGCTGAATCTGATGGTGCGCGCGTCCGTCGAAGGCCAGGACAATTTCCGAAAGAACTTTACCGAAAACCTTGAGGGCATCTTGTCCCGCAGCATCACTTCGAAGGCGCAGATCTACGTGGTTCCGACATTCTCGTTCAACGATCGAATCCTGTTGCAACCCTCCGGATTTCTCTCCAGCGGGATTCCCAATGTTCCGGGCGTGAATGCGTTCTCGCTCGGCACGGGCATTGCGATCGACATCCGCCCCTCAGTAGCGCTGTTGGCTGAAGTGATTCCTACGCTGTACCATGCGCGCGAGCTGAACATCCACCGGCCGGTGTTCGCCTTTGGCATTCAGAAGAAGATCTGGCGACACGCGTTTACGCTCGCGTTTACGACGAGTCCGGGAACAACGGTTTCACAGCGTGCAGCGACGCGTGCTTCGTTTGTGGGAAATCCGAGTGCGGATACTTTGGGCGGGTTGACGATCGGATTTGATCTGACACGGCAGATCAAGTAAATAGCATTCAGCTTTCAGCGGTCAGCTATCAGCCATGAGATTGAGAAGCTACGCGAGGCGGTTTGTTTCGCGGATCCGTCTGTTTTGGGTTATCTGGCGCGGGAGGCGGCGGTTTTCAGGCGATCCGCGGTACAGGATTGGCCTCGTCCATGCTTCTTCCTGTTCCAAAGAGGCCGGCGACGATGCATTGTTGCGGCGCATCTGCACGGCGTACCGGCTGGCGACGGAGCGGCAATCCAAGGCGCCGGACGCGTTTACTGCCAGCCGGTGGTGGAGGACCGTTCAAGAGAGCAATCTGGGACCGGTCAGGCGGGCTTTAGCCGATGGCGATCTCGATTCTCTACGCACGATGTATCGGCATTTTTTCCGCGATCCGTGCGGCGCGGGGTTGGTCGGCCTGCCCGTAGACATGGCGCGATCCTACAGACGCCCACAGCTCCAGAAACGATATAAACATTTGCTTCTTATTGACGCGCTGCACCGTCTGGAGGTCTGGCGCGAGAGAACCAATGGCCGGTTTCCCACTGACGTGCTTCGCGGCCCGGACATCGGAGCGCCGTTCGGAGTGGTGATCCGCGATGTTCTTTTGCGCCCGGGGGCAGCAGACCATCATTATTACGCGCATAGAATTATCGAACTGGTAAGCGTCGACACGAGTGTGGATACTGCCCAGAGGGCGCCCGCACGCAAGAGTGCGTGCGCCACGATCGCGGAGATCGGTGGCGGATTTGGCGGGCTGGCCTACTATTTACTTCGAGACCATACCGAAGTTACCTATATCGATTTCGATACTCCGGAAACGATTGCGCTTGCTGCTTATTATCTGGGCCATGCTTTTCCTCACTCACACCTGATTCTTTACGGCGAAAACGCAGGAGATGGCGGAGGTATCTTTCTGATGCCGGCATTCGCGCTGGCAGAGATGCCGGCGGACAGCGTGGATGCCGTGTTCAGCTCACATGTGCTTTCAGGTCTCGACGGGTGGGCCGTTCAGGAATATCTAAGCAGCATCGCGCGGATTACTCGGGCTTACTTTCTTCATGTAGATGATCAGGCCGGCTGCGAGGCAATTTTAAGACGCATGGAGAAAAGCGAGTTTCGGCTTGCGGAGAGCCGGGCCATCGACTGGAACAAAGGATGCGCCGTGCGTTGCGAGGAGCGCGAGGCTCTGTATGTCAAGAGCGGGCTTCAGCGGACCAGATGCTCAAGTCTCGCTTTAACAAATCTTCCAGGAGTCTCCTATCGTCCTGATAATGGCGCCGAAGCAGTTCCCGATCTTCTTGAGTCATCTTCAATTCCTGCGGCTTCCGGTAAATCGCGCGTTTGAGCGGCGCCTTGAGTGAATCCGGGATGTACCGGGCGGCTCTCTGCCATACGCCGACGCGCTGCGCGGTTTGCGTGAGCCGAACCAGGCGTGGGACATTCGGACGATAATGGCCACGCCCGTACTCCGGCGAAAATGCCGTGCTTACTCCCAAGAATTCGCAGATACCGGCCAGCCACTTCGATGGGTTCTCGGCGATCTCCTCAAATAGAGAGATGCTGATCTGTCCTCTGGAGAAAACGCTCAAATAGCGAGCGATCTGCTCGCCGTACATTCCGTACTCAAGGAATGGGTGGAGGATACCAAGTTTTTCGTTGTTATAAGAAAAGCACGCTTGCAGATGCCGGCTGAATGAGCAGGAAACGGTTCCATCCGAAACGCTTTTCAGATATTGCGCAAAGGCCCGGTCGGCAGGATTTCTTAAGACGATCACAATCTTCGCGTCCGGGACGCGCGAAGCAATCGCTCGGGCAGCGGTTTTGGACCATAAGTAACTGACGCTGCCCTCGCCAGCGAGTTTTTCGTGTTTCGCTCCGGCGAACAGTCTCAGGTAGTCTTCCCATTCGGAGATAATGCCGCCGAAGCGCTTGTCGCGCATGGGGCCTGCGATGTATCGGCGCGCGCGCTCGGCCTCTTTGTGCATTCGTTCCTGCAGGCTCGCTTCGAATGCGGCGACCCGTATTTCGGAGGAAAAATAGCATGGCTCTTTCAAGGGGCTCATGTATATCTCCGGATGCTGGTCGAGATCGTAGTAGAGCGCGTCGGTGCCGGCCTTGGGGGCACCTGCGATGAAGAAGTTGGGAATTCTTGCCGGCATGGCGGCGGACGACCTGCTCTATTTGTTTACAGCGATAGCGCGGATGGGCCGGGCGCGCCCGGAATGCTGCTGCTGGAGGCTGCGATAGCGGACGAGTTCAGCGATGGTCAGTGTTCTGAGGCAGTGGCGGCTGGCAAACCCGGCGAGATCAGCCGGGCGCGCCATGCTGCCGTCCGGGTTCAGGATCTCGCAGATGACTCCTGCGCGGGCAAGCCCGGCCATTCCGGCCAAATCAACAGATGCTTCGGTGTGCCCGGCGCGGGCAAGAACGCCTCCCTTCCGCGCGCGCAGCGGAAAGACATGGCCAGGCCGAGCCAGATCCGTGGGGCGGGTGGTGGGATCGAGCGCGGCGAGAATGGTTTGAGCGCGATCGTAGGCCGATATGCCGGTGGTGGTTCCGCGCCCGATTGCGTCGATCGATTCCGTGAAGGCGGTTGTGAACCGGGAAGTATTTTTTGCGGACATCGGGGCTAATCGGAGATAGTCTGTGCGTTCGGGTGTTAAGGCGAGGCAGACGAGACCCCTGCCATGCTGTGTCATGAAATTGATGGCCTCGGAGGTGACCATCTCGGCGGCCATCGTCAGATCGCCTTCGTTTTCGCGGGATCGGTCATCAATGACAACAACCATGCGCCCGGCGCGGATTTCCGCTAAACATGCTTCGACGTTCGTGAACGACTTCTTTCGCTCTATGAGAACAGGGCCGCTCGGCCGTGCCCGCTCGGGTCTGGGATCCATGCGATTCCGGTCAATTTCGATTCCTGCCTGTGTCAACGCTTTCATCTTCTCCGAGTTGTCTGAAAGCAGGCGAACGTGGAAGATTCCGAGAGTCTGAAGGATTCCGACGGCAAAGGAATAGTCGCGGTAATCGTTCTTGAGGCCAAGCCTTTCGTTTGCTTCGACGGTATCGGCGCCCAAGTCCTGCTGCTCATAGGCGAGCAGTTTCGAGATCAAGCCGATGCCACGCCCCTCCTGCTGCTCGTAAATCAGGATTCCGCTGCCCGTTTGCGCGATTTCGGAAAGCGCCTCTTCGAGCTGCTTTCCACAATCGCACCGGAGCGAGCCAAAAATATCGCCGGTGAGGCATTGCGAGTGAATGCGCAACAGCGGAGGTGCGCTCTTGATATCGCCCATGATGAGCGCCACCGCGGTTTCCCGTCTGGGCCATCCGGCCTCGGAGAGATCCCTCTCGAATCCTAAGATGCGGAACTCTCCCCAGCGCGTCGGCAGTTTGGCGGACGCTGCTTTCCGAACAGTATCAATTCTATGGAACATGAAGACCTTTGAAAAGGCTCAATCGCGTAAGAATGCGTCTGCCTCAGTATGGGGAAAAATGCTTAGATCAGTTGCAAAGAATATGTGAAGAGATTGAATAACCTGTTGCGAAGCGGTCTCACCGCAAAACAACCGCGCTGATCGGCGAGGTGATGGATGTAATTCAGTTCTGAGGCACCTTCAATGCCTTCTGTAATAGCGGTTGGGCATGCCTGGCGTGGAGGCGCTTCCGGCGACCTGCGCCTTCCTGGCATGCTTCCGAGCCAATGGAGCGGTAAGGGTGATGCCTGTTCCGGAAACCTGTGCGCCCGCCCTGTGCGCAAACGTGAGCGGCGCGGCGACGGTGATTTCGGGTCTGGGAAACCTGGTGGTGCGGACGACGACCACCGTCTCACGATTCGCGCCGGCCCCAATCGTGATCGTCTGGCCGCCGCTAAACTCTCTCGCGCTGGCGACAGCAATCGCGGTCGCCCCGACGGCGGTGGCGGCACTTACCGTAGTCGCTCCTGCCGTACCCACCTTGGCGATGATGGCGCGCTCGAGGTTCGTGCCCGTACCGATCCGGATCGTCTGGCCAACATTAAATCCCGCCACACTCGCGACTTTGACGTTGGTCGCGTCGGTGCTCGAAGCGGCTGACAGCGTGGTGGTGGGCGCCGTCACGAAGTCAGTGCAGTTGCTGTCGTTATCGAAGCCATCGGGAAAACGGCCCGCGCTCGTGTTGGAGGCGCCCGCGGAAGCGGATGGCCCGAACCCAGTCTCTGGCCCGGGCGTAGTGACGTAGCAGCCCTCCTGCCCTGATCCGGACTTAGCTTGGTAACCTTCGGCGGCCCACGGGTCGACGAGTCCGCCGTAGTTCAGACTATCGACAACGAGTCCAGCGGAGCTACGCAGCACGATGCTGCCGGCTCTGAGAGAGATGGTGCGGTCGAAGAACGGAACGCGGGTAGAGAGGGTGGGACCTCCAAACCACTGGCTGGGTGCGGGCGTCCCCTGGTAGCCAGCGGCCTTGACCGCGGCGTCACGCACAACCGCATGGATCGTGTGGCCTTTGCCCAGCGGTCTGTCGAGCGTGATGCCGGTGCCGAGCGGCTGGACGGGCTCGTTGCTCAAGTGCGCATAGGCCGTCGCCGGCTCGAAACTGATGCCCGTTCCCCGATCGCTGAACGGGAGGTTGGCCGCATGGGTGAACTTCAGCGGAGCGGCCAGATCGAGCCCGGTACCCGGTTCTACCAATTCCTCGTCATGGCCATGCGCGCGATCGAGAGCGGGCGTAAAGTCCACTTGCGCGCCGCCCGGACCGGAGGCTTTGATGGCGGAGATAGTAACCGTCTGCCGGTTCGCGGGGATTCCAATGGTGATTTTGTCGCCCACAGCAAAACCTTTCACGCTGCGGACTTTGACATGGGTTGCACCCGCGCTCACATCGGCCGAAAGCGGTGTTCGGTGCGCCGGCGTGCCGACGTGCGTAACTGTAACGGTCTCGATGCCGTGGCCGACGCTGTCGATGTCCAACCGGATCTTGTCGCCAACCGAGATGTTTTCGACGGACGTCACTTTAATGTTGGTCGAGCCGGCGGGCGCGTCCGCTGCGAGGTAAGCTTGCGTGCCTGGCTTGCCGACAGAAGTGACGGTCGCCACTTCGTAGCGCTCCAGGTTTCCGGGGACCGTGGGGTAAGTGGCGCCGTACCCGAGGGCGATCTTCTGGCCGACTGCGAAGCCGGACACACTCGTGACCGGCACGTTGGTCGAACCGGCTGGAATCCTAATGACCGGACCGTCGGGAAGTGGTTGCCACAGCGTCGTATTGTTACCGGCTGCCGTCCCGAGCTTTACGATCTTGCGGGTCTCGATCTTCGAGCCGGTGCCGATGCGGATCGTGTCGCCGACCGACATACCGGTGGTGCTCCTGACGTAGATAGTGCTATCACCAGCGTGCGCGGGGACCGTCAGCCCGGAGTTGGAGAGCCCGAGCAGGTAGAAGGCGCCAGCCGCGAGTTTCGTTCGGGTCGGGATCTTTACAGTCGAGAAAATCGCCTGTTGGGCCGGATGCTCGGTCAGAGTCCAGTTGGAAATGTCGACGCTGCGCGTGCCGGCATTGTAGAGTTCGATGAACGAGTCGGTCGAGTTCGTAGGCGGACCGAAGCTGATGCGGAACTCGTTGATTTTGACCGCGCTGACGTTCCGCACCTTCTCGGCGGTTTTCTCGGATTCGGTCCTGCCGCTGGCCGAGTCCGTCCACCTGGCGTTCGCAACAAGGTCGCCGTTGAAAGGCTCCGGCCCGGATATGATCTTGAAAGTCGCGCTCACGCTCGCACCAGGCGCGACTGGGCCGGCGAACGTCTTCGACGTTTGGTTGGTGCCCTGAACGAAAGAGGTCCACTGTTTGTTGGGCAAGGAAAGGCTCAACTTGACGTTGGCTTCGGGCGCTCCGGTGGTATTGGTGAACGTCACGGTGGTGTCCTGCGAGGAACCAGGTGAGAACGTCTGGAGTCCTGGCGGGTTGGCAACTGCCGACGCCGGCGCCAGCCGCAGCGGCTGCACGCCATACCTAGCCGCCACAATATTGGCCTGCACCAATTGATCGGTGGCGTTCGTCGGGAAGGTGCCTGCGGCCGTCATTGCGCCTTCATAAAAGGTGCCTTGCGAGCGGTTGCTGTTATCGCCTCCGTTGCCCAGCAGGATCGCGCCCTGTTTGCGCATTGGGTCGTAGGTGGAATTGACGCGCGGCCCACTGAACATGACCGAGAGGCGGCCCTTCTGCGCGTTGCCGCCAAGGGAGGTCCAGTGGTGGGGTTCCCCCTTGGCGATCGCGGTCACGAATCGCCAGGTGATGCTCAGCAGGTTTGGGCAGCCTTTGGATCTATCCGGGTTAACACAACCAACGAGGTTGTTCTCCTGATCGGTCATGATCCAAGGGCCTGGCGGCTTCCCGTGGAACCACGCGCCGGCGCTGCCGTAGTAGGCGGTTTCCATGGTGCCGTTGTGGTCGTCACGGCTGTCAATCTCGGCGTTACCGTAATCGAAGCAGCAGCCGGAGTTATAGTGGCGGCCGCCAATGACCCAGTACTGCCCTTCTGCCTGGTCGTCGACCGCGGTACCTTTCGGGTCGTCGTTGCGGAGGCCCATGCCCGGCTCAATGAAGACACCGTAGACCTTGTGGCCCCTGATCGTAATCGGCGCCATGTCGGCAATTGGGAGATTGTTGAACCCACCCATCGCCGGGCCGCTGAATCCCCCGCGGGGCGCTTGCGTGAGGTCGTTGTGCTTGGGAGATTGATCGTAGATTTTGGTGATCCAGCAGTACGTGTTGGCGCAGAATTTGTCCTGCGCGGCCGCGTCGGCGTATCCGCCCGCATCCGGCACCGGCGACGCGACGGGTTGGACGACGCCGATATCCAGCGTCTTGCCGTCCGACTGGCGCTTGACCCGATAGAGCGGACCATTATAGGAGGCATACAGCGCGCGCGTGGTGCTGTGTGCGGCTACGCAGGGGTCGCCGGCGGCACCGTAGATATCGCATGGGCCTTTCGGCCTGGGCGGAGGATCATTGGATCCCGCCGCGCGCTGTTGCGCCATCGTACATGTGGCACCCATAAGTGTGAGAGCCAGTGCAAGCATAAGGTGCGAGCGTTTCTTGTCGGTCAAATTAGTCCCTCATCGAAGCAGATTACTACTTTCCCACACGTTTTCCTGCTGAAGTTGGGTTTCGGCCGAGGAATCATCAGCCCGTCGCGATTGCAACAAGGCGACAAGAAAGCTAGACCGTCTGATTTGGGTTATTGTAGTCTTGGTCCGATTATGCATCGCCAGGCTTTTCTGAAATCCACATTTGCTGGCCTTTGGGCCGTGAACCTTCTTAAATACCATTGGACATACCGGCATTCCGAGGAGTTCATATAATGAACCGCCGCGAGTTTCTGCAGGCTTCCGGAAGCGGAGTATTGCTCAGCGCGAACAGTCGAGGCGACGCCGGACCACGGCGCGCCGAATCGTCAGGAGGATGGTACGACCGCCCCATGCGATGGGCGCAGCTTGCTTTTGTTGAAAACGATCCCGGAAATTACAATCCGACATTCTGGCTGGACTATTTCCAGCGCATTCATGCCGACGGAGCGTGTTTAAGCGCCGGAGGTTGTGTAGCATTCTATCCGACAAAGATTCCTCTGCATTACCGGAGTAAATGGCTTGGCGACCGCGATCCGTTTGGAGACATGCTGAAGGGATGCCGCGCTTTGGGAATGAACGTGATTGCTCGCACAGATTCACACGCGGCTCACCAGGATGTATATGATGCGCATCCGGATTGGATTATGGTGAATGCGGATGGCGAGAAGCTACGTCATCCCTCCGACCGCGATTTCTGGTTAACCTGCGCGCTCGGCCCCTACAACTTCCAGTTCATGACCTCGGTTACCGAAGAGGTCATGAGACTGTACCGACCGGATGGGATTTTCACGAACCGATGGTCGGGTTCCGGGATATGCTACTGCGTGCATTGCCAGCAAAATTTTCGCGCGTTTTCGGGGATGGAGCTGCCGCGCGCGAAGGATCCGCAAAACCCTGCTCGAAAGAAGTACATCGTCTGGCGCGAGCAACGGCTTTTTGAGCTGTGGCGGTTATGGGATTCAAGGATTAAAGCAATTAACCCGGAGGCAAGCTACATCGCCAACGCTGGGGGTGGCGCGCTCAGTTCGCTCGATATGAAAACGATCGGGGAGATTGCGCCGACCCTGTTCGCCGACAGGCAAGGCCGCAGCGGAGTTATGCCTCCCTGGGCAAATGGCAAGAATGGCAAGGAATATCGAGCCACTCTGGGTCGTAAAGCGATTGTCGGAATCTTCAGTGTCGGTATTGAAGATAAGCACCGATGGAAGGATTCCGTGCAGAGCCCAAACGAAATTCGAATGTGGGTGGCCGATGGGATCGCACAAGGCCTGCGGCCCTGGTTCGTGAAGTTTAATGCGAAGCCGATTGATCGCCGCTGGCTTCCTGTTGTGGAGGAGATCTACGGCTGGCATTACCATAATGAGCGCTATCTGAGAAACGAGGCGCCGCTGGCTCGCGTTGCCATTGTCTATTCACAGCAGACAGCAACGTTCTATGGAGGCGAGAATGCTCGCTCAAAGGTGGAAGATCCAGCCCTGGGCTTCTATCAGGCGCTCGTCGAAGCTCGCATTCCATTCGAGATGGTTCATGATGGCTTGCTTGATGCCGGACACCTCGCACCATTTCGCACGCTCATACTACCCAACATCGCCGCTCTATCCGATCATCAATGCGATCAACTTCGAGCCTTTGTAAATGCAGGCGGCAGCCTGATCGCCACGTTTGAAACGTCGCTCTACGATGAGTGGGGCGTACGTCGCCAGGATTTCGGACTTGCATCTCTCTTTGGCGCGTCTTTTGCGGGTCGCGTGGAGGGGCCGATGAAGAACTCTTACCTGAACCTCCAGAGGGATCCGTCAACAGGCCGCTTTCATCCTCTGTTGACCGGCCTCGAAGATGCGACGCGGATTATTAATGGCGTGAACCGGGTGAGAGTGAAGCCGATTGGGCAATCGGAGCCATCTCCGCTGTTGGTGGTGCCCAGCTATCCCGACCTTCCGATGGAGGAAGTGTTTCCCCGGCCGGTTAAAAGCAGAGAACCTGGCGTATTGATTCGGGAGGTGGGAAAGGGCCGTATTGTTTATTTCCCGTGGGACATCGGCCGTACTTTCTGGGAGATATTGAATGTCGATCACAAACGGCTATTAGTGAATGCGACCCATTGGGTTACTCACGAGCCGTTACCCGCAACGGTGCAGGGACCGGGAATTCTGGACGTTGCGATCTGGCGGCAGGCAAATTCGATGACGGTTCATCTCGTAAATCTGACGAATCCCATGATGATGAAAGGTCCTGTCCGGGAGATTATTCCGGCACCCGCTCAGGCCGTTCGAATTGAAATACCGCAGGGCAAGCACGTCGGCAGAGTACAACTCCTTGTTGCGAACAAAGAACTGCCCTTTCGACGGCAGCAGGGGGCGATCCAAGTGGAAGTTCCTTCCGTTGGCCTTCATGAGGTGATTGCTCTTGATTTCCAAGCATAGGATGCTGAATTTCTAAAACTATGACACGCCGTGACGCGATGAAAGTCTTTTCCGGAGCCGCCCTCGCTTCGAATGTTCTGGGTTCGAGGCCGCCGGAGTCCGGCCGGACTCCGTGGTATGCCAAGATGCGGCGCTGCGGTCAAATTAATTTCAATGAGAAAGACCCTATCGAATTAAATATTCCGCGGTGGATCGATTATTGGACCAGCCTCGAACTGGACGCGCTGTTGCTCAACGCAGGCGGAATCATGGCATTCTACCCAACCAAGATTCCCTACCAGCATCGCAGTGCCTATTTGGACGGTCACGATTTGTTCGGCGACTTTGCGAAAGCCGCCAAATCCAAAGGCATTCGGGTAGTCGCGCGGCTCGATTGCAACTATGTGTACGAAGAGGCTTTTAAGGCGCATCCGGAGTGGATCGAGCGGCTCGAGAATGGCGATCCCGTCACAAACAGCGAATCTCCTTGGCTGTATCGGACGTGCATGTATTCGACGTACTTCACCGAGCAGATGCCCGCAATTATCCGGGAAATCAACTCGATGTATGATGTCGACGGATTCTTCACGAACGGTTGGCCAAGTACGGGCCGGCCTCGCGTCTGCCGCTGCGACGCTTGCAAGAGCCTGAACCTCGCAACCCCGGATTCGCCGGAGGGGTTCCAGCAACATCTTTCTGAAGTTCTCAGAATCTGGCGATTGTGGGACAACACCGCAAAGGAGAAGAAGTGGGATAGCGTTTACGTGGGGAATCTAGGCGGCGGGATCCATGCGGTTACGAACCTGATGGGGATCGCGGGCGTAGCCGGCTGGTTCAACGCCGATCACCAGGGAAGGTCGGGCGATACACCGATTTGGGACTGCGCACAGCAGGGGCGTGTAGCGCAAGCTGTGATGAAGGGCCGGACAATCACGAATGTAACTGGTGCGTACGCGAATACGCAGCCATTATGGCGGCACACGAGCAAGACTCCGCTGGAGATGACGATGTGGTTATCGCAGACCACGGCGAGCGGTATGGTTCCGTGGTTTCACTGGCTGGGCGGCAAGCCGAAGGACGTGCGCTGGCAGGCTCCGGGAAGAGATTTTTATCGCTGGATTGCACGGAACCAAGAGCATTTCGTGAATCGGGAGTCGATGTCCGCCATGGCGGTGGTGTTTTCCCAGCGGACAAACGCATTCTATAAGGTCCCCGGGCGAGGAGAGGTAACGGACTACTTACAAGGCATCTATCAAGCTTTGCTGAAGGGGCGGTTTGTTTTTGATTTTGTCCATGAGGATGACCTGTCCCCGGAATCGCTCTCCAGGTACAAGGCGCTGATCTTGGCCAACGCTGCGCTGCTCAGCCATCAACAATGTGAGCAGTTGCGGGCGTTTGTTCGCCGGGGCGGATCTTTGCTGGCCACCTTTGAATCGGGTTTCTACGATGAGAACGGAAAAGAGCGCACTGAGTCCGGTCTCGCCGACATTTTTTCGGTCGAGCAGAACGGGAAAATGGTAGGGCCGAACGGCAACTCCGCCTACGCGCAGATCGAGCGCAACCACGCGATCCTGGACGGCTTCTCGGGCACAAAGCTGTTGCCATTCGCTGAACATTACAGGCCGCTGCGAGCCGTGCCCAATCCTGTGCTCACAGTTTTGCCACCCTTTCCGGCCTACCCGCCCGAGATGGTCTATCCTCGAACGACGCACACGAACCAGCCTGCCGTCGTTCTTGTCGAAGATGGCGGCAGCCGCAGGGTCTATTGGCCAGGAGATATAGGTCGTTCGTATTGGCGATCGCAAAACACCGATCTCGAGCGATTGCTAATCAATTCGATTCGTTGGCTTACGCAAACCAGCCCCGTTGCTGTTAACGGCCCGGGGGTGGCAGAAGTGTTTGCCTGGAGGACAGAAACTGGCATTGCCGTTCATATTCTGAATTACACGAATCCGGCGATGTTGAAAGGCTGGTTCAGCGAAGCTTATCCGCTGGGACCGCAGAAGGTTACGGTCACTCTGGCCGCCGGTGAAACCCCATCCAAAGTGAAATTGCTTCGCTCGGGAATTGAAGTTCCCTTCAATAAGTCGGGCGGCAGAATTGAACTGACGATACCGAAAATAACGGACTACGAGGTTGCGGTAATCGTTTGAAATAGCGGCGTCGCTAAACCTAAGAACTTGGATGAAAGGGAGTATTGCCCGGCATTCAAGTGTCCGGCGCTGGCCGGTTCCGGTGTATCTATCTGCAAATTGACTACGGTGGGTTCCTGCCCGCTTGCGCACGCACTTCGTCGTGAAGTGCATTGATCTCCGAAACGTTCGTGTCGCGGCGGGGCTACACGTACTCCGCGACGATCTGTTCGCCCAGAGAAGCGGTCAGCGAAGGGCCTCTCTTTTCTCCACATTCAGCATTGCCGCTACCTCCGACACCAATTCGTCTGTCGTGTTCGCACGGCTGAGTAACCGCCTCACATCGATTTTCTCTCGAATCGTAAACTGCCTGCGGGGAGACGCCAGCTTGTCCCAAACCCCAAGCTCTTCGCGCGGCGTGCCACGGCCACGGCGCAGCAAGAGTCGGTCGTCCGCGGGTAAGAAGTGATAGCGCTTCGTCTGCGGCAGGCATAGCTCCTTACCCCTCGCGAGCGCGAAGGTGTTCTACTGGTGTCTGGCGTGTGAAAAAACCCTGGACCGCGTCTCTCGAAGTCATAGTCGCTCTCCGGTGGAGCACAGGGCAATGTCAAGGGAGAGGCTTCGAATCCGTGATATAGTGTGGGCTGAAACGATTTGTACACCAAGATGGACACCACGGAAAGGATACCGAACGGAGCCGCAGGAAGCAGGATTCTCAGGCCCGATTTGGTGTCTATTTTCGAGTCGGAAGAGAGATTCAGTAGACACCAGAGACGGAATAGACCGGTGCGGGAAACCGGCAAGTCGCCTGGAGTGAATTAAGTAGCTGAATCCAAGGCGAGCGGGAGTAATTCAGCGGTAGAATGCCAGCTTCCCAAGCTGGACGTCGCGGGTTCGATCCCCGTCTCCCGCTCCATGTTTTCAATAAGTTGCAAGCACTCGCCAAACTGATGTACCTCGATTAACCTCGTTTGCGAAACACCCTCAAAAAATCGGCGTAAAGCTTCGACGCTTCCGCCTTCCGTTCGTGGACCTTGCTCTGGACGTAGTCCTCCATGTGGGTCCGCATTCCATGCCCCTGCTGGTCAGCGATGATCTTGAGATCCGAGTCTCGCTGTTTGTGCAGCGTCGAATGCGAACGGCGCAACACCTCAAAATTTAGCCA
>DASVGP010000226.1:0-40400 GCA_036379475.1 Bryobacteraceae bacterium | reverse complement strand
AGGGAGACCACGCGACCGCCGATACTTACTTGCAACTGGCTAAAGGCTATGCCCAGCGCTGGATTCAGCTCGCCAATGACGGCGACCATTTCCGGCTTGCGTTCGATAAGCCCGGCACATGGAGCCAGAAGTACAATATGGTCTGGGACCGTATTCTCGGCCTCAACTTATTCCCGCGCGAAGTCGCGCAAAAGGAAATGGGCTTCTATCGCAAGCACCTGAACCGCTACGGGCTTCCGCTGGATAACCGCAAGAACTACACCAAGACGGACTGGACTATGTGGACCGCCACGCTCACGCAATCGCGGCCCGATTTCGATGCGCTGACCCAGCTTGTCTGGCGCTTTCTCGATGCCACGCCGGACCGCGTCCCTTGCAGTGATTTTTATTGGACCAAGGATGCCTTCGACGCCGGCATGCACGCGCGGCCGGTGGTAGGCGGCATTTTCCTCGCGCTGCTCTATAACCCTGAGGTCTGGAAAAAGTGGGCCGGCCGCGACAAGACTCACGCGTCCGGCTGGGCGCCGTTTCCGAAGACCGGCGACCCGTCATACGTCGGGAAGCAAGAGGGCTAAAGGATAGGCCGCGCAGACTGCGGCTCAAATGACCCTTCTAATCCTTGAGGGAGAGTTACCCGCGGCCGCGAACATAATGTGGTGCTGAATCCCGAGCATCCCGCGTCTCAAAACATAACCCGTTCGAAGCTGCCGGATATCGTTTGGGACGAGGGGCCGTTTCGGCGCAAATGACCGAGGTGCGGTTTGCAATCAAAGCCCGCCTTCCCATACACTTCCGGGGAAGATAGCGCTATAGTTGGTAGGTCATGTCCGAAAAACACACCATCAGCCGCCGCGGCGTACTGGGCTCCTTCGGCGCGGCCGCCGCGGCTTCCGCGCTCACGCCCTCACAGCTTTCCGCCAAGACCCAGCCAGCCGAGGTTCAAGGGCCGACTACTTCGACCATCGCCAGCCGCAACCGCCGCATGAAGTGGTGGCACGAAGCTCGCTTTGGCATGTTCATCCATTTTGGACTCTACAGTGTCCTCGGCCGCCACGAGTGGGCCATGGAACTCGAAGGCATTCCCGTTGCGGAATACCAGCAACTAGCGAAGCGATTCCACCCGAAACCAAACTTCGCCAAGGCCTGGGTGGATCTCGCCAAACGCGCCGGCATGAAATACATGGTGATGACCAGTAAGCACCATGAAGGTTTTTGTAACTTCGAGACCAAGCTAACCAATTACTGCGCGCCAAAGCAAGGGCCGGGCCGCGATCTGATCGCCGAGTTTTATGAGGCGGCGCGCAGCGCTGGCATGCACGTCGGCTTTTACTATTCCTTGATGGACTGGCACCATCCCGACGGCGCGCGCTGCGCCCATGACGAAGCCGCCCGGCGGCGCTTTGTCGAATACACCCATGGCCTCGTCCGCGAGCTTTGCACCAACTACGGCAAACTCGATATCCTCTGGTACGACGTCGCTTGGCCGCTTTCGGCAAAAGGCTGGGAATCGGTGAAGATGAACAAGATGGTGCGCCAGCTTCAGCCTGACATCCTGATCAATAACCGGGCAAAAATTCCAGAGGATTTCACCACGCCGGAACAGCACATTGAGGCGTTTTCCGAGCCTTGGGAAACCTGCATGACCATGAACGACAGTTGGGGCTATCAGCGCGCCGACGACGATTGGAAATCGCCCAAGACCATCGTGCGCAATCTGGTGCAGTGCGCCCAAGGCTATGGCAATTACCTTTTAAATATCGGGCCCGAAGGCGACGGCTCTATCCCAAAGCCCTCCATCGAAATTCTAAGCAACGTCGGCGCCTGGATGGATACCCATGCGCCTCTCATCCACCAAGCCGAACTCTGCCACGTCAGCCGCTCTGCGTTCGCTAAGTTCACCCGCACTGGAAACAAACTGTACATCCATGTGTATTTCTGGCCCGGCGAGACGGTGTCCATCGGCGGACTTACCAATAAAGTACTGACGGCAAAGCTGTATCCCTCCGGCAAGCCCGTGAGGTTCAAACAGGACCGCTTCCGTGTCCAGTTCACCGGCTTGCCCGTGACGCATCCCGACCCGATTGTGAGCGTGATTGAAGCCGAGTGCGACAGCGAGCCGAATCAGAATACTTTAAACATTCGCGAACACCGCCCGCGTCTGGGCGTTGGAATTTAAGCCTCGCCCGACAGCGTGAAGCAAAACGTCGAGCCTTCGCCCGGCTCGGATTCCACCCAGATGCTTCCACCATAGCGGTCCACAATCTTTTGGCAGATCGCCAGTCCAATGCCCGTCCCCGGATACTGGGCGCGACTGTGCAGGCGTTTGAAAATTCCAAAAATCTGCTCTCGATATTCGGGCGCGATCCCAATCCCGTTATCCTGCACGCAAATTTTCCGCCAGGCGCCCTCGCGTTTGGATGAGATGTGGATTTTCGGCGGCCGCTCGCTGCGATACTTAATCGCGTTGCCGATCAGGTTTTGAAGAAGCTGAAGCATGTGGATCTCTTCCACACGGACGCGCGGCAAAGGTTCCGAACAGATCTCCGCCCCGCTGTCCTTGATGATGCCGCTCAGATTCGCTTTGGCTTTCTCCAGTACCGCCGCCATGTCGATGGGCGCCGATTCCGAAGGAAGCATATCGGCCACTCGAAGGTAGGTCAGCAGATCGAGCAGCAATGCGTCCATTCTCTCCGCGCCGTCGGTAATATATCCCAAGAATTCTTTGCCCTCGCCATCCAGGCAGCCGGCGTAGTCCCGCTGCAATATCTCGCTGTAGACCGACAGCATGCGCAGCGGCTCCCGTAAATCATGTGAAACCGAATAGGCGAATTGATGCAAGTCCTCGTTGGCGCGGCTCAAGTTCGAGTTGGCCCGGGCCAGATCCTGCCGCGCCTTTTGCGACTCGGTGTACAGCCTCGCATTTTCGACCGCCGTCGCGGCCCGGCGGCCCAGTTCCAAAGCCAGAGCAAAATCGGATTCCGTGTAGTGCCGGCCCGAATCGGCGGTGACGAACATCAGCATGCCGAAGCTGCGCTCATTCGCTACTAGAGGAGCCAGAATCACGGACTTGATCCCCAGCTTGCGGAACATCTCCAGGTGCTCCGGACTACGGCCGTACAGGGCAATCAGCTCGTCCGATATCTGCTCGATGAGCACAGGCCGGCCGGTACGCAGCGCAATGCGCGGAATATCGGTTTCGAGCTGTGGAAAGCGGAGCCGCAGCTCTTCGTTCAAGCGGATTTTTTCCGGGTCCAGATGCTTGCTCGCCATCCGCTTCACTTCGCCGGCGCCATCGAGGATGTCGGCACAGGCCCAATCGGCAAACGAGGGAACAGCGAGATTCACCACCGCCGCCAGTGTCTTCTCGTAATCGAGCGAAGCCAGCAGGATGCGCCCGGCCTCGGCCAGATAGCTCGCCTTGCGCTGTTGCTCTTCCGCCTTCCGGCGCATCTTCTTCTGGTGCTCGTAAAGTTCCGCCCCGCCCAGCGCCGCCGCGGCCAGATTCCCCAAAGCGCCGGAAACACGAACTTCCAGTTCGGTAAACCGCCGCGGCGAGCGCCAGTAGAACATGATCAGGCCAGCCAATGCACCATGGATCCGCAGCGGAACCGTTAGCAGGGAGCAAATCCCTTCGGCACGATAATCGTTCCGCCGGCCTGCAAACGGGATGTGCTCCAGGTCTTCGCTCGCCACCGGCTCCGTCGGCATTACTTCTTCCGCGCCGCAATTCTCGCCGAACGTGCGGGGATAGCGCTCCGACAGCCCCTCCATTGCGATCATTTCCCAGGCGTTCTTCTTCGCACTCTTGCGCCAAACCGAGTAAGCATCGGCCTGGATGAACCGCTTCGCCAGGTCCAGAATCGTTTGCAGAACCGCCGCCAATTCCGGTGAAGCCAACAGCATGGCGGAGCCTTCCATCAACAGCGCAAGCTGCTGTTCAATGGACGGCGCCTCCTTCGATGGAGCCATCATGGGTGTCTTATGATTTCAGGAGCTCTCCCCTATTTAACCTCAAATTTAACCTCAAAGGCCTGTGATATTGTGCGGTTGCGCTCATGAATCCACATTCTTTCTCCCGGCGATCTTTCCTGGCGGCTGCCGGCGCCGCGCCTTTCGCCCTGTTTGCCTCCGGTAAAAGCATCCCCATCGGCCTGGAACTTTACTCGGTGCGCCACGACCTGAAAGAAGATTTGCCCGGCACGGTCCGCAAAGTGGCCAAAATGGGCTACCAATGCGTCGAGTTTTTCGCGCCCTATTACGCCTGGACTCCGGATAAAGCCCGGCAGGTGCGCAAAGAACTTGACCGCCTGGGCATCCAATGCTACTCAACCCACAACAGCCTGAAATCGTTCACCCAGCCGGGCATCGACCACGCCATCAAATTGAACAACATTCTCGGCACGCAATACGTCGTGCTCGCCAGTCCGGGGAGAATCGATAGCATCGAGGGCTGGAAGCACGTCGCCGCCACGCTCGATAAGGCCAATCGCACCCTCGCCAAGCATGGCCTGCACGCCGGCTATCACAATCACGATGCCGAATGGAAACCGATCGGCGGCAAACGACCGATGGACGTGCTCGCCGCCAACACCGACAAAAGCATCATGCTCCAATTCGATGTAGGCACCTGCGTGGCCGCCGGAGCCGATCCGGTCGCGTGGGTTCATCAAGTCCCCGGCCGCATCCGCTCCATGCACTTGAAAGACTGGTCGCCCGCGAAGGGCTATCGCGTCTTGTTCGGTCAAGGCGTCGTTCCCTGGAAGCGCATTTTCGCCGCCGCCGAGGCCCAGCACGAAGTCGAGTATTACCTGATTGAGCAGGAAGGCAGCCAATATCCCGAACTCAAAACCGCGCGTCTCTGCCTGGCCAACTATCGTAAGCTGCGCGGCATTCACGCCTAAATTTCCATTTGCTACCGAAGCGTAACTGCCGCGACCTCGAATCCGTGTAAAGCGATCGTATTGTCCTGGACTCCCTTGGTTTGCGGCGGCGCTCCCTTGGTGGTTACATCGACAAACTCGATGCGCTTTGCGCGCCGCGGCAGAGTGAGCCGAATGCCCCGGTTGCGCTTGTTGATGAGCAGGAGCTTGTGCTCGCCTCTGCGATCGATCATGGCAAGAACATACACGTAGGGAGTGCCGCTGGAGGCTTTTACAATCGTGTCTCCCGGCCCGAGATTCTCTTTTATTAATTGCAGAACCCGGAACCGCGCGTTCGCCGCTCCGGTTTTCCAGTTCAGCATGGTCACGCTGGGAAATTGCGAGGGATAGCCAACCAGTTGTGACTCGCCCGCGACGTCAATGCCGAGTTCGTCCAAATTGCCGAATATGTAAGCATACAAAGCGCCTGAGAGATTCCAATAAGAATCGGGCAACCGCTTCGCGAGGTGCTCGGGAGTCTCGTTCGGATTATTATCATTGGCCGCGATCGAACCGATCTCATCAATATCGGTTCGCGTGTTCGGCGAGAGGCGCTTTCGGATCTGGTCGATATAGCGAACCGTATCGAGAAAGCCGTCCGCCTGATCGAAAAACGTATATTGCTGCGCATCGGGCGATTGATCCGCTGTCGGGCTCGCATAAAAATGGTACGAAATGAAGTCGATGGGAATGCCCGGCTTGTGGTTCTTGTGATTTAAGAAATACTCGAACATGCGCGGCTCACTTCGCGGCGCCGCGAGCGCAAGCGCCACGAACTTCATCGAGGGATCGACGCGCTTAATAGCCGAAACAATGGCGTCGTAGCGGGCGGTGTACTGTTCGGGCGTCATATTGTGTTCGAAGTCAACTTCGTTCAGCACCTCCCAATAGGGAATTTTGTAATGATGCCCCGATTCGTGCCGCTTGCCGTATTTGTCCGTAAACCCGCCGTTGACATACCAACTCACCAGACGCGCGTAATAATCTCCCAGTTGCTTACCCGACGGGTCGCGCAGCTCGGTGCCCTGCGTGTAATGCCAATCCACCTGATTCGGGTCCTTCGGATAGGTCACGGGTTTCGCTGTTTTCCATAGCCACGCCGGGGTGGTACTGAAGTTCAAAATCACCGAGTGACCGCGCGTCGCGCTCATGAAGTCTTCGGTCATGGGATCGATGAGCGAAAAACTCCAGGAGGTCTTTCCGTCCGCCGCCGGCTTCAACTCAGCGACCGCAAGCTTCGGGTACGGCAGCCAGGGCACATAGCGGACGTAATCGGCCCCCAGCTTGCGCAACTCGGCGAACGCCCGGTCATGGATTGCCGATCCGCGGCGCAGCGGCGGATTGACAACCACTTGCAGCGTGGGCGTGGTCTTGGACACCAGGCGCACTCGATGCCAGTCGATCGAAACTTTTTGCGCCGGCGTGCTGGTCGCGGTTAGCGTAACGGCTACGAAAAGCAGAACCCCGAGGGAGAGTTTCATAGGATACTGTGACATTATCATCTGCCGCTCGCTCTCGCTCGCGGGTCTCCGATGCGAAACAGCGCTACTGACGTAAACCTACGCGTTTGCACATCGACTGGATCTCCGGATTGGACATAAAGAGCTTCCAGATCAGCCCCGTCCGATAGTTTTCGATCATCACCACCATGGGCGCCTGGTTCAGGCCCATATTGATGCGGGAGACCCAATCTTGCTGGAGGTTGAAGGCGTCGCGGAATCCGAAAGGCCCCCACAGTCGAGCGCCCAGCTTCTGATAGAAAAACTTCAGAGCTGCCATGGATGCTTTTGGCGTATAAGGAAAGGATGCGATGGCTCCGGTCGGAGCGATGGTGCCGTCGTCCAGTCTTGGATGTTTAGGACTGGGCTCGTAGGCGCGATAGCCGCGCGGGCCATCCACCGCCGTCAGGCCCCAATCGTCGGGCCCATAGCCTTTATAGTGTTTCGGATTTTGCTGGCAGTAGGCGCGGTTGATCAGCGCCATAGCGCGGTTGTTCTTGAAGTAATTGGCAAAGCGGTCACTTATGTGCGGATCAAAACCCATGAACGAGTATTGCGTAAAAAATAGCGGCCCACCCGTTCCGGCGCCGAGCGGAAGCTTAATTCCGTAATAAGTCCCACCGTTGATGAAGTATTTGGGCATTCCTGCCCAACCAGAGTAATACATACTCGGCGGAACCCCGTGCGTCGGTGAGGCGATCGCGAGCAGGTAGACGATCATGGTCTCGTTCCATCCCGTGATGCGGTGATTAATATACCACGAGTATTCGGGCGACCAATGCCAGAAAACGAACTTATCCTCCGGTGTTCTGCGAAACCAGCGCCAGTCGACGGTTTTCCAAAGATCCGTGATCTTGTGATCGAGTTCCGGGTTATGAAAATACTGCCGGGCGGTGAGCAATCCCTCCATCAAAAACGCCGTTTCGACGATATCGGCGCCATTGTCGTACATGCCGAATACCGGAATGGTTTTGCCTGTCGAGCCATTCATAAAATGAGACCAGGCGCCGTGGTAGCGGTCTGCCTTCGCCAGAAAATTCACGATCTTCAGCAGGCGCTTGACTCCCTGCTGCCGCGTGATGAATCCGCGATCCACGCCTACCACCAACGCCATGATGCCGAAACCGGTCGCGCCGGTGGTCACGATTTTGTCGTTACCGGGCAGATCCTCGCGGGTCATGCCGGAGACCGGATGCGCACCTTCCCAGTAATAGCGGAAGCAGGCTCGCTGAACCATGGTTAGGAGCTGATCGTCGTTCATTGGATGTGTCGATGCACTGACGATCTTCGATGCGGGTGATTCCCGATAATTGCGGTTCTCTGCCGTTACACGGTAGCGCGCGGTCTGGTTGATGTGGCCGAGAAAATCTTCGTAATGGTGCACGCCGGGAACCTGGATGCCGATGGGGCGAAAGGCAGCGCCGCCGATGGAACGGTAGATCACATACCGGCCCAAATCCGCGCTGTGAACCGGATCCCAAGTAATATCGACGTGAAGCTCGTAGCCTTTCGCGCGGGCATGAGTGACAGCGGGCGGGACCGGCTCGGCGCGATGCTCCGAGTCGATCTTCACTTCGTCCAGCAGCATGGTGTGCGGCGCCGCATCGGCTTTGCCTTGAACAAAGAAGACTCTGCGAACGCGGTGCGGCTCGAAAGCATGAATCGATGCGGTGGCGAAGCGGTCGAGCGGAATTTGGATCTGTATCCATTTCCTGGCAGGGATGCCATTGCGCGCATACGCGGAGATATCGAGCGGATTGGTAAAGTTCTGGCCGGTATCTTTTAATACAATCCGCGGAAGATCGGTGGCCGCAATCGGCTGGGGCGAATAACACCAGAAGAAAAGCGTGGTGCCGGGGAAGTAGAGCGGGTGGTTCCTAAATGCGTCTACGCGGATCTCAGCCACCCAGCCGCCGGTTGGCATTGATTTCCATTGCAACCGCAGCGAGTTCGGTCCGGTGAAAAACGTTTTCGCATCCACCGGCAGCTTGCGGCGTTCGAGCAGCAGCGTGCTCGGCGAAGATGCTTTACCGCTGCTGTAAAAGTACCGGTCCGCAGTCAGGCTGTTGTCGAAAATGACCCGCTGAAAGTAGGCTGTGTTTGCCTGCAGCGGCACAGCCGCTAGAAAGATCAACAGGTAACAAAGCCTCATGCAAAGAGGAAGACGATCCGCCGCCGGAATCGCTTCAAAGTGTGTAACACAATGGGCTGATCCGAAATCGTACAAGCCGAAGAGGGTATGAGGGAGAAGCTGATGAGAAGTTGTGTCTCTTATCTAGTCCTGCTTTTATTTGCCGCAATACCTGCTGCCGCTCAATACACCGCCAGTTTGCAAGTCACGATTCAGGACCCGTCCGGCGGCCTCATACCGAAAGCCGCTGTCAAGCTGCAAAATAACGGGACTCATATTACCCGGAACGGAACCTCGAATAACCAGGGGTTTTACCGGTTCGACCATCTTCCTGCCGGCACCTACACTCTAACTGCTACCGCGAAGGGTTTTCAAACCGCGAGCCTTAGCGACCTCTCGATCGCTTCGAATCTTCCCCAATCGCGGCACGTCACGATGCGGCCTGGAAATGTACAGACCTCGGTTACGGTTACCGCATCCACGACACCCGTACTGCAAACGGCGGACGCAAGCGTAAGCGCGACGATTTCGAGCCAGGCGGTAGAAGCTCTGCCGACTTTCGGCCGCGACCCCTATGAGCTGATCCGAACGGCGCCAGGCATCGACAGCACTGGCGGACGAAGCGGTAACGGAAATACCATTTTCCTCGGCAACACTACCGGTCCCGGCCAATCCAACGTTGGGATCTTTCAAACCGAAAACCAGGTCCAGGTGAGTTCGGCCGGACAGCGCGTTGAACAGAATGTCTACTACATCGACGGCGTGAATGTGAACAGCCTCGGATGGGGCGGCGCAGCCGTGGTCACCCCCAATACGGAGTCGGTGCAGGACATAACTGTGGTTACCGCAGATTATGATGCCGCCGACGGCCGCGGCAGTGGCGCGCACATCGAGACCACTACCAAATCCGGAACCAACCAATTCCACGGCAGCGGTATTTTTCTGTACCAGGACCCCAACTTCAACGCTTACAACAAGTGGGGCGGTCCGGGCGGTGCAGCCCCCATTCGCGTGCAAAACAATTACCGGCAATATGCCGCCAGCCTCGGCGGCCCCATCATCAAAAACAAGTTCTTCTTCTTTCTCTCCTACGAAGGTCTGCACAATAAAGCCACTACCTACGGCGAAAGCTGGGTGACAACCCCTCAATTTCGTAAGCTTGTGGCGGCGGACCGCCCGAATTCGACGATCGCCAAAATCCTCGGCGAGGTGAACGCAAATCCACGCATCAACGCGGTACTCGGCGGTGCCACAGCGAGCTGCGCGGGGCTGTTCAGTGCGAACGCGGCGACCTTATGCCGCGATGTTCCAGGAGGGTTGGACGTCGGTTCGCCGGGACCAGGTCTGGGCGGCACGCCCTACTACGCGAACCCAAACGCAGGCTCTCAGTATCTGCCGGGGGCGACCGGCGGCGGCTTCGACGGAATTCCCGATCTCGAAAGTGTCCAATACTATCTGCCCAACGAGCAGATTGGCAACCAATATAACGGCCGGTTCGATTTGAATCTGACTTCAAAGGACTTGGTCTTCGGGTCGGCTTATATTACGCATCTGAACCAGGTGGGCGCCGACGCCGCATCCGCCGGAGCGCCCGATGCCGACGTGCCTTTTAAGCCAATAAATACTGCCATTACCGCTGCCTACACTCACACCTTTAACGGCACAATGATCAACGAACTGCGCGGCAATTTCACTCGCTTCGCCGATAATCAGCTCAACGATTCCAGCGGGAAAAACTGGGGCATCCCCTATATTCAGCTCGAAGGTTATCCCTTCGGCTCCATCGGTGTGGCGGGTCTTCCGCATGCCTCCACTACACCGGCTATTCTTGCTCAGAATACGTATGAAGTCCGCGATGTTCTAAGTAAGGTTTGGGGCAACCACACTATACGCTTCGGAGGCGAGTACAACTGGGAGCAGGACAATAATAATCCACTCGGCGGGGTGCGGCCGCTCTATTCGTTTTCCGGCCTTTGGAACCTCGCCAACGATGCGCCGATCTTCGAGGATATTTACGCCAACGCCAATACCGGCGGCCCGGCCAATGCCGCCCGCTATTTCAGAGATCACATCGCCGGGCTATTTACTCAGGACGATTGGCATATAAGTCCCAGCCTCACTTTGACTCTCGGCCTGCGCTGGGAATACTTTTCTCCGCTTACTGAAAAACAAGGCGTCTTGGACAACCTCTTCCTTTACGCGACCGGGCCCTATCCGCTGGTCAACGCGCAAGTGCGGCACGTGAGCCAGCTCTGGCGCTCGAATTGGAAAGACTTCGAGCCGAGGATTGGTTTTGCCTATGCCCCGACAGCCGCCCACGGGAAGTTCGTGGTGCGCGGAGGGTTCGGCATTCTCTACAACCGCCAGAACGATAACATCTTCGCCAACAGCCGCGAGAACAATCCGAATTATTACCACTTCAGTCTTTGCTGCGGTACCGCCGGCAGCACCTACAACGGTTTCGGCACGCCCTTTGCCGGGGGTGAAATCCAGTACAACCTCGGCAGCGGCACAACGCCGTACAGCTACCCCGCAAACCCGTTCCTGGCGACTGGAGTGAACCCGGTCTCCGGAACCCCGAATGCCATTGGCGGCGGGACACCTCCGACCGTCGAAATCTATGGCGCTTGGCCCAACACGCCGGATGCCTATACCGATATCTTTTCGTTCGAAACCCAGACGAGTCTGGCGAAAAACATTGTATTTACGCTGGGCTATCAAGGCGCGCTCAGCCGCCATCTCATTCGTCTTGTTAACCAAAACTTTCTCTATGCGCAGAACGTGGGGAGTCAGTCCAGCTACTTCTATGCCGCGTACATACCGACGCCCGACGTGAATGCATCCTATAACGCCATGTATGCACGTCTTTCCAAGCAGTTCTCAAGGGGTTTCTCTATCGACGCAACCTATACATGGAGCAAGAGCATTGACATGCTGTCGTCTGAAGGTCCAGGCGCAAATACAAATCAAACCGACCCGGTACATGCGCAAACCGACGAATACGGCCCTTCCGATTACGATTCGCGCAATCGGTTTGTGTTCAACGGCCTTTGGACGCTGCCGATTTTCCCGCACAGCAGGGGCTTGCTGCACAGCATCCTGGGCGGCTGGCAGCTCGGCGCCATCGTCACCGCGTATTCCGGTTTTCCCTGGACGCCTGTAACGGGGCAGCAGGGGTCGCTTGCACCTGTGACGAGCGCTGCGACCATCCGGCCCACTCGCCCCGTTGGGTATAACGGCAATGCGCAGCCGGGGACGAATTCCAACACTTGCTTCATCGATGGCTGTGAATTCGGCGGGACCAACCCCACGGTTCCGATTGTTGGCACCGACTATTTCGATATTTCCCACGCCGGCCCTCCCGGCATCGGCCGTAACTCCTTCCGTGGACCCGGATTTTTTTCGACCGACGCGACCCTATCTAAGCGGTTTGCCCTTCCGATGATTAACGAAGCTGCCGGCCTCGAATTCCGCGGGTATGCCTTCAACGTCTTCAATCAGTTGAACCTGACGCCGTTTACGTTCGGCGAATCCGATACCCATGTCGAACTCCCCAATTTCGGCCGCCCGAGCGCCGCACTTGCCGGCAGGTCGATTGAATTGCAGGCTCGGCTGACATTTTGAGATTCGTGGCGCAGAGGCCCCCACACGCGCGTCACTACTTCGATTCGTCCAACACCTCAATAGCGCACAGCGAAGCATAGTTGACCACCGGATCGAACCAAAACATCAGCTTCCCCTGCGCGGTCGGCTGCAGGCCATGAAATGTCTCCACCAGAGCATGGCATCGGCCCGCTTCCTTGAAAATATCGAAATTCCGCAGCAACATCACCCCATTACAGGAGACATTGAAGAGGCGGCTGCCCACGCCGGTATTCGGGGGCCCTCCCGGACCGAAATAGGTTTCCGCAAAATACAGCTTGGCGGTGTAAGTCCCGCGCGGGTCTACCGGAATGGCGTAGGTAAAGTCTCCCGCACGTTCGCGCGCATACAGATCCGGGTCTGGAGTGGCGATGACTGGCGGCCGGCTCATCGACATTTCCCCGCCCAGGAAATAATTGTCCGGACTCCAAACCTCTCCGCTGTGGTCGGTAAACGAGGTTGTCTGCATCACGATGCGAATCGGCAACTGTTTATGCGGGATGCCCGGCACCACCTCGATCGCGCTGATGATCGGCTGCCCCCGCTCGCTGATGAATTTCAGATGTAGGTTGCCGTCCGAGGCGGGATGCACGTCGGTAATCACGCGCTCATCGGCGATCCGCGGCTCTCGCGCATCGGAAAGGATATCGAAGTTATCGAAGAGAATTTTGCCGTTCAGGCGAATCTGGAAGGTGCGGCTCATATCGCCCCCACCCATGTCGGCGCCGTACTCCGCTTCGACGAAGTACAGGTGCAATTCGTAGGTGCCGGGCTTCAGCGGAATTGCATAGGAGAACTCTCCTGTCCGGATTCTGCTGAACAGGAAAGGATCGTCGGTGCGGCCAGTAAAACGCTGGGTGCTTGGCTCCGGTCTGCCGCCGATATAGTACCGGTCTGGGCCCCATTTCTTGCCCAGCACTCCGATATGCGGCGGTCCATCGTAGCCGCACAGAATGCGGACGGTGCTGAGCTGCGGGTTCGCGCCCAGCGGGACGCTAGCCAACTTGGGTGGAACCAAGCGGACGTGCCGCGGCCCTGGCGAGCGGATCTGCCAGAACGCCAAGCCACCTCCCGCCGCCAGGATTACCGCGGCAAACGCGATCCAATTCCGGCGTCGCCGTGGAGTGGCTTCCGGTATCGGCAGGCGCGGTTCGATTCTGCCCTCGATCCGCAGATCCTTGATTTCTGTTAGCGGTTTCTCAACGGCTGCTTCCTCTTGGCCGTTCGAAGTTCCGTTGCGGTGCTCAAAGACCGGAATGTAACTGCCGGGCGGGAGAGAAATGTGAACCGGCCGGTCTTTGCCCTCGGCCTGATAGAAATCTCTCAGTTTCTTCCGCAGCCGGTGTGCTTCCACGCGCGCGATAGCATCCTGGCTGCGGTCGAAATCGCGCGGCCGGCCAAACACCTCCACCGCGATGCGTAACTCATTTAACTGATTCGATTCGCCGGCGAAGTATCGATCACAGATATGGGTGAGCAACTCGACCATCCGCGGCGAACGCGAGAAGCGTTCCGCTAGATTCTCGACTTCCTGCCTCTCTGTCTCGCGGTTGATCGTCTCTGTATCCGCCTGTTGCATGTGCCGTTACACGATCCCGCTCTGATCTCAGACTATATCGCACTTTGTTCGTAGCTCAAACAACCGTTACAGGAAACCCCAATGGAGCAGGCTTTACGCTCGGGGCTCAGTTTCGGCATTAAACGGCTTGACCGTGGGCGAAGGTCTCAGAGGCTATACGTCCGTCCTCGATGTGCCCCAATCAAAATTTGAAACAGGCGGTGGCCGATCAACTCGTGCAGCGAGAGCAGTTCTTTGTTGGCCTGCACCACCGAATGGACATCTGTCGGGTTTGTGCCTGCTCCGCCGGCTTTCAGCGCCTCGGTCGCTTCTTTGATGACGGGATCGCCGATGACTTCGCCGGCCATTTCCCAGAGCGTAATGAAGCGGTCCACCGCGGTCGGAAAACTGACGGCAAACACGCCATGATTGCTGGTGGTGCGCGGTGGTTTGAAGTCGAGATTGAAGGGGCCGTTGTAGTTGTGCGAGCGCAGCAGCACCAACACGTTCAGCCAGTCGAGCGGATTGACCAACCCCACCGCGATATCCACGTCATGCTTTAAACGGTAACCATCGTTGATATCGAAATGAAAGAGTTTGCCGCACAGGAGAGCGCGGGCCAGCGCGGCTCGCGGTGCGCCGCCCCACATCAGCTCGTGCAGGTACTCGGGATTCAGGCCAACCATTTCGGGGTGCTTGATCAATCCCGAAAAGATGAACGAGAGCATGGCGTCGGAGGTCGGCAGCAGAATCTCCGCTTGCGGTTCGAACGGCTTGGCCTCCAGGCAATGCTTCAGCGGCGCTCGGTTGTATTTCTTCGCGATTTTCAGATCGGCTTCGCAGGCAGCATTGATGCCTTCGGCATACCAGCGCAGGGTCTGCGTTTCATCGATCGCTCCCTGCGTGTAGTAGCCGAGCGATCCCGGCCAATAGACGCAGAACTGCGCTCCCAGCTCGTGTCCGATCCCAACCGTGTTCTCCAGGCGCCGGTTGGCGTAGGCGCGAACATCTTTCGATTCGGCCGCAGGGCTTGCCGCGAAAACCGCATGATGGAACGTCTCGCAAGTCACCATCGAACATTTCAGCCGGTGCTTCGCCAGACTCTGCTTGATGCGCCCAATAATCTCGTCCTGCTTTGGCGTAAACAGATCATCGGTCGGAATCACGTCGGTGTCGTGCGTACACCAATAGCCGATCCCGATTTTGCTGTATTCTTCAATGACTTTCTCAAACGAAACCGGCGTGCGAGTCGGCGCGTGAAAGAGCGCCTGCCCTTCGTAGGCCGCGGCCCACTGGGGGCCGGTAATGAAATAGCGCCGCCGCACGTCGGGCGCATAGCTGCCGCCGCAAGCCGCTGCCAGCCGGTCCACCAGCGCGATCTGTTTTTCCTGGGCAATGGGATTCATCCTCTACACTTTACAGAATCGAACGTGTCGGCTCCGGCGCGCATTACTCTCGGTGCGGTAGGATTCCTCTTGACCCTTGCTCATAATGTCGATGAACATCTTCTGTGCGACGCGCTGAAAGCTGCATCCGATACCCGTTGGCTCCTGGTCGAGCCGGGCGCGCGGCGGGCGGCCGCGAAAGTCTTTGAGACTGCGTTCGGGGCGGTACCGGCAATCATCGTCGCGGACGAAAACACGTTCGCTGCCGCCGGACGCGACATTGAAGATAGCTTTCGCAACAGCAGCCATTCGCATGCCGCAGCGTTCATCTTCGGGTGTCATGTTTATGCAAATTACGACTGCATCCTGGAGCTCGAGGCGGCCCTGAAGCAAACCGACGCCGTTCCCGTAGCGGTTGGCTCGGGAACGATCAACGACCTTACAAAACTCGCTGCCCATCGGATCGGACGGCCGTATATGGTGGCAGGTACTGCCGCTTCGATGGATGGTTACACGGCATACGGCGCGTCGATCACTTACAAAGGATCCAAACAGACGTTCGAATGTCCGGCGCCCCTAGCCGTAGTGGCGGATCTCGATGTTATGGCCGCTGCGCCGCCGGGGATGAACGCATCGGGTTATGCCGACCTGCTTGCGAAAGTGCCTGCGGGAGGCGACTGGATACTCGCCGAGGCCGCCGGCGAAGAGCCTATTGACGGGAAAGCATGGGAAGCGGTGCAAAGCCGCCTGCGGGCGTGGCTGGGAGATCCCGAGGGCATCGCTTCCGGCGATCCGGCGGCGGTTCGCCATCTCGTCTACGGTCTGATGATGACCGGCTTCGCCATGCAAGCACTGCGTTCCAGCCGCCCCGCTTCCGGCGCCGACCACCAGTTCAGCCACCTTTGGGATATGCAACACCATACCCATAACGGCGTGCCTCCTTCGCATGGCTCCAAGGTCGGCATCGGCAGCCTGGCATCCATTGCTGCGTATGACGAGATCCTCCGACGGGATTTATTAAACATTGACATCGATGCCGCCGTGGAGCGCTGGCCATCGCTAGCGCAGATGGAACTGCGTATTGCGGCCGTACTTGGTGCGGGTGAACTCGGAGCCAAGGCTGTGGAGGAAACCCGTGCGAAATACGTCAGCCGCGATCGCTTGCACTCACAACTCACGACCCTGCGCACGGCGTGGCTTTCGCTTTCCGCGTCTCTGGGCAAACATCTGCTGCACTTCAGCGAAGCCCGCGACATGCTGCGCGCCGCAGGCTGTCCTTGCGAGCCGGAGCAGATCGGCATCTCGCGCTCTCGCCTTTACGAAAGTTACGAGCAGGCTTGGTACATCCGCCGCCGCTACACCATTCTCGACTTCGTGCAGCGCGCGGGTATCGCGGATTCTGTCCTCGAAACTTCGTTCAGCCCTTCGGGGCCATGGGGCGAGCCACACAGATGAACAAAACGCCGAACGTCGACGGCTTACAACAGATCCGACACATTGTCCTGGATATGGATGGAACCATCTATAAAGGTATAAAGCTGTTCGATTGCACTCTCCCATTTCTTGCGTATCTTAGGGAGACGGGAATCGGCTACACGTTTCTGACCAATAACACCTCGCGCAGTAAGTCAGACTATGTTCACAAACTAGCTGCCTTTGGCATCGAGTGCGATGAACAGCAAATCTATACACCTGCGGATTCCGCCATCGTGTATCTCCGCCGCCATCACGACTGGGCTCGCTCTATTGCCGTCCTGGGTACGCCTTCACTGTCCGCCGAATTCGAGCAAGCCGGCTTTCGAGTTACTTGGGATGATCCGGAGGCCGTGGTTGTCGGTTTCGATACCACTCTGACTTACGACCGTCTTTGCCGCGCAGCGTGGTGGATTTGTCAGGGCCTGCCGTTCATCGCCACGCACCCGGACCTTGTCTGTCCTACGGACGAGCCAACCGTGCTGGTCGATTGCGGCTCGATCTGTGCCGCTCTTACTGCTGCAACAGGCCGCGCGCCTGCCGTCCTCGGAAAGCCCGATCCGTCCATTCTTCTCGATCTATGCGAATGCCTTGGGCTGGCGCCTCGTGAGATCGCTATGGTTGGCGACCGTATCTACACCGATATGGCAATGGCGCGCGCCGCGGAAGCGTTTGCCGTATTGGTGCTCAGTGGCGAAGCCACAGCGGCGGACGTCCCCGGCATGCAAACGCCTCCGGACCTGATTGTCCATGACATCGGTGAATTTGGGAAACTTCTTTGCATGGCCAGGAACGGAAGAAGTAAACCATGACTCCGGCTGTAGCCGCCACCGGCCCGGTGAGCCGGACCGTGCTCGACCGCCTCGGCATCTATCGGCCATTCGCTTGGGGCTACCTTGGTCTGCTCCTTTTCATGATCGGAGACGGAGTTGAATCGGGCTATCTGTCGCCGTTTCTGCTGCATCGCGGACTGTCGCAGGAGCAGGTCGCGGGCGTCTTCACCGCGTATGGCATCACGGCGGCGATAGCGGCATGGTTTTCCGGCGCGCTCTCGGATCTATGGGGGCCGCGCCGCGTCATGTGGTGCGGCGTCGGCATCTGGGTTGTTTGCGAGATCGCGTTTCTGCTCACTCTTGCAACTTCCGCCGGATATTGGACCGTGCTGCTTACATATGCAGTCCGCGGATTCGGCTATCCGCTACTCGCCTACGGCTTTTTAGTCTGGATCACGGCCGCGACGCCAATCAAGCGCCTCGGCACCGCTGTCGGCTGGTTCTGGTTTGCGTTCACCGGCGGACTGCCCACGCTGGGATCGCTTCTAGCCAGCTTCACGGTTCCGATTCTCGGAGCTTATTCAACGTTATGGATGTCGCTCGGCCTCGTTCTCATCGGTGGCTTTGTGGCTCTTTTCGGCACACGAGAGCCGACCGGGTATCGCCGCCTCGCTCCCGAAGGCGAGAACCCCATCGCAACGCTTTTTTCCAGCGTGGCGATCGCATGGCGCATGCCGAAGATCGCCGCCGGCTGCATCGTCCGTATCATCAATACTGCGCCGCAATTCGGTTTTCTCGTGTTTCTTCCCGTTTTCTTTACGAAGACGGTAGGCTTCAGTCTCGAAGCTTGGCTGCGCCTCCTCAGCGCGATTTTTGTCAGCAATATCATCTGGAATCTGCTGTTCGGCATCATCGGAGACAGGTTCGGGTGGCGGCGGACGGTGGCGATCTGTGGCGGGCTCGGCTCCGCTATCACGACGCTGCTGCTTTATTACACGCCTATGGTATTCGGCGCGAATTATACGCTCTGCATCATTGCGGGCATGATGTACGGAGCCACTCTCGCCGGCTATGTGCCGCTCTCCGCCTTGATGCCCTCGCTTGCTCCCGCTCGCCGCGGCGCCGCCATGTCTATGTTGAACCTCGGAGCAGGTGCGAGTACCTGGGTCGGCCCGGCTATTGTGGGCCTGTGCCTTGCGCCCTTCGGTGTTGCCGGCGTCATGTGGATTTTCGCGGGGTTGTATCTTCTCAGCGCTCTACTAGCGCTGACATTGAAGCTGTAGTTCCACGCAGTTTTCCCAGCGTGGGTGGGCGGTCCCGCCTGTAACGCCGCGGCAGGTGCCTCGATCCCACCTGCTGGAGGTACATGATATGGGCACGGTAGTGAATTGTATGAGAGCGGCGATGTTAGGCGCCGGCGCTATGTACTTTATCGATCCCGGCCGCGGACGGCGGCGGCGTGCTCTGGTGCGCGATCAAGGAATCCGGCTGGCGCATCGGACGCGAAGAGGGTTCACGAAGGCCATTCGCGATCTGGCCAACCGCAGGAGAGGCCTGGCGGCGGCCGCGATCTCGCGCATCCCCTTCCGCTCCGAGCAGTCGGCTGACTATGTTATCGAAGCGCGCGTGCGCTCCCGTCTGGGACGCCTGGTATCCCATCCGCACGCCGTCGATGTAGCCGTGCATCAAAGCGTCTGTGTGCTTTCCGGTGACGTGCTATCGAGCGAGGCCGGAAGCTTGCTCCACGGCGCATCGAGAGTGCCCGGAGTTTCAAGCGTCCGAGACCAGCTCCACGTTCACGAAGGCGCGGCCGATTTCCCGGCCCTTCAAGGCGCTGCGCGAAAACAGCAGCCGCCGTTCGAGCTGCTGCAAGAGAGCTGGACGCCGGCGGCGCGGCTGTTGACCGGTGGCGCTGGAGCCGCGCTGGCGGTTTACGGACTCTGGAAGGGCGGTATCGGCGGCGCAGCGGCAGGAATAGCAGCCGCAGGGCTGCTGACGCGCAGCCTCACGAATATGGATTTCAGGGAACTCGTGAGCACGCAAGCGGGCGGCCGGCGGATGGATATTCAGAAGACCATCAACATCGCGGCGCCGGTCGAGGCGGTCTACGAGTTCTGGTCGAATTTCGAAAATTTCCCGCGATTTATGCCTCACTTAAAAGAGGTGCGCGAGACGGGCCCCGGCCGCTCCCACTGGATCGCGAGTGGCCCTCCCGGATTCGCTCGCGAATGGGATGCCGAAATTACCGAGCTCGTGCCCAAAGAACTCCTGGTGTGGCGAACGGTTTCCGGTTCTCCTATTGAAATGGAGGGTAGGATTCGCTTCGAGCCCAATGACGAAAACGGAACACGGTTAAGCATCCAGGTTTCCTACCAGCCGGTTGGAGGGGCCGCCGGGTACCTTCTGGCAAGGCTGTTCGGCTCCGACCCCAAGCACGCCATGGACGATGATCTGGTGCGGCTGAAGTCTCTTCTGGAAGTCGGAAAGACTCGCAACCATGGCGAAGTGATTACGCGGAGCAAGTTGCCGTCGGGAAACAAGCGGCTAATGGTCGCAGTAATCGGACAGCGGAGCGGGTACGTACATTAGAGGGTGCCGCTTAGTCATGTGATATTCTCATGACGTAACCCCGCGAGCGTGGGCCTGTGGCGCAGTTGGGAGCGCGCTTCCATGGCATGGAAGAGGTCGAGAGTTCGAATCTCTCCAGGTCCACCAGAACGTTGTTACACCCGCCGCAGCTTCACCGTTTCCACCGCATGATTTTGCTCTTTTTCCAAAATCAAATGAGCACGCTCGCGCGTGGGCAAAATATTTTCCACTAAATTGATCAAGTTAATCTCGGCCCAGATGCGGCGCGCGGTGCCGACGGCTTCAGTCTCCGTGAGCGCGGCATAGCGGTGGAAATAAGAAGCCTGGTTTTGAAACACGGTTTCGCGCAGCCGCAGAAAGCGGTCCACGTACCATTGCTCGACGGTCGCCGCCTCGGTATGCAGATAAATTGAGAAATCGAAGAAATCGGAGACGAACACGCGCGTGGGATGGCCGCGCGAATCGGGCGCTTGTAGCACGTTGAGGCCCTCCAGAATCAGAATGTCGGGTTGTGCGATGGTTTGGGCCGCGCCGGGGACAATATCGTAGTGCAAGTGAGAATAAACCGGCGCGGAAACGGTTGGCGAGCCGGCTTTGAGATCGGCAAGAAAATGCAGCAGCCGGCGCTGATCGTAGCTCTCAGGGAAACCTTTGCGATGCATGATGCCGCGATCCTCGAGGATGCGGTTCGGATAAAGGAAGCCATCGGTGGTGACCAGATCGACCGAGCGATGGTCCGGCCAACGCGCCAGGCACGCCCGCAGTACGCGCGAAAACGTACTCTTGCCAACGGCGACGCTGCCTCCAATACCAATGATGTAAGGCGTCCGCTCGGGAGCCGGCGCGCCCAGGAACTCGCGCCGGGCGCGGTAAAGATGCTGCACCGCGGCCACGTGCAGGTTCAGCAATCGCGATAGCGGCACGTAAATCTCTTCCACTTCGCGTAAAGAGACTTGCTCGTTGATGCCGCGCAGCAGCGCCAGTTCCTGCTCGTCCAGAAGCAGCGGCGTGTTGGCCCGCAGAGCCTTCCATTGCCCGCGTGTGAAATCGATGTACCGGCTGATGGGCGCTGCCGGGGCGCTGACGATCTGGTTCAAAACCCTCTCGTCCCATCTTGGCATTCGGCCCTCAGGAACAGCGCGGGACAATGGGTTCTTGGCATGTACGCATCGGTTTGGATTTCTGCAATTGCAGCGAGTTTGTGTCTGGCGTTTCCTTGGGACGTGCAGGCGCAACAGAAATTGGCCGTCGTCAATGCCGGCGTTCAGGCTGAGGAAGATGCGCCCTTCGAATCCCTCAACTACCATTTCCTGCCGGGCGATCATCTCTACTTTAGCTTCGAAATCACGGGCTTCACCATTGCGCAAAAAGAGGACGCGTACGCCCAGGTAACCCGCAAAATTTCGCTCTCCTACGAAGTCACCCCGGAAGATGCGGCGGGCCGGCCGCTTGCGCCGGGCGTGAGCGGGAAAATCGCCGAAATGCTGCACCCGCAGGATAAGAACTGGGTTCCGAAGCGGCGCGTCTCGTTTTTGCTGCCTTCTTTTGTAGCCGCCGGCAAGTACAGGATCCACGTCTCGGTGAAAGATGCGCTAGGAAAAACCGCAACCACGCGCGACGTCCCGTTCGCCATCGGTGGCACGCAGATCAAATCCTCGCCCGCCATCGCGGTGCAAAATTTTCATTTTCTTCGCAATGCCAATAGTGCAAACGCTTTGCAGGTTCCAGCCTACAGTCCGGGCGACCACATCTTCGCGCGTTTCGATATTTCCGGCTACAAATTGGGCCCCAAAAATACCTACGATGTCGCGTACGGGTTAACGGTTTTCGGCCCCGATGGCAAGCCGTTCATCAAACAGCCGAAAGCCGCGGAGCTGAAATCGGGCAGTTTCTATCCCGCAGAGTTTGTTCCCGCCTCTCTGAACCTGACGACCAGTCAAAAGAGCGCGCTGGGCGCTTACGTGATCGTCCTAAGCGTCCGCGACCTGATCGGCGGCCAAAGCTCGGAACAGAAGGAAGCCTTTACCCTGGAATAGCTTTCTAACAAGCGCACGAGGAGGAGCAACATGGCCCGGCACTGCCTGTTTACCGACATCATCTGCGGATTGGCCGCGGGCGTTGCCGCTACCTATGTAATGGACAAAGTCAGCGGGTTCGGCTACAAGCTTGAGGACGAGGACACGCGGAAATACGAAGAGGATCTGCGGCACAACGAGTATCCGCCCGCGGTGCTGGTGCGAAAACTGGCGCAGGCCTGCTCCGGCGGCGAGCCGGACCAGGAAACCAAACAGAGACTTGCGACGCGGATTCATTGGGGCTATGGAATTTTCTGGGGCGGAGTCTTCGGCGCGCTGCGCGATCGCGCGCCTCTGTTCGGAGCCGCTTGCGGGCTGGCCTTCGGCTGCGGTCTGTGGCTAATCGGGGATGAAGTCCTGATGCCCGCAATGGGCCTTACACCGCCCTCGCGCGAATTCCCCTGGCAGAACCACGCGCGGGCCGCCGCTAACCATCTTGCATACGGCGGCACACTCGGCGTGACCCACGGCCTCTTGCGCAAGATCGGCGGTTAGAGACCTGCGCTTATAGCGTAGCGGCTCCGATCATGCACAAACCGGCGGCGTAGCCGAAGAACATCAGCGCAATATAAACCGCCGTTCCCGCTGGAGCGTTGCGAAACTCCCTCCAGATCACGACGCCCCATATAGCGGCGATCAGGGTTGCCCCCTGGCCCAGAGCATACGAAATCGCGGGACCTGCTACACCCGAGGCGAGTATGTTCGTGGTGAGGGCAACCATCCAAATAACTCCGCCTATAATCCCGAGCGCATGCAAGCGGAATGCGCCATGAAGATACTTACCATAAGTTAAATGTGACGCGCGCAAGAAAATTGTATTCACCACCACGTTGCTGGCAACGACGCCAACCGAAAAGAGAAAAAGAGCTGTGTACGGAGTAAGAAAGCCGGGATCGATGGCTCCTTTGGTGAAATTTGGCGAAATGGAGCGAGAAAGCTCCGGGTAGAAAAAACCCATCAAGCAGCCGGCTATCACGGCAAATAGAACGCCCTTTATCCAGCCGGAACCGGAGCGCGAAAGACGGCTATAGGCTATACCCGAAAAGATCATTGCCAGCAGGACTGCGCCAACGCCTGCAAACAACAAGACGGGATTGCCTTTGGGCGCTTGGAAGTAACTGGCAACGGTTCCAATAATCAATGCCAGGCCGATGCCCACGGGAAATGCGACCGACAAACCGGCCGCGTCAATCGCCACGACCAGCAGGATGTTGGCGATGTTGAATAATGCACCGCTTACGATAGCGTGCCGGACCGGAAGCGCCTGCGCCTGATGAAGATTCTGCAGCGCGGGCATGCCGCTCGATCCGAGAGTCCCCAGCGTAAACATAAAAACAACAGATAGCAAGAGGATGCCCAGCGCGTAATCCCAGTAGAAGAGAGGAAATCGCCATTCATCCTTTCCGGCGAGTTTCTGAGTATTTGCCCAGGACCCCCAGCCAAGCATCGTGATCAGGCAGAAAATTACCGCAAGCGGAAGACTATTGACGATAAACATCGGAGGCGGTCTCGCAGTTCGTCAAAAATTCATTTACTTCGGTCCGGTCCGGAACGGAACTTTGTGCGCCATGACGGGTAACACAAAGGGCAGCGGCGGCGTTACTGAAGCGAAGCGCATCATCGAAGGGTCTGCCTTCCACGAGCGCGGTTGCGAATGCGCCATTAAAGACATCTCCTGCGGCGGTTGTGTCAAGGCTCTGCACCGGAAAGGCAGGCATGTGAATACAGCCGCCATTGTACGCCAGCATGCATCCGGAACTTCCCAGTTTCAAAATGACTCCTTGCACACCGAGCGATAAGATCTCCGAGGCCGCGGAATCCGCACCGATCCCGTTATCCAAGCTGCCGGAGCGCCATCCGAGAAGATCCGCCGCTTCCAATTGATTCGGTGTTAAGAAATCGATGTGCCTAAGAAGCGGCGGCGGCAAGGCGCGGCTGGGCGCCGGATCGAGAATGACACGCGCGCCTATTCCGTGAGCGTGATCCGCTACCGCCTCGACCGTTTCCATCGGGATTTCAAGCTGCAGCAACACCACATCATCCGGAGACAGATCGCCTAATTTAGCGATTGCGGTTTGCGGATCAAGCGTGGCGTTCGCGCCGGCAGAGATGACGATCGAGTTCTGGCCGGCGGTGGTTACGTATATTGAAGCGCAACCGGTGGGCGTGTCGGAGATGCCGATCGAATGTGTGTCTACGTTGGCTTGCCGCAAGCTTTCGACGAGCAACGGCGCAAACGGATCGCGCCCGACCTGGCCGATCATAACCGCCGAGCCCGCGAGCCGCCCGGCGGCACAGGCCTGGTTCGCGCCCTTACCCCCAGGCACCAGCGCGAGGTCTCCCCCGCGCAGCGTCTCGCCGGCCGATGGAAGGCGGTCCACAGCCAGAACAAAATCGATATTCAAACTGCCTACGACGATGATCCGCGCTCTTCGCGACACAGATGGTAACTCCTATCGCTTTTGCTGCATAACTACAATTTGGCCTCCCGCGACATGGATCCGTTTTTGCTGGATGAAATTCAAGCCTCGGAAGAAGGACTCCGCGTCACTTTGCTGGTCCTGCCGCACATATGGGTGGCTTGCGAGCACTATCTTTCGGTGAAAGAAATTCATACACTCGTGTCGGGCAAGCTGCGGCTGGAAAACCAGGAACAGCGACTCGGAATAATGCTCGGAGACAAAGACAACGCAGGAATCGCCGGTAAGTTCGGGGACGACCATGCTGGCTTCCCGTCCGATATCGGGAGGGTTGCTGCTCAGATATGCTATATCGGAAGCGGCGCTAAGCGCCAGGATCGCAATGGCACCGGTGAGGACCGGCCGGCGCGAGCGCAGCAGTTTCCCCACCCGCTCCAATCCGAGGAACGCGGCCACAATCAAGTCCGGAGCAATCCAGAGCACGTGCCGGGCCGCGAAAGTTCTTCCGCTTGCCGCATCCAAACACAACGCGAGCACGATCGTGAATACAACGGCGCCCAAACAGCAGACCAGGATGCGGCGCTTGCCCATAGCCGTCGTTGGCCATCGCGCGGCGTACCATACGCCGGCGGCGAGCGCCCACAGAAATAAAAATGCCAGCCCGCAAACGGCCCAGCCTTGCGCGGCGAGCGCATAGAGCGGCTGCAGGAATGTGGGCGTTCCAGCCGGAAAGCTTGCCGGCTCAAAGAGCCAGTCCGCCGCCGCGTGCCCGTGCGCCCAAACCAAATACGGCAGAAACAGCAAAACCGGAACCGCTGTGGCGGCAAGCACAAACCACAAAGCTCGCCGCTCGTGCGCCCGATTCACAAACACAAACAGGGCCGCGAGCAGGCCCACCGCGGGCAGAAAAGAATAGGGGCTAGTGTACAGGCAGAGGAGCAGCAGCCCGGCGTAGATCGCGGCTCGAAGCACCGTTTGCCGCGCGATCAGCGAAAAGAAACAAAGCGTCGCCGCCAGGGAAAGAAATAATCCTTGTTCGAACGGTTGCGCTTTCGTGGCCAGCAGATAGTGCAGCGGCAGCAGAAGAAATGCGGCAAGCGCCAGATAGGGCCGTTGCAGCGGGATTCGCCTGGCCCAGCGCAGGAACAAGTAACATGCCGCAAGCGCAAACACGAACGAAAGGATTCTGGCGCCGAAGCGGGTGTTTCCGAACAGGGCGAGGAGCGGGAATTGCGCCAGAAAGTTCAATGGCGCCGAATCCGGAGTACTCGCGATCCAATCAAAAAGTCTGGTGTGCGTAACGGCGGTTACTCCCGCGATTTGCAGGATTTCGCCGAGCTGCAGCGGCGGAATCAATAGAACCAGCAGGAGCGGCGGCGCTGCGATCGCTGCCGCGATTCCCAAATCCCGCCGACGAGAAACTGTCTTGACCGTTTTCTCTCCCGGCGTGGAGGGGCGAACCGCTGCCGTCGGCAGGCGCATCGTTCAGCCGCGGCCGGCCGCTTCCGAAAGCCGGCGGAGAGTTTCAGTGTAAGGTTCGATTGCGACGCCCCGCTCGGTGATAATCGCCGATACATACCGATGTGGAGTAACGTCGAAAGCAGGATTCGCCACCTGAATGCCGTCAGGCGCAACGGGCGTGCCGTTTAGGTGGGTCACTTCTCTTGACGGGCGCTCCTCGATCGGAATCTTCTCGCCCGAAGAGAGCGTCAGATCGAGCGTGGAGACCGGCGCGGCGACATAAAAAGGAATGCCGTTCTCCTTGGCCAGCACGGCAACGCTATAGGTGCCAATTTTGTTGGCCACGTCGCCATTGGCGGCGATGCGGTCGGCGCCCACCACCACGCAGCCAATGCGGCCGCTCTTCAGAAAATGCCCGGCCATGTTGTCCGTAATCAGCGTAGTCTCAATGCCCTCACGCTGCAACTCCCAGGCGGTCAGTCTCGCACCTTGCAAGAACGGGCGTGTTTCATCGGCAAATACGTCGATCCTTTTCCCGGCCTGTATCGCGGCGCGCACTACGCCCAGCGCGGTCCCGAAACCGGCGGTCGCCAGCGCACCGGCATTGCAATGGGTCAGAACGGTTTTTCCGTCCGGAACCAGCGGCGCGCCATTGCGCCCGATCGCTTCATTGATGGCGATGTCTTCTTCCCGAATCTTTTGCGCCTCGGCCGCGAGCCGCGCCCGGATCTGGTCTAGACTCGCGTGCCGCACCGAGGCATAAACGGCTTTCATTCGCTCCAGCGCCCAAAACAGGTTGACGGCGGTGGGGCGCGTTTGGGCCAGCGTATTGCAGATCGCCGGCAGGTCGCGCTCGGGATCGTTGGAGGCGAGTATGCCTAAAGCCACGCCCATCGCCGCCGTCACTCCAATCGCCGGCGCGCCGCGCACCACCATGTTACGAATCGCGTCCGCCACCTCTAAGTAAGTGCGGCAAGTGAGGTAAATCGTCTCATGTGGCAGGCGCGTCTGGTCGATCAGAACCACGCCTTCCGGAGTCCAGGCTACCGTTTCGAGTTTATCTTGAACGACAGAGGCAGATGTGCTCATTAAAACTTCCCGTGTTTGGAAAAATACAGCGCCCCGACGAACACCGCGTTGTAGCAGCCGTGCATCACTGTAGACGGTATCACCGAATCGGTGCGCACCCGCACCCAGCCGAATACTACACCGACAACTCCCACTCCGGCGATATACTGCCAGGTCCATTTGTATTCGGCTCCATGCGCTGCTCCGAATAAGGCGGCGGTGATCAGGACGCCTGCGATGACTCCAAAAGTCCGGCAAAGGAGCGGCTGGAGGAACCCTCGAAAAAACAGCTCTTCGAAAATCGGCGCAGCGATCGCGGCGGTAACCGCGAGCAGCGCGAAGGTCCACGTGGAGCTGATCATCGTGTCGAACGGCGTCTTGATATTGGGCGTGTGTAATGCCGATGCGATCGCACTAATAAAGAAGGCTAATGCGGGTCCAATGACCACCGCGGCCGCGAGCGGAAACCCGCTCCTTCGCCAGCCCAGAGATCGGAATACCGGCGCATGATAGCGGCGGAATACCGCCCAGAAACAGCAATAAAAGAGCCCGTAAAGAGCCAATTGCAGCGGCAGGAGAAGGTTGCCGGGATGGCGCTCTAAGTTCGCCGAGGTCCGCGTCAATGCCGCTCCCACGACCGTGATGATCACGGTAGAAATCAAGGCTAGGCCGATGAAGAGCAACAAGTCCGTATAGCGCCAGAATGGCCGCCGCGGAGGCGGAGGGGCAGGGAAGTCCAACGCCGCCTCGTTCGATGGGTCCGGCAATTCAGGCGGCATGGCCGTAGCTGGCCCTCCGAAGCGCGGCGCCTGTATGGCTGGCGGGCTGCCGCATGATTTCCTCCGGAGTGCCCGCGGCTACCAAATGGCCGCCGTTCTCTCCTCCTTCCGGGCCGAGATCGATCAGGTAATCGGCGCTTCTGATCACATCGAGGTTATGTTCAATAATCACTACTGTATTTCCTAAATCGGCCAGACGCTGCAAAACGTCTAGTAAGTGCCGCACATCTTCGAAATGCAAACCTGTAGTAGGTTCATCGAGTAAGTAGAAGGTCCGGCCGGTCTGCCGCTTGCTCAATTCCTTTGCCAGCTTAATCCGCTGCGCTTCGCCGCCCGATAGCGTAGTGGACGATTGCCCCAGGTGAATATATCCCAGCCCCACCTGGGCGAGCGTTTTCAATTTTGCTTGAATCTGGGGAATATTTTCCAGCGTCTCCAGCGCTTCGTCAACCGTGGATGCCAGCAGATCGGCAATGCTCTTGCCTTTGTACTTGACTTGCAGCGTCTCCAGATTGTAACGCCGGCCGCGGCAGACATCGCAGGTGACATAAACGTCAGGCAAAAAGTTCATTTCGATGCGCTTCATCCCATCGCCCTGGCAGGCTTCGCAGCGCCCGCCCTTCACGTTGAAACTGAAACGGCCGGCCTTGTAGCCGCGCTCGCGCGCCTCCGGCAGCATGGAGTACAGCTCGCGAATCGGAGTAAACACGCCGGTATAGGTGGCGGGGTTCGAGCGCGGCGTGCGCCCGATCGGCGATTGGTCGATTTCGATGACTTTATCGATGTTTTCGATGCCCACAATGGCTTCATGCGCGCCCGGCTCCGCGTGCGATCGATAGATCTCCTTCGCTAGCGCACGGTACAAAATATCGTGTACCAAGGTCGATTTTCCGCTGCCCGAAACGCCAGTGACCACAATGAGCGTGCCCAAAGGAAAATCCACGTCGATGTCTTTGAGATTGTGCTCGCGCGCGCCTTGGACAGTCAGCTTCAGACCGTTGCCGGAACGCCGGACGGCGGGCGGCGAGATGGCCAGCTTGCCGGAAAGATATTGGCCGGTGAGCGATCGTGCGGCTCGCGCTATCTCGTGCGGCGTTCCTTGCGCAATCAGCTCGCCTCCCAGCCTTCCGGCGAGCGGCCCCAGATCGACCACATAATCAGCGCGTTCGATGGTTTCCGCATCGTGTTCGACCACGAGCACCGTGTTGCCGAGATCGCGTAAGTGATGCAGCATGTCGATAAGTCGGCTGTTATCCCGCGAGTGCAAACCGATCGAAGGCTCATCCAGCACATACAAAACTCCGCGCAATTTGGAGCCGATCTGCGTAGCTAGCCGGATCCTCTGCGCTTCGCCTCCCGAAAGTGTCGCCGAAGAACGCGCGAGATTCAGATAATCGAGACCGACTGCGCACAGGAATTCCAGCCGATTTCGGATCTCCTCCACCACGCGTCCCACGAGTTTCTGCTCCCGTCCGGCAAATTTCCAGGAACGAACCAGAGGCAACAGGCGTGCAATCGGCATCTCGGCAAAATCGGCGATAGAGATGCCGTTGACCCGAACCGCGAGACTGGCCGGCTTCAAACGCCGTCCTTTGCACTCCGGGCAAGGCGCGGGAGACATATAATCCATCAGCCATTCGCGATAGCCTTCGCTAGCCTGCTCGAATCTCTCCTCCAGCCACTTCAGGATTCCATCGCACTGCGCGTTGCCATAAATCAGCAGATGGCGGGCTCTTGCGGGCAGATTTTCAAACGGCAGCGACAGATTGATGCGAAAGATTTCGGCGGCCTCCGCCAGCGCCGAGGCCATAAAAGAAGAACTGGAGCCCGGTCCCAGTCCGCCGTCGAGCAGCGGCTTGGATGGGTCAGCGATCACCTTTGCCGCGTCGAAAGACCATTTGTTGCCGATCCCATTGCAGGCCTCGCAAGCGCCATAAGGACTGTTGAACGAAAACGACCGCGGTTCGAGTTGGGGAATGCTGGTCCCATCGTTCGGGCAGGCGAGCTTTTCCGAATACAGCCGCTCCGGACCATCCACAACCGCCACTGTGACGAGTCCGGCCGCCCATTTCAGCGCCGTCTGGATCGAGTTTTCGAGGCGCTGCTCAATACCGCCTTTGACCACCAGACGGTCGATGACGACTTCGATGGTGTGGCTCTTGCGCTTATCGAGTTTCACCGGTTCATCGAGCGAGACCAATTTGCCGTCGATGCGGGCGCGAAATCCGGCCTTCGCGATCGCCTCCAGTTCCTTCTTGTATTCGCCTTTACGCCCGCGCGCGACCGGCGCGAGGATCATGATGCGCTCGTTGCGGTGCCGCGAGAAGACCTGCTCCAGAATCTGTGCCGGAGATTGCCGGGCGATTTCGGTGCCGCAGAGCGGGCAATGCGGCACGCCGATAGAGGCGTAGAGCAGGCGGGTGTAATCGTAAATTTCGGTGACGGTTCCGACTGTGGATCGCGGGCTGCGCGAGGTGGTTTTCTGCTCAATAGAAATGGCCGGGCTGAGCCCGTCGATCGAATCCACCTCCGGCCGCTCCATTTGATCCAGAAACTGGCGTGCGTAAGGCGACAGCGTTTCGACGTAGCGGCGCTGCCCCTCGGCATAAATCGTGTCGAAAGCGAGCGAGCTTTTTCCCGATCCGCTCAGTCCCGTGATGACGGCAAAGGCATTGCGCGGGATTTCGACATCGATGTTTTTCAGGTTGTGCTGGCGCGCGCCGTGCACGCGGATTCGATCGAGCATGGGACAGGGCTTATCACCATTGTCCAGTATCGGCGTTTCGCGGCTTAAGGACTCGATGCGCTCACCAATGCGAACGGCGATCTTCGTGCTGCCGGGACGAAGATGTCGTCCGCTTCGCGCGTCCTATACTGATCGCGAAGACCGTTCATGGCAAAAAACTTCAAGGACCTCACTGAGCGCGAGATCCTGGCGCTCGCCGTTTCGCTCGAGGAAGAGGATGGCCGGATCTATGAAGAATTTGTGGATGGCCTGCGGGACCGTTATCCCGCGACCGCCAAGCTCATGCAGGAGATGCAAGCCGAGGAATCGGATCATCGCGCACGCCTGATCGATCTCTATCGCAAGCGTTTTGGCGAGCACATCCCGCTGATCCGGCGCCAGGACGTGAAAGGATTTGTCTCACGGCCGGCGGTTTGGCTCGGCGGCTCCGTCCGGCCTCGCGATGTGCGCAAAACGGTGGAATCCATGGAGGAAGAAACCCGCCGTTTCTATAGCCTCGCGCTCGGGAAAGTGACCGACGCTTCCACACGCAAGTTGCTGGGCGATCTGGCCGAAGCCGAGGCGCGCCATTCGGCGGCGGCCGACGAGATGGAGCGCCTGCGCCTCACGCCCGAAACACAGTACGAAGAAGAGGAGACCTACCGGCGTACCTTTGTCCTGCAATTCGTGCAGCCGGGGCTCGCGGGCCTGATGGATGGCTCCGTCTCGACGCTGGCGCCGCTGTTCGCCGCCGCTCTCGCCACGCACAGCAGTTGGGATGCATTTCGCGTCGGGCTGGCGGCTTCTGTCGGCGCGGGCATCTCCATGGCCTTCGCCGAAGCGCTCTCCGATACCGGCTTGATTACCGGCCGCGGCCGCCCTCTGGTGCGCGGCATCGTGACCGGCATCATGACCACCGCCGGAGGCATTGGACACACGCTCCCGTTTCTTATTCCCAACTTCGGTTTAGCCATGGCGATTGCCATCATCGTGGTGGGCGTCGAGTTGGCGGCCATCAGTTGGATTCGCCAGCACTATATGGAAACGCCGTTGTTGCGCGCGGCAACGCAAGTGGTGCTTGGCGGAGTGCTGGTTTTCGTTGCCGGCATTCTCATCGGAAGCTCATAATGTCCTCTTGGAGTGACCATGCCAACTTTGCCCATGATCGAATATGCAGACGCAACCGCGGAAGTGCGTGCCGTCTTCGACGACATCCTCACTACGCGCAAAACCGATCGCGTTAATAATTTCTGGAAAGTGCTCGCCAACGACCCCGCGGCGCTCCGCCGTACTTGGGAAGGCATCAAACATGTGATGGCCCCTGGCGCACTCGACCCGCTTACGAAGGAACTGATCTATATGGCAGTCAGCATTACGAACCAATGCCAATACTGCATCGGGTCCCATACCGCCTCGGCCCGGAAGAAGGGCATGACCGACGAAATGTTCGCCGAATTTATGGCCGTGTTGGGGATGGCGAACCAAACCAACAGCCTGGCGACAGGCTACCGTGTCGAACTCGACGAAGCGTTTCGGTAGCTGGTGAGGTGATTAAGCGTACCGGAAACTCAGCTCACCGCTTTCTTCACGAGTGCCCCGATCTTTGCCTCCTCTGCCGCAGTCAGTTCTTTGAGCGCAAAGGCGGTCGGCCACATGTGGCCTTCGTCGAGGTTCGCTTTGTCGCTGAAGCCGAGCGTCGCATACCTCGTCTTAAACTTCTGCGCACTCTGGAAATAGCAGACGACATTTCCGTTCCTGGCATATGCGGGCATCCCGTACCAGGTTTTCGGCGAGAGGTCCGGCCCATTGGCTTTGATAATCACATGGAGCCGTTCGGCGATCGCTCGATCCGCAGGCGGTAACGCGGATATCTTCGCAAGGACGGCGCTTTCCCCCTCCGCTTTGTCCACGTCCCGCCCGCGGCGGGCGGCCGCCTTGATTTCCTGGACGTACTCCTTCATGGCGGCTCGTTCCTCGTCGGTGAATCCCGCGGGCTTCTTTCCCGCCGCCGTAGTGCTCTTCTGCGTGCCCTTCTTTGCAGGTTTCATAGTGCTTCCTTTCCAACGAGGGTATCAATTGCCGCGCCGCTTTGTGCGCTCGGCGTTGAATCGCTGGCAGCCGCAATCCGAGGCTGGCGCGCAAGAGTGCGCGACTTAAATTGTGGACGATCAACAGAACCCCGACTATAAAGGGGTGCGCCGCTCGCCTCGCTTACGATAGGGGTTCTGTTGGGTTGCATCCTCCACGGTTTCGTCGCGCACCCGGTCAGCCGAGCAGTCTTACACCTGGAGCCCGTCCCATGACCAGTGTGGGATGCTGAGGCCATTCGGCACATCGTCGGCGGACTGGTGGTAGCGGGACATCGTTGTCGTGGTGGCCCAAGCGAAATAGTCGTGCAGCGCTTGTCGCAAAGCATCATTATTTGCAAGTCCGGCATCGGCCAGAGCCTGGTCGAAGCAGGCAATTGCGCGGCGGTCCATTTCATCGTGTTCCCCGTTCCCGCTGTGCATCTTCACTACGGTGGTCTCGTCACCATAGGAATCCGAATACGTGGTTGGGCCACCGAGTGCCTCGGCCCAGTAAGCAGCGAGTCGCTCGACATGCTGGGGGTGGAAGCCATGGCTGAACGCATGGGCGACCACATCGTCGGCCATTACCCGACGATGCCAGGCTTCGGCAAGACGGCGCAGGCCGTCGTGACCGCCCGCAGCCTCGAAGACACTTTGCATTCGTCCATGATCGCAGGCCTCCCGTGTGTATACAGACGATGGGTGCCGCCGCCTCACTCCGTCCGTAACGCCTGCATCGGGCCTACACTGGCGGCACGGCGCGCGGGAATGATTGCTGCGATGAGCGCGGCCAACGCGAGCAGCAGCGCAGCTCCTGAAAGCACCAGCGGATCCCAGGGCTGCACTCCGAAAAGTCGACTGGCGATGAGATACCCGGCGCCGATCGCCGCCGGAATCCCCAGCGCCAGCCCGATCCCCACTTGCCAGAAGGCTCCGCGCAGCACCAGGAGCAACACCGAATCGCGATCCGCGCCCAGCGCCATGCGGACGCCGATTTCGCTCGTCCGCTGTTCGACACCATAGGCGGTTACGCCGTAAAGACCCACGGCTGCCAGCACAAGCCCAATGGCTCCAAAAAGCCAGGTCAGGCTCGCGATCATGCTCTGCTGCGCGAAACCGGCGTAAATGACCGCCGGATATGGCTGAACACTGGACACCACGAGGTTCGGCGCGGCTTTTCCAAGCGTTTTCTTCACCTGCGCTACGAGGTCGGGCGGATTGCCCGGCGCCCAGATCACGATGTTGTACAGGTAATGCGACCAGATTTCGCGGCCTTCCAAATTTGCTTGGTCAAAATGCGTGCTCTGCGCCTCGGACATGAAATATACCGGCTCCTCCGGGCCATTGCCAAACTCCACATTCGACGCGACACCCACAATCTCGTACATGCCCGCGTTTTTCTCCGGTGCCGGGCCGAAGTGCTGCCCGATGGGGTTCTGCTTGCCGAAGAACCTTTTTGCAAACGCTTGGTTGATTACGGCCACGGGCCGTGTCGCGGCGTTGTCCGCTTCCGTAATGGGCCGCCCCATTACGATGCGGTCCCCAAGAGTTTTAAAGAATCCCGGTGTCACGCGAGTCCATCCGGAGGAGAGATCTTCCCTTGGCCCCGGCTCCGGCCGGCCCTCGATGCGGATGTCATGTGTCATCCAGCCTTTGGGAGGCGCCTCGAGCACCGCGCCCATGCTGAGTACTCCAGGGATGGCGCGCATACGGGTTTCGAGCTCCCGGAAGAGCGGCACCAATTGTTCCTGCTGATAGCCGGAAATCTTCGGATCGATGGAGATTAGATACCTGCCGCCGGGATCAAATCCAAAGTTCTGGTGCTCCAAATTACCCAGGCTCTGGCCGAGCATCGCCGCCGCGCTCAGTAGTACGACCGATACAGCCGCCTGCACGATTACCAGCGTCTTCTGCGCCCAGTGGCTGTTGCGCTGCATGGCGCGGCTCGCTCCATACAGCGCTTCGATCGGCTTGGTTTGCGAGCTCATCCATGCGGGTGCTATGCCGAAGATCACTCCGGTGATCACCGCAACTCCCAGTGCAAAGAGCAGCACCGGCGTGGACGGCGCAGGATCTACGGGTGCCCAGGTCTTCGGTCCGGTGAAAGCCAGATGGAGAATGAGGCCGGCGCCCGCATAGGCGACGGCTATGCCTGCAACCGCGCCGAATACGCTCAGAATGAGGCTCTCCACCAGTGCCTTGCGCACCAGCCGGGCGCGAGAGGCGCCGAGAGCAGCGCGCAGCGCCGTCTGGTGGCGGTTCTTCAGACCGCGCGCCAGAAGTAGATTGGCGATGTTGGCGCAGGCCACCAGCAGAACACAAACAGCCGCTACCAGCAGCAGCCGCAAACCATCTTGATACTTTTGGCGCAGCAAAGAAACGCCCGCCCCGCCCGGCGTCAGATGGAGAGTCTGTTTCTGCCAGACGGCTTTTTCCTGACTGTTCATATCTGCCAGATGGCTCGCTAGCCACTGGTGCAGTTCTACCTGAAGCTGCGCTTGAAGCGTCTTCCGATTCGTGCCGGGACGGACGCGCCCGATCAAATCGAGCCAAGCGATGGCAGGATTCTTAAGGCGCGTGGTTTTGCCGGCGATCACCGGCTCGGTTGTCAGCGGCAGCCAGAAATCGGGCATGCCCCCACTGGCGAGTTTGGCTCCGTAGAAGCCCGGCGGGGCAATACCGATGACGGTGAACGCATGGCCGTTGATCTGGTAGGTCGCTCCGATAACCGCCGGATCCGACCCGTACTCTGCCTCCCATGTATGGAAACTCATTACGGCGACCGGCGCCGCGCCCTCCCGGTTGTCAGGATTGGTCAATAGGCGCCCGCGCCAGGCGGAAATGCCGAAAGTCTTGAAGAAATTGCCGGAAACGTACTCGCCGATTTCCGTCTTTACGGGAGCCGGAGAACCGGCGCGCCGCACGGCCAGCTCGGCGTTCCCTTGGCCGATCTGGAATGCCGCCAATTCCTCGAACGCCGCTGTATGGGCGCGGAAGAATTTGTACGCTTGCCACGAGAATAGGCTCCAGTCGTTCCGTGAGTTGCCTCCTTGGGTGTACCCGGCCGAAAAGCAACAACTCGCGGCATCGCCGATACGCCAGAGCTGGTCAGGCTGCACGACCGGCAGCGAGCGCAGCATCACCTGCTGGATCAGCGTGAAGATCGCAGTGGTCGCACCGATCCCGAGCGCAAGCGTGATCACCGCCGTTGCCGTGAACGCAGGTGACCGCCTCAGTTGCCGAATGGTGTGACGCAGATCCCGCCAGATATCGTCAAGCGCCGGAGCCGTGTCGGCCCACGCGGTCCGCTCCCGCATCGCAGCGGGATTGCCGAACCGCAGCCGTGCTTTGCGCCGCGCTTGTTCGCGCGGCATCCCTGCGCGCTCGGCGTCTTCCGCGGCCATTTCCAGATGCGACCGTAGTTCCTCCTCGATCTCGGCGTCTACTCGCTCCCGCCGCCAAAGATTGCTCACCCGCCGCAGCACGCCCATGGTTCCCTCACGCATACCGCAACACGGCTCGCACGCCTTTCACCAATTTGGCGAAGTCTTCCTCGGCTTGAGACAGTCGTTTCCGGCCCGCCGCCTTCAGCCGGTAGTACTTCGCTCGCCGCCCAGTCTCGGTCAGCGCCCAGCCCGATTGGATCCATCCGCTCTGCTCCATCCGGTGCAGCGCAGGGTAGAGCGAACCCTCTTCCACCAGCAGCAGTTCGTTGCTCGCCCGCTGGACATGCCGCACAATCCCGTATCCATGCAGCTCCCGGTGCTGCGAAAGTGTCTTCAGCACCAGCAGATCCAAACTGCCCTGGAGATCGTATTTCGCCATTTGACCCCTATACCTCTTGGCCTTGAAGCAAGCATACACATAGACGTATTGGGATGTCAATAATCCCCTACTCACGCCCAACGGCGTAAGCTTTCTTCGAGCAGAAGGCTCGATCAGACCTGGTGATCAAGCCCTTGGAAGCTTCGCAAACTCAAGCAGATCAGCATTGCTGTCTAATGCGGACCGTGGCTGAAATCCATCGCCGCATGATGGTGGGATCGCGTGAAAATCCTGAGCCAACGAACGCTCCTTGGGCAGCAGGGTGTCAACCTTATAGAGCGCCGCCAGCCCTGGTGAATACCTCAAATTGGATTTGAAGACCTGGGTTAATGCCGGAATCGCGGACGATTTTTGAAGCGGAGGATCTACTTGAGCCTACTATGGAGCCTGTCGCATATCGTGCGAAGGTCGAAGGCAAATCCCCGCAACGAATTTGGTAATACTCTGTGTTTGTGATCGTATTAACATCCGTCGTGTCCGGACGATGGGAAGTGTCATATCATCACGGGATGCGCCACCTCCTGCTTCAATCTACAAACCACAGTGGACCGGATAAACCAGCGCGGGGCGATACCCATTTTCACGAAACAAGAGGTCTCCTGGCCTGCCGAATGGGAGTAGCGTCGAGATTTGAGAAAGCCTTCTTGCTCGAATGTCGATTCGCCCGAAGGTGTGCCCCTATGTCGATCTCGTAGGCAATACGGAAACCGTAAGCCAGATACGTACCCTGAAATCCGCCTCGATCCCCTAATGTCCGGTTAGCGCGTCATCCTACCCGACGGACCAGAAACAAATACCCGGCGATTCCACTGGAGATCGCCGGGTTGGGAGGGTAACAAGCGCACGTCTGTCAGTGGCGTTATACGGTACTAGTTCCTCTTGCGATCGGCTTGTCGCTCTTAGCGTAATCGGCCGAGGCTTCGCCCGCGGAAGAAACATCCTCGGCGCCGGTCTGCTTCAACAGATCTTTTGCCCTCTTCGTCCAGTCGCTGTTGTCGCAGTGAACCGACAAAAGAATCCCGCCTTCTTTGATTCGGCCCTCGTAACGTTTGGCCTCGTATTCAGGAATGCCCATGCCGACGAGCGCACCGACGATACCGCCGACCACTCCGCCGGATCCGATACCTGCCAAGGTCGCCATTATAGGACCAGCAGCAATGAAAGGCCCCAGGCCCGGTATCGCTAGAGCACCGATGTCCGCCAGCAGCCCTAGTGTTCCGCCTATCGCGCCGCCGGCCACAACGCCGGTTGTCGTACCTTCCGGCGCCTTAGTCTCCTTTTTGTGAGCAAAATCTTTGGTTCCTACGTTGTCCTGCAGCAGCACCGAAATGTCCTCGTTTCGGAAGCCGGATGCGAGCAACTGGTCCACCGCCGTTTCCGCCAGTTCGCGATTCCTATAGATGCCGTAAGCGGCTGTATTTTTCCCTGCCATTCTTTTCTCCTTTTTAAATTGTTCAATTCAGACTATTTGTGCGCGTCGTGCTCTTCTTTTACCGTCAGTTCATTGACGACGTTGCCGTTGCCCGCATATTTGCGCGCGTGCTCTTCGATGGCACGTTTTTCACCTTCGGAATGAACTGGTCCGCGCAGAGTAACTTTGCCGTGATCGGCGATAATTTTGACGTTGTGCCCGTAAGTGGATAAAGATTTGTCGTGGACTACGTCTCGTCTGATATGCTTCGCTAGGTCCCGATCAGACCTGTTGTTCTTGGCTTGATCTGCCGTCGGCTGTTGTGTGTTGCGATCCCGCTTATTTACGGCCGTGTTATCTGGAGCGTGGTTTTGGGCCGCGTAAATTGCACTGGGGGCCAGTAAAGTTCCTGACAGGACGAACCTACACAGCATCGATTTAAAGCTTCGGTTCATGAGTCTCCTCGCTGGCTAATGAAGCACGGCAATGGCCAAAGCCGGCGTCCCGCGACCACGCATAAAAGCGATTCAGGTAAGTATCTGAGTTAGTGAGCTTTCGCTTTGCGCACGCATGGCGAGCCGCATAATTACGAGTGTGCCGCCAGAGTAATTTTTCCCTACTAGGGCTGGATCAAGTGCTGAATGCTCCTGGTGCTAAGAACACGCCGAGCCGGCTGAGGGCGATTGGTCTTCGGCGGCGATGTTGCCCATAGTTTCCGAACGGTCGGCAATCCGTCCATTGGGCCGGATAGGTACTGGGACGTCCGCCTCGATCTCCTAAAGTACGGGATGCGCGTTTTACGTTAAAGTGACTCCCGTACAGCCCAACTTCGGAGTGGCGCGCAATCAGGACATCCGCAGCTAGCGGATCAACGGGCTGTCCCACACGCGAGCGAGGAGTCCTTTGAGCTGAGCGAAATCCTTGGATCCGAGTTCCGCGCTCCATTCGCGCTCGATGTCACGGAGTATGTCGTAGATTTTGGAGTACACGGCGTGCCCGCGCTTCGTGAAGCGGACAATTCGCGCACGGCCCTCATCCGGTGCACCGGACCGGATGAGATACCCGGATTCTCCAAGGCTCCCGAGGAGCCGGTTCATGGCCTGCTTGCTCATGCCAGCACGCTCGGCGAGAGCGCTCGGGCGAACCCCATGCGGACCCGGAAACTGGAGCACCGCCATATGCGCCATGCTTAGCTCCTCAAAGCCCGCTTCATTGAGATCCTTGATGATACGGCGATGGATCGCCTGAGCCGGAACACGCAGCAGTGCGCCGATGAGCATGTCGCCGACTTTGGGCGGAGGGCTTTTTTTCAAAGAGGCGATTGACATCGTTAGTAAACTATGTTTACTATACTAAACACAGTCTACGAGAGGAGAGATCCGCATGACACAACAAACCATCGGCCACCGTGTTAACCCTTCCGAGGAAACCATTCATGTCGGGCCACTCACGGTGCGCTTCTTGCTCACCGGGGACAACTCGACCGGCACCATTGCGGCTTTCGAGCTCACGGTCCCAGCCGCGCAACGCCTTCCGGGCCCAGCACACAGCCACGACCACTACGAGGAGACAATCTACGGCATCGACGGAGTGTTGACCTGGACGGTCGACGGACAACAAATCGACGTCGGGCCCAGTCAGGCGCTCTGCATTCCGCGCGGCGCCGTTCACCGGTTCGATAACCAGGGAAGCCGGGACGTTAAGGCGCTTTGCGTGATCACGCCGGCGGCGATTGGTCCGCAGTTTTTCCGTGAGGCTGCCGAAGTGATCAACGCGGCGGCTGGTGGTCCGCTGGACCGACTAAAGATGGCCGAGATCATGCGCCGGCATGGCCTCACGCCTGCCCTGCCTCAGCCGTAGCGTTTGGGAACGCATCAGAATGCAGAAACGGCCGTAATGGTTCTGATTAGCAGACACTTGGGAGATTGACGCGATAACCCCCGGATCGTCGGCAATCCAGAATGCACTCGGCTGGTTTGTAGGCGTTGTGTTCCTTGAGGCAGACGCTATGGCTCGATGCCGATGCGATCATTGACAGCTCCACGAATGCGCTGTTTGCAGCCGAGATAACGCTCGGTCGTTTGCACAGAAACATGTCCGTTACACCATCGCCCCAGCATTTACCCGCCCTGCAGACGCAACGGAATATCTTTCCCGAATGTAGGTCAGCTGCATAGATCCATGCATCCGAGGTCGCCTTGACCCATTCCGGTACAGGAACCGTTCGAATGTGCCCGCCCTTGCCAACAAGGTCGACTATGGCCCAATGCTCTTCTCGCTGCTGCAAATCCGTGAACTCTAGATCGGCTAGCTCGCGACGTCGGAGCCCGCAACCGAGCAAGATTGCAAGTGACCTGCCCCCGTTTACTGGTCCAGTTAGAACTTGAAAATATCACGTAAGCACTCCGTCGCGGAAGCCCCTTCGTCCTCATATCAGGTGGCTTTTCGCAGCCGGGTTCGTCTGTCAAGGCGGCGCCTAAGCGCGCCGTTAGGGAAGCCTTGACAGACGGTTCCGGCTGCGGTATCGGAATCGAAGAGGACGAAGGGCTCTGCCACTGGGCTGCGAACTCGGCCGGCGTTCGATACGCCAGGCTGCTG
>DASVGP010000225.1:0-27419 GCA_036379475.1 Bryobacteraceae bacterium | reverse complement strand
CAATTTCTCGAGCCGGCACGCCTTCTTCGGCGACTGCATGATATCTGGCTCCGGCGCGGCCCTTTTCCAGGGCAAGCCGATAGAGACGGGCGGCGTCGAGGACATGCACCGCCGCCCACTGATTGCGCCCTTCGCCGATGTACGCCGAAGCAGCTTTTTCGCGCGCGATCTGGATGGCAACGGTAACGAAGCCCTGTTTGGTTGTGTCGTGGACCTGCGGAAGGCGCACAACGATCACCCGGACGCCCCGGTTTTCCAGCGACGCGGCCGTGTGCTCCGAAGCGCGCGGGTAATGGTCCGAGACTGGTAACGGCGGATCGTTCTCTGTGGCGAGACCATTCCGGGCGAGAACGCCAAGGCCGGAGGTGACGATCAACGGGCGCTCCGATCCGGCAAGGGCCGAGCCGAGGGCCTCGATGGCTTGCTTGTCGATCTCGCAGCTTTTCTTGTAGTTCGAAAAATCATGAACAAAGCCAAGGTGAATCACCGCATCCGAGGCTGCTGCGCCGCTGCGCAGACTCGCAAGATCTTCGAGCGAGCCGCGATGGGCCTGGGCGCCGGCCGCGGCAAGGGCCGCTGCTCCCGCATCCGACCGGACGAGGCCGAGCACCTGGTGGCCCGCGCCGATGAGTTCCCTGACAACCGCGGAGCCGATGAAGCCTGTAGCCCCGGTGACAAAGACACGCATATTTTTCTTATTCCTTCTGTTGACGCTTGATGAAGCGGAGAGCGTCTCCGAGTGTCTAGATTAGCGGAGACTGTCTCCGGTTGCAAATTTTTGCGTTACGGGTGGAAGGCGCTCAGTGCCGATTGCACTGCCGAGACGGCGTAGAAGTAAAGCCCGATGAGCCCTGCGACCGATCCCAACCCAACGGCGGATGCAAGCAACGCCACTCCGTTCCAGGATTTTCGCTGAGTATTCTTCTTGGAGCCGCTCTTAACTTCCACCAATGGCTTCGCGGCCTGTTGATCTGCCTTCGATTCCGTCTCTGTTTCTATGCACTGCATGGTCAAATCCTCCTCACGCCACCGATCTTGACGAGCCGTCCAGAATTCGGTAAAACGGAGAGTGTCTCCTAATAGCCGTTTGATAAACGGAGACTGTCTGCGGATGCAAGTTTTTTGAGATGCCTGGGAAGCGTTCACAATCAGCAGCGCGAAGGCCGCGCGCCGATGCGCAGCGGAATCGCGAGCACATTCTGGAAGTGGCGAAAAGGGCGTTTACCCGGTCGGGAGCAAATGCCAGCCTGGACGACATTGCCAAACAGGCAGGTGTAGGACCGGGCACGTTGTACCGTCACTTCTCTACGCGCGAAGAACTTCTGGAGGCGGTTTATCGGGCCGAAGTGGAAAAGCTTGCCGAGGCAGAGCGGAAGTTCGCTCAGGCCATGCCGCCTATAGAAGCGTTGCGAGCCTGGCTGCTATTGTTCGTGGATGCCATCGCGACGAAGAAGATCATTGCCCCTGCACTGAATACGTTGCTCGGATGCCGCTCGAAGGCGATGGAAGCTTCCTACGCTCAGATTCATGAGGCGGTGCGTGCATTGGTGAAACGCGCGATCAAAAGCGGCGACATCCGCAAAGACCTCGACCCGGTCGATCTGCTTCGAGCTTTGATCGGCGTCGCCAACGTGGCGTCCACCCCTGACTGGCAGCAAAGCGCCAGAAGAGTGGTAGACATCCTCGTCACCGGCGCACGGACAGTCAAATAGACGATTTATTCCGTCCGCCCGAGGCCTTCCTGTCCGCTTCACGGACGAGTTGAGCCACCGGGGTACTGGTCTGAATAAGCGCGGTTAGGAGTTCGTCGATTAGCGCGGCGACCTCCGGCCAGTAACTGAGGCGCGGCAATTCACGGGCATTGGTATGGAGGCTCTCCAGACGATGGTAGAAAGGAATGGACGCGTTCACGTCAGCGTCGTTCCACGTAGCCTTGCGGCACCCTGTCGCACCCTCGAGAGTAAGTAGTTTGTCCATGGGCGCCGACAAGCAGTGGCGCAGAAATCGGTAAGCGATGTCCCGGTGAGGGCTCCGCGCGGCGATCGAAAGAATCCAATAAGCGTTCAGCGAGACAGACGACGCGTTCTCCCCGCGAGGAACTAACGCTACATCCACATTGCCTTTTACTCGTGAGTTGGCAAGGGTTTCACACAATACGGCGAAGCCAAACCAATTCACCATCATTGCGATTTCACCGGCGGCGAAGGCGAGACCCGACTGAACCGAATCCATTTTCCGGCAATCAGGGTGGGTTGCCGAGTTGTCTTCAAGCATGAATCGATAGAAGCGCAGCGCCTCTATCGCCTCGCGAGAATCAAAATGGATCTGGCCGGCGTGGTCGAACAACTCACCGCCCCGGGTCCAAAGCTGCAACAAAAAATCGTAAACAGTGTTGTGCCCGTCCGGAAAAGCCGCAAAGGCTGTGCCATACAACCGACGATCCGGGCGCTGAAAGAAGCGAGCTACCTGCTCGAACTCGCTCCAGGTGTGTGGAACCGTCAGTGGAACACCGTACCTTTTCCTATAAGCCTGCTGCTCGGCCGGGTCGTTAAACAAATCCTTCCGGTAGATCAGACATTCCGGGCCATCGTGATACGGCACGCCAAGAACCGAGCCATCTACGTTTTGCAACCGCAGGAGCGATTGGCTCCAATCGTGCGGATAGCCCTCAGGCGGATCGTTTTGAAGCAACGGCGCCAGATCTACAACGCACTGGAATTCACGGACCGCGGCAATCCAATCCGTGCTCAGGAATGCAACGTCCCAGTGACCTTCCGCGAGTCCTTGCTGCGCAAATAATGTTTCCTGGAGCGGATGAAGGTCGAAAGCTTCTGCTTCCAGCGTGAGATCGGTCTTTTCCGCCACTTCAAATGCTTGCCACTGTTTCCGGATAGCGGATTCGAATGGATCAAACTTGCGGATCGCAATCCGGAACGTCCGTTCGCGGCTCACGGTTTCTCAACCTGGGCTGCGAACTGCTCCGGGTTCCGATAAGCCGCCGTTTGCAAGTGTTCGCAATAGAGCGCCAGTTCCCCTTCGTTTTTGAAAACTTCATAGGAAACACGGACCATCCCCATCGCGGGATATTTGGGCCGCTTCTCCAGGTTAGTTCGGATCGTGTAAATTGTATCTCCGATAAACACCGGCTTGATGAAGCGCAACTTGTCGTAACCGTAGCTGAACGTATGAATGCAGTTATGCGCCATCAAGCCAAGGCCGAAGCTGAACACCAGTGCGCCCGCGACAAGCCGGCGCCCGAATACGCCCTCGTGCTTTGCAAAGATATCGTCGGCGACATACGGATGCATATCCAGCACGAGCGCATTGAATAGCATGCTCTCGCCCTCCGAGATGGTCCGCCGGATAGAGCGTGCGCGTTCGCCAATTTCGAAATCTTCGTAGTACCAGTCCTCGGCATTCCAGACGCGAATTTCTTTGTGCTTTGCCGGATCTGGGTTCGGGTTGGTCAAGTCAGGTCTCCGGATTGGTGAAAAATTCCCGCTCAATGGCTTCTGTGTCCTGGCCCAGCCGGGGAGCACCGAGCGGGCTCTTCAGGATCTCGCCGTCGATGCGGATTGGGCAGCGCGTTGTGCGGAGCCGGGCGCTCTCATGCCGCTGGACTGCTTGAATCATATCCAACGCCGTGAATCCCTGATGCTCCAAGAGACGCGACCATGTGTAGACGTCCGAACACCAGATGTCCGCGGACTCGAGAATCGAAAGCCAGTGCGCGGTAGTGTTGGTTTTCAAGTGATTGGCCAGGAGTTCCTTGATCTCGTCACGTTTGTCAAAGAGTAGCTTCGGATCGGAATACGCGAGTAATGCCGGACAGCCTAACAGCTCGCCAAGCGGCACTACCGGCCCCATCGCCAACGCGAGGTATCCATCGGCCGTTGCATAGATTCCATAAGGCGCTCCCAGATACGCATGGGCATTGTTGATGGCGCTTCGCTGCGGCGGCTGTCCGCCATCGTTCAAATAGGTAGTGAGCACTTCAAACTGAAAATCGAGAATCGATTCGAGCAGGCTCACTTCCACTTTGCCGCCCTTCCCGGTGATGCTCCGGCGCACCAGGCAGGCCAGAACTCCCTGCGTTAGGTGCGCGCCCGCGAACATGTCGGCGACAGCCAGACCAAACGGTACCGGCGGCTGATCCGCATCTCCATTCAACCAAACGATTCCGGAGAGGCACTGTACGAGCAGATCTTGACCGGGCTTATCGCGCCAAGGGCCAGCGGTTCCGTAACCCGTGATCTCGCCATAGACAAGGCGTGGATTAATCTTCTGGACGGATTCATAATCGAGCCCCAATTTTTTCATCACGCCTGGGCGAAAGTTCTGAATCATCACGTCAGCCCGCCGCAAGAGGCTCTTCACGCGCTCCCGATCCCGCGCATTCTTCAAATCTGCGGTGAAGCTCTGCTTATTTCTGTTAATCGAGTGGAAGAGCGTGCTGTCGCCGTCCAGCGCCAAGTTCGAGATGTACAGCTCACGGCAGAGGTCGCCCTTGCCAGGCCGTTCGATTTTAATAACCCGTGCACCGAGATCGGCCAGCCGCAAGGTGGCCGAAGGTCCCGAGAGGAACTGGCTGAAGTCTAAAACGAGAAGCCCTTCCAGAGGTCTCATAAGTCAAAAGGCCGATGGCTGGCCTCGGCCAGCGATCGATTCAAATCACCCATCACGGCCCGCTCGCCGCCACTGCCTTTCAGGTAATCGTGCACGATACGCGCGCCGCGGTCTTGGAAACATAGATAGCCGTCGGACCTGGGGCGCACGTATGCCGCGTCCAGCGTTGCCAGCGTGTTACGAAAAAAATTGTTTGCGCTGCGATTCACTTCCTGATCCAACCACGCGCCGCGGTGGCCCGGCTGTCCGCCTGAATGAAAATACAGCCCTTTCTGGCATTCGGCGCTCGCAACATACTGTGCGTATAGGGCGGCTGTCTCTTTGTGCCGGCACGTTGCCGAGATGGCGAGACCGGCTCCGCCGAGTGTGGATCGGAGCGGGTTGCCGCCGTCCATCGACACCAATCCTTCAGTTCCGATAATGTACGCCGAATATCCATATCGCGAGTAATTCGAATACCCATAGGCGAATGGACAATATGCCACTGTATTGCTCGACGATAACAGTTCCCATGTCGCGATCGGATTGCGCTCAAGACACCCGGGATCGCAGAGTTGTAAAAGTTCTCGAAGCAGCTTCAGCGCGAGTATCCCGATCTCGTCGTTAACGACCCGATCCGGTCTGACGAAAGGCTCCTCCCCAGCGGCATCGCAGAGCATATAAAAGTTCATCAGGCTATCGATTGCAAGACCCGGAACCGCGACGAGCCCGCGCTTTGCCAGAGCCAACAGGCCGGACCAGGTTCGGGGAATATCTACCCCGGCCTGGTCGAGCAAATCTTTCCGGAAACCGCTTACCGGGGCGGCGGCATCGATGGCCAGTGCCCATTGATGACCCTCAAAGGAGTAACTTGCGTGGGAGCGCCCAGTCGAGTGAGCCGACTGATCCGCCAGAAACTCGCCCGGCAGCCATTCATCGAGCGGCAAAAGCGCGCTGTGCTGAGCCGCGCAACCCATAGACGGATGGTCAATGACTAATAAATCGAAATCCCGCGCAAGCTCTTCGACGGGAGAATCGGCAAACTGCTGCAGCGAACGGGTTTCCCAACGAATCAACACCTCCGGATTCAGCTCGCAAAATCGCTGCGCCGCCGCGACCATGGGCAGATAGCCGCGCGTGTGCCGCCAAGTGATGCCCTTGAGCTGAACCATAGGTTCGATACAGACCTTGAATGCCGTGGCGCCGAGAACCCGGCCACAGCTCTCTCATTGCGAATTCATTGTACTTCAACGATAAAGGAGACCCAACGCGGAAAGTGCGTTTCAAGATCCGCTTTGGCCGAGAGCCAAAATTCCAAGGGCGGCGAGAATGATAAGCATTCCTGCGGAAAGGTAAGCGCCCGCCCTTTTTCCTGCTCCTTTCCATTCGCCGGTGAGTATGCCTGCAACATTGCTTGTGACAATGATCATCCCCATGAGCGACGGCCAGCCCACTACGGTGCCGAACTGGCCCATGCGGGAGACGCCGAGGCCGTAGAGCGCCTGGCCACCGAACCAAAGTGCGCCCATAATAGCGCCAAACAGCCAGTTGATTCCGGCTCCGGGATGAATGAATTTGCCGGCGGTGCCGTTTCTCCGCAATAAATAGGCGCAGTAAAACAGATTGGCAAAAAAGCCGCCGGTGGTTGCGGGAGCTGTAATCACGTTCGCTACCCAGAGCGGAGACACATTCAGTGTGTGGGCTCGGACTAGCGCTTCATGGCCGAAGGCATAACTGAAGTTCAGGGTGGACGAAAGCACTCCCGCCGCAATTGCCACTACGAGTCCTGTAACGAATGGAGTCGCTTGGCGGGCCTGCTCGTCAGCACGGGTGCGGGCCGCTCGTTCGCGGAGAGCTCCGGCCCGCGCCGCGACACCGATGCCGACCAGCATGACTCCGGTGCCGAGCAGATAATCGTATCCCTGTGTGGTTCCGATCTTGTCCGGCGTCAGGATCAGCAGCGGTACCAGCGAGCCAACCGAAGCGCTGAGACCCAGGATGATCGCGAAGCCAAGCCCGATGCCCAACATCGTCAGGCCGAGGCCCGTTAGAGTGGCACCGATGCCCCAACACGCGCCAAAACCCGCAATTGCGAAAAGTGACTTCGAAGAAGTGAGCCGATAGACGTCAGCTATGTTGGGGACGGTGGCCAGCGTGAGCAGCCAGGGGAAAATGACAAGCCCGGTTACCGCGAAAACTAACCAGATGTTTTCGTATTTCCACCCACGCGCAAACTTCATGGGCACTGCAAAAACGCCTTGAAGAACTCCCGCAACCAGGACAATACCCGCACCCGCCAGGATTTCTGAAGTAAGCATGCGAACTCAATCCGAGCGAACCGGTGATTGACAAGCTCCGGTTCTTGCCGATAGATTATATTCTGCCGCCAAACTCTCCACTCATGCCTGAACAACATCGACCGCACCCGATTCTGATTATCGGAGCCGGCGGTATCGTGCACGACGCACATCTGCCCGCCTACCGGAAGGCCGGTTTTCCGGTGTTTGGAATCTACGATCTCGATAAATCCAAGGCCGAAGCTTTAGCCCGGAAATTCGCTATCCAAACGGTGTTTCAGAGCCTGGAGGATGCCGTCGGACAAGCGCCCGAAAACGTAATCTTCGACGTGGCCATTCCTCCAAGCGGTTTCTTGCCCGTGCTCGAAAGGCTTCCCGATGGCGCCGCGGTGCTGTTGCAGAAGCCGATGGGACAGACCATCCAGGAGGCCGGCGCAATTCGCGATTTTTGCCATGCCAAAAAGCTGACGGCTGCGGTTAATTTTCAGATGAGATTCGCTCCGGCGGTGGCGCGGGCGAGGAAAATGATCCAGGAGGGCCTTCTGGGAGAAGTGCACGACATGGAAGTACGCATTCTCGTCTACACGCCCTGGCAGCTTTGGACCTTTCTCGAAGGCATACCGAGAATGGAGATTCTTCATCACTCCGTGCATTACATCGACCTCGTCCGGTCATTTTTTGGCGATCCGGCGAGGGTATATGCCAGAACAGTAAAGCATCCGGCAATGATGAAATTAGCCTCGACCAGATCGAACATCATCATGGATTACGGCGACATCGTGCGCGCCAACATAACGACGAATCACGGACACATGTATGGCATCGAGCAGCAGGAAAGTTACGTCAAATGGGAAGGCACTCGCGGCGCGATCAAAACGCGGCTCGGCTTGCTGCTGGATTATCCGCGAGGCCAGCCCGACGATTTTCGCTATGCCCTGCTGGAGGACGGAAAGAGCCCTCAATGGCACGAGCTAACAATCGACGGGACATGGTTCCCCGATGCATTTATCGGCAGTATGGCAAGCCTGATGGCTTTCCGCGACGGTGATACAGATAAGCTGCCGACTTCGGTTGACGATGCCTATAAAACAATGGCAGTTGTCGAAGCTGCCTATCAATCCAACGATTTCGGCGGTACCAAAGTTTCCTATGCTTAGGGCCTGCCATGATTCGCGAGCAATTTTTTGAAGATTACGAGATCGGCGCCCGGCGCGAAACGGGCGGAAGGACCATCACCGAAACCGACATCGTGATGCACGCCGGTCAAACCGGTGATTTTTTCCCGCACCATATGGACGCAGAGTGGTGCAAGACGCAGCCTTTCGGCCAAAGAATGGCCCACGGAACGCTTGTATTTAGTGTGGCGGTTGGTATGACAGCCGGTGTGGTGAATCCCCGCGCAATGTCCTATGGTTACGACCGTTTACGGTTTGTCAAACCCGTTTTTATCGGCGACACGATACGTGTTTCTGTCTTAATCAAAGAAAAGCGGGACGATCCTAAACACGCAAATCGTGGTTTTGTGGTCGAAAGCTGTGAAGTAACGAATCAAAACGGAGAAACCGTCCTGTATTGCCAGCATTTACTGATTGTAGAACGGAGAACATAGGACGGTGCTGGCCTATTCCACTCAGAATAGAAGTTTCAAAGCGAATTGCAGCTCCCGGGGGTCGTTCCGCGTAGATGTGATTACACCGAAATTCGAATTACCTAAAGTAGATTGAGGCTGACTAAAGATCGGTGTATTCGTCAAGTTGAACGAATCGGCACGGAATTCAACAGTGTAGCGCTCCTTGAATGGAAACCGGCGGATGATCGAGAAATCCAGGTTCTTGGTGGCGTCGGTACGAAGTGTATTTCGTCCCAGATTGCCAAATGTATAGGAGGCGGGGGCGGCAAACGCCGCGGGATTGATCCATTCGGCAGGTGTCTGATTTGCCGGGTATGGGTTCGCCAACACCAAATTTGCTCGTTCGGTTACATTGCCGGTGTTCGAGATATCTCCGTTCGAGGTTGTCACATCGAATGGAACGCCCGAGTAGATGTTGAGGACTCCGCTGAAGTCCCAATTCCCAAGAACGTAATCCAACGTTTTGTTCCCGGTGCTGAAGCTTCGTCCGTGGCCAACAGGGATCTGATACACAAAGCTCGCGGAAAAATCGTTCGGCACATCAAAGCCGGAGACGCTGCGGTCCAGGTTCAAATTGTAGGGGTTGGTGATCTCGCACCCTTCCGATCCAAAAGATCCGGAACAACCGACGTCCATCGACTTTGACCTGGTATAGGAGATCAGATAACTGAGTCCCTTGCTTGTCGCCTGTTGCAGCCGGAACTGAAATGAATTGTACTTGCTTTGGCCAATGCTCTGGTCATAGAAAGTAGGCGTGATATATGGATAGGGCTGGCGGCTGGCTACCACGGCTGCATCGCCGGGTCCAGGAGTCACTGCTGTATTTCTATAACCGCCCAAGTTCAACTGCAGGTCGTGCGAGCCCACATAGGCGAGCGACAACACAGTGTTGTGTCCGAGTTGCTGTTCAATACCGATGTTCCACTGGTCCGAATAAGGCATCTTGTAGGCTGTCGGATCTACAAACCAGTTCACTTGCTTAAAGGGCGTCGGAGCCGGATAGACAACACCGCCGGAACCGAGGTTGAACGGGTCTCCGATGCTGACGGGAGTTCCGCCGGGATGGTTGAGATTGTTGGCGATTGATTGTCCTACGTCAGGCCAATTCCCTTCGTAATTCTGCGCAAGCTGGATGACGGAGTTCCAGTTGTCATAAAATCTTCCGTAACCCGCGCGAATCACCGTGCTGTTCCGTATCCGGTAAGCCAATCCGAACCGGCCCTGCCAATCGCCGTAATCATTGTGCAAGATGGCGTGATTGGATTGCGGAGTCACCACGACGTGAGCAGGCAGCGTGCCCCCGGGAATGCAAGGGAATCCCACGGTCGAGCTGCACGCGGGCGGCTGAGCGGTGATGATATAGGTCCCGTTATTCAGGTTATAGTCGCCCACATAAGAGTCGGGCGTGCCCGGTATCCCGTAGATTGGGAAAAGAGTCAGGTCATAGCGGAAACCGAAGTTGAGGGTGAGTCTATCATTGACCTTCCACTGGTCCTGGATGTATGCGCCGTCCACCCAGCCGCCGTGCTCCTTCTCGAGAACATTGCGCCTCTGTGCGCTATCGGGAACTCCAAGCAGATAAGAAGCGAGGGCGTCGCCCGTCCCGTTTGCGTTTTCCGGATTCTGCGTCTGTGTCGAAGCGAAGCTGACGCCCAGGCTGAAAATTGGCGACTCCGTGTTGTTCGTTGCAAGATGCCCGCCAATTTTTAGGGTGTGGCGTCCTAAAATCTTGGTAAAATCGCCCCCGCCTTCCCAAATGTCAGCGATTTCCGTCTCCTGTGAGCTTTCCCCAGCGCTTACGTATCCAGCAATGCCCAGGCTGGGAATAAACGGCCCGTGTCCGGCTACGAAGTTTCCGACGAAGTTTGGCGAAAACCCAACCTGCTCGAGTTGGTTGACGAATCCGGAAGGGGCATTCGGGAAGGTGACTTCGGTCAGGTCGTCACCCCAGTTCCGGCCAAAATAGGCGTCCAACACCGCCGTAGGACCGAAGGTATGGGTTTCATGGATCACGCCATTCCAGCCGGAGATAATCACTCGGTTTAAAGCGCCCGGAAAGCCGCCGGAACTGGAATTGTTCTGATCATAGTAAGAGATGCGCGCAAAGAGTTGGTCCCTTTCGCCGAAGTATTGGTCAATACGTCCCTGGTAGCTCTCCTGGTTCACGCGAGAAGGAGTATTGTCTATCTCGTTCGTGCCTGCGATGCCTGTGTTCACCGGGGCCGGAAACAGCGTCTTGGCATATAATTCCGCCGCCGGGTTCAGTAGGGAGCCTGGGATCTGGTTCCCGGCGAACGGAGTGGCCATATAGCTGCCGGGACGGTTGGGATCAGGTGTGAGAGAGAATGGATTGTATATCTGATTGCTGGTCCCGCTGAAATCTCCGGCAAGCTGCTGGGCGGTTGGGGTCAGCCCGATACTCTGAGCGGCCTGGCTTTGCCGGAAATTTTCCCACCCACCGTAGAAGAACGTGCGATTTTTGCCGTTGTAAAGTTTTGGAATCCAAACCGGCCCGCCGCCGGCGAGCCCGAATTGATTCTGCCGCAGGGGATTCACGTTACTGAGGAAATAATTGCGGGCATCAAAATCCGAGTTCCTCAGGTACTCCCAGAGGCTTCCGTGATACGTGTTTGTACCGGCTTTTGTGACGACGTTGACGATTCCGCCTACCGCCTCGCCAAACTCCGCGTCGTTGTGACTCTGCACTTTGAATTCCTGGACGCTATCCACGATGGGCGCGAAGTTGTAGTTTCCGATGAAGGAACCGAGGTCGTTAATACCGTCCAGAAGGAACATGTTGCTGCGGTTCCGCTGTCCGTTCAAAGCCGGAAACGAGAAGCTACCGATCGCGTTGCCGGCAAAACCGCCGCCACCGCCCGAATTCTGTCCTACGCTCACCGGACTGGCCCCTGGCGTGAGCGTGAGTAGCTGGGTGAAATTCCGTCCATTCAGGGGCAGGGTATTGACCGCCTGTGTGTTGATGACGGTGCCCAGTTCCGCCGTCGAAGCCTGGATCTGTATGGCGTTTGCCTCCACCGTAACCTGCTGCTGCGTGGAACCGACGGTCAGAGTGAAGTTGAACGTGGCGGTCTGATTGACGTACATCGTGAACTGCGGCTGTTCCACGACATTGAATCCGGTCTTCTTTACCGACATGGTGTAGGGTCCGGGGAGAACGTTGACAAACCCGTAGTTTCCCGCCGAGTTTGTGGTTGAGTTGCGCGAGGCATTCGTACTTGTACTAGTAAGTGTCACCGAAGCGTCCGGGATGACAGCTCCGGAGGGATCTCTCACAGTGCCATTGATGCTCGCGGCGGCCTGTTGGCCGAAGCTTACCGCCGGTAGCGCTAATAAAATCGCAGAGGCTAGTGTAAGACATGCGGCACCTCTACCTACCCTCATCTTGCAGCCCGTTTTGAATGTCATTCTTTTCCCCTCCCTAAAGGCGCAGGTAAAACTGGAGCGGTAAAGCTATGATAGATTTATCACAGCTCCGATAGCGATGCAATAGAAAAGATCTTAGATGCTCGCGCAGGTTCCGCCAAGACAGGTTCTCTGTGAAGATTGGTTAGGTAGGCTCTTGGACTACGGCGGCGGCACCCCAAAATGATTTACCTGACGCCGCACCGGCTTTGGTCGCCTGGCGCGCACACCAACAAGAAGAGAAAAAAGAATTGAAAACCGTGACCGTCGCTCGCGTGGAAACGCAGGACCGGCGATTCCCTTTGCACGGAGGAGCCGGATCGGATGCGGTACACAGCGGCGCAGAATACGCGTTTGCTGTCACGCATCTGGTGACCGGTACAGCCGACGAGGGCTGTGGCGTTACCCTCACCCTGGGAGAAGGCAATCGGATCGTGTGCGACACAATCCGGGAATTGGGGCGGATGATTGAAGGGTGCGAAATCGAGGAATTGATGGCGGAGTTCGGTGCCGTTTCGCACCGTTTGGCGGATCACCCGGCGCTGCGCTGGCTCGGCCCCCACAAAGGAGTTGTTCACCTGGCGCTGGCTTCCATCGTAAATGCATGCTTTGATCTGTGGGCCAAGTCCCGCGGTGTCCCTCTGTGGCGATTGCTGCTCGATCTTACGCCGGAGCAAGTGCTTGCGCTGCTGGACCTCAGCTACATGGAGGATGCCTTAAGCCGGGAAGACGCGCTCGGCATTCTGCGCGATCACATGCCCACGCGGGCCGAACGGGACAACATTCTTCGCGCGGGCTATCCAGGCTATGACACTTCCGTCGGCTGGTTCCAGTATGGCGACGATCGCGTCCGGGAGAACGCCGCGAAAGCCCTTGCCGCCGGCTTTCGCGCGTTCAAACTGAAGGTCGGTTCGAGAAACGCGGAGCGAGATTTGCGGCGCGCGCAAATGCTGCGGGAGATTGCCGGACCGGAGTGCAGATTGATGTTCGACGCCAACCAGCAATGGAGCCTGACCGAGGCGAAGCGTATGTGCAAAGCGCTTCGGAGCGTTTTTCCATTTTGGGTGGAAGAGCCGACCCATCCGGACGATTTGGAAGCGCATCGCATCCTCGCACGCGAGGCGGCGCCCGTCCGGATCGCCCTTGGAGAGCATGTGCCGAACCGGGTGGTGTTTAAGAACTTCATCCAGGCGGGCGCGGTTCACTTTGTGCAAGCGGATTGCACACGGCTCGCGGGAATTTCCGAGTTCCTCACCGTCAGCTTGCTTGCGCGCAAGCACGGGCTTCCTATTGCGCCGCATGTCGGCGACATGGGGCAGATTCACCAGCATCTGGTGTTGTTCAATCGTATTGCGCTCGGCCACGAAATTTTGTTTTTGGAACACATTCCGCATTTGCGCGAATACTTCCTGCTTCCGGCGCGTATTGAAGAGGGCGTTTATCGGACACCGCAGGAGCCGGGCATTTCCTGCGACCTGAAAACCAGAAACTGATTATTGGGAGCAGAGCTTTCGGCCTGCCGGCCCAGTTCTCGAACGGCTTATATGCGCAGTGCTCATCTTGTTTTATTCGCTGCCGCACAGCTTACGTTGCAAGGAGCCGCGCCGTATTACGTAGGGCCGCACGTATGCGCGGGCTGCCATACGGGCATCGCCGCCAATCAGACAAAAACCGCCATGGCGAGAACCTGGCGCGCGGGATCCGCTCTGCCGTTCAATCTTGATGCCCGGACGGGGGGAGCACCGCCATCGATCTCTTACGAAATCCGGCGCGCTAAACAGGGAGTGTTCTATTCGGTCGAGTTCCCGGGCGGGAAAAAACTTCGGCTACCGGCCCAAGTCGTTATGGGCGGAGAGCGGCACGGGCTCGGTTTCCTGGCGCGAGTCAGCCAGGTGGGGGGCATTCCGCTACAACGGCCGGCGCTGATTCAAGCTCGTTATTTCTGGAGCCCCGATCGAGGGAAGCTCTTCCTGGCGCCCGGCTTGCCTTCGGGGAAACCTCAGTCGCTCGAGAACGCGCTGGGCCTTGTGCTTGCTCCGGATTTCGAAAAGAGATGCCTCACGTGTCATGGCGAGCCTGGCACTCTTGGCGCGGGCAGGGAAGGCGGGGTGCATTGCGAAACCTGCCATGGTCCGGGGTCGAACCATCTGCTGGATATTGCGAAAGGCAGGCCGAGCGGAGGGATCATCAATCCCGCCACTCTGAGCCCCGCCGCGAGCATTGCCATCTGTGCTCAATGCCACTCCGGCTTCGGCACACATTTGGATCCTTCGCCGGCCGATCTGCTGATCGCCAACCAAGTGACAGCGCTCCGCAGTTCCGAGTGTTTCATTCAGAGTGGCGGACGAATCGCCTGCACAACCTGTCACAATCCTCATCGGGACGCAGGGCCCAACAATCCAGCGGCGGTGGCTGCTTGTCTGAGTTGCCATTCGTCTTCGGTAAAACCTCATGCGGGGATTTGCCCGGTGAACCGCAACTCGGGCTGCATCGGCTGCCATATGCCAAGTGTGCAGCTTGGAGGTCTGGGCCTGGTCGATCACCTGATCCGTGTTCATCCGGAGCAGCATGTGATTGCGCCGCCTGACAAGAATGGTTTACAGTCGCAGATTCGGCCGCGCCGGGAGTATCTTCGCCTCATCGCGCTGGGTAGCAGGCCGGCCGCCGACAAAGCCGAGGGGCGTCTTGCTCAAGGTGAATCTTTCTACAGCGTTGCGGAAACCATGTCCACCGATCCAAGCGCGGCCATCGGAGGCTACCTCGGTGCGAAATATCTATCGCAGCTCGATCCAGCCGTTGCAGCGGCCGCTGGCACTCTTCCGTATGGCGGCGCCAGCGGCGCGATCAAAGATGGAACTCGCTGGGTAATTCTGCGGCGCATGCCGCGCGATTTTCGATACCAGGCCGCCCAACTGCTCGCGGAGGCGAACACGCTGCTGCGAGGGAATAGCGCGAGCGCGGTCCGCAAGGCTCAGCAAGCTCTCATGATCTACCCGTATTTCCTTCGAGCGCTTGGATTCATCGGCAGAGTCTATGCCGATAATGGCGAATATGCGCATGCGGCCAAGATCTTTGGGCTCGCCGCGGAGCTATATCCCGCCGATGCAAACGCACTCTTCAATCTTGGATTGATGCTCGAACAACTGCGGCGCCGGGGTGACGAGATCCAGGCCTACCGCCAAGCGGTGCAAGCCGAGCCGGACTTCGTGGCAGCGTACATAAAGCTCGGCATGGCTCTGTACTCGGATGGAAATTTCAAAGAGGCGGCGGAGCAATTCCGCCACGGCTTGAATGTCGATCCTCTTTCCGCCGACCTTTACTACAACCTAAGCATTGCGCTTGGGCGCAGCGGGAATCGGCAGTCCGCAAAACAGGCATTTACTCTGGCGATGAAAATCGACCCATCTTTAGCGCGATAGAATTCCTGTATTCCACGAAGGGAAGCTTGGTCTATGAATCGCAGAACGTTTAACTCTTTTCTCGCGGGCGGCATCGCAACAGCCGAATCGAGAGCCTCCGGCGCCATGGCCGCCGATGCTCAAACCACTTCTTTTGGCGCAAACGAAGACCGGCGCACCGCTTGGTACCGCGATGCCAAATTCGGCATGTTTATCCATTGGGGCCCTTACTCGGTCGCAAGCGTCGAGGCCTCCTGGCCGATCATGCGGCCTTCGAAGCAGTTTCCCATCACCGAAACGGAATACCGCGCGCTTCCCGCACGCTTCAATCCGGTTCGCTTCGATCCGGACGCCTGGGTAGCGCTGGCCAAATCGGCCGGCCAGCGCTACATGGTCTTCACTACGAAGCACCACGACGGCTTCTGCATGTTCGATTCCGAGTTTACGAATTACAAAATTGCAAATACGCCTTACGGCAAGGACATCGTTGCACAATTGGCGGCGGCCTGTCACCGGGCGCAGATGCCGATCGGATTTTATTACTCTCCGCCGGATATGAGCCATCCGGCATACCGCGATACTTCTCAACCGGCGAGCAAGAACTGGAACGGAGAGCCCACTCGCGAGGTATGGCCGCTCTATCTCCATTATTTAGAGCTGCAATTGCGCGAACTTCTCACGCGATACGGTAAGGTCGCCGTGATCTGGTTCGATGGCCTGGACAACCAAGGAAAGTACGACGGATATCGCATGGCGCGTGTGATTCACAACCTTCAGCCCGGCACTTTGATGAACAACCGTATCGGCATTCCCGGCGATTTTGAGACGCCCGAGCAGTTTATTCCTTCCTCGATCCCGATAAAGGGCAGCACTCTGGATTACGATCACCGCAAAACCGGCACCAAGCGGGGCGACGTGCCGCCGCCCCAGGACTTCGAGCTTTGGGAAACCTGCATGACCATTAACCATACATGGGCGTACAACAAAAACGATCGGGAGTTTAAACCCGCAAAAGAGTTAGTACGAATGCTGATCCAAGTGGCAAGCAAAGGCGGCAATTTCCTGTTGGATGTCGGCCCCGAGCCGGACGGCACGATCCAGCCCGAGTTTCAGGAACGCCTCCGCGCCATCGGCAAGTGGCTGAGCGTGAACGGCGACGCAATTTACGGGACCACTTACGGTCCGCTGCAGACTCTACCTTTCGGGAAAACAACAGCCAAGGGAAACAATGTCTATTTAGAGGTCTTCGACTGGCCTTCGGCCGGCTCGCTTCGCTTGCCCGGGTTGCCGCGGAATGTGCGCTCCGTCAGTGCTCTTGCCGGCAATCGGCCGCTGCGCTTTCATCAGGCAGGCTCGGCTCTCGAAATCGATCTCAGCGGCATGCAACCGGACCCCTACGCGACCGTGCTCAAGTTTTCGATGGAGTAAGCAGGATGCGGTTGCGAATTTTCCTGTTCCTTGCATTGATCGCATCCGCCGTTCAGTTGTCCGCGGCCGGATGCGCCGCGCCCGCGGCGATGCAAAATGCAATAGAAACTGCCCCATCCGCCGCGGCCTACAACGCGCTCGGAGCCTGGTTCGCGAAGCGCCATCGGATCGCTTGCGCGATTTCGGCGTTCGAGCACGCCGTGGGGCTGGATGCGAAGTCCTGGCAAGCGCACTACAATCTGGGCCTCGCCCTGCTTGAAAACAGAGACCGGCATCGCGCTCTGGCGGAATTTCGAGTTGCTGCTAAAGAGAATCCAGGCTCAAGCGCGGTCGGAAACGCTCTCGGCGGTACACTGCAAGCTGCCGGGAAACTGGGCGAGGCGGAGGTGCAGTTTAAGAACGTCCTGGTTCTCGATCCGCATTCGGTCTACGCGCTCGATCATCTGGCCCAGATCTATTCTTCGGAACGGCGTTATGCCTTGAGCATCCAGCAATGGCGCGAAGCTGTTCGTCTTTCCCCAGCCGATCCCGATCTCAAGCTGGAATTGGGTGTTGCGTATGCAAAAAATGGGAACGTCAATAAGGCAATCGAAACTCTTGCCGCTTTAACCCGTAGCGCGCCCAAGTTTGCAGCCGGGCATTTCAATCTCGCGACCGTTTACGCGGACAATAAGCGGTTTCGAGAAGCCGCCAAAGAGTATGCCGCCGCATTGAAGCTCAACCCTTCGAACGATGCCGCGCGCCTCTCGCTTGCAAAAGCGTATGTCACGATTGCAGATTCCATCGACGCTCTACCGGTCATTCAGATCTATGTAAAGCGCCAGCCAAACGACTATGAGGGCCACTACATTCTCGGGGATATCTACCGGCACCTTGGCAAATACGACGAAGCCGCGGTGGAACTTCGGCGCGCGCTTAAAATGAAGCCTTCCGATTACCGGAGCCTTTATGCGCTCGGCTCGGTGTTAACCCGCCAGCACAAGCCGCGCGAGGCGCTGCCCTACCTGAAGCGAGCATTAAAGATGAAGCCGGACTCCTCGGAGGCCGAGTATCGGCTCGCCAACGTCCTCAGAGCGTTACATCAGCCCCAAGAAGCAAGTGCTCTGCTCCAGGAATTTCTAAAGCAGAAGCAAAAAGGCGCACTGCAAAATATGGCCTCCGTGGACGGCAGCGCCGCCAACGCCTCTCTGGTTAAGGGAGATCCCAAAGCAGCGGCCGCAAAATACCGCGAGGCGCTGCGGCTCGATCCCAATAACGCCAAGACCTGGTTCAATTTGTCCGTCGCATCGGACGAGTTGGGCGATCGTGCCGAAGAGCGCAAAGCGCTCGAAAAAGCGCTTACTCTCGATCCGTCGCTCACCCGAGCACACAACCAGCTTGGGCTGCTCGATGCGGCCGAAGGGAGGACGGCCGCTGCGGAAGCGCAGTTTCAAAAAGCCATCTCGCTCGACCCGCAGTTCGCGGATGCGCAAACCAACCTCGGCGTGCTCTATGGCCGTTTGGGCCGCCTACCGGAAGCCGAAAAGCTTCTGAATGATGCCACCGAAAATAATCCGCATCTGGTGGAGGCGTTTCTCAATCTTGGCCTCATTCTCGCAAGTGAAAAACATTTTGCCGAAGCCGAGGATCGGCTGCAAAAGGCTGTCGCGCTTTCGCCGGCGAACCCGACGGCTCTGACTGCTTTGGGAATGGTGGAAGAAAAGATGGGTAAACCGGACCAGGCCGTCGCAAGTCTTCGCCAGGCGGCGGACCTGCAAAAGAACTCCGCGGAGGCTCACCTCAACTTTGGTATTGCCTTAGCCGACTCTTACCGCCTCGAAGATGCGCTCGCTCAGTTTTCCATTGCCGAGCAGCTTGCGACGGGAGAAGCATCGCCGCACTACAACCGGGGCCGAGTCCTGGTGGATCTGAAGCGCTACGACGAAGCGATCCCGGAACTTAGGGAGGCTTGCCGCCTTGCTCCGCAGTACCCGGTCCCTTACTATCTCCTTGGCCTCGCGGAGATCAAGACGGGCCACTATGAGCGCGCTACGGAAGCACTGCAGAAATTTTTGAAAATGCAGCCGCGAGATGCCAATGCGTTTTTCCTTTTGGGTCAGAGCCTCCAAAAGCTGGGCAAAATGCAGCAGGCCGTTGCCGCCTGGAAACAGGCGGCCGCTATCGATCCGCAGCAGACGGAGGCGATGTATAAAGTCTGGCGCGCCATGCTTAAGATCGATCCCGCGCAAGCTAAAAAGTATCACGATCGCTTTGTTGCCATGCAGAAGCAGAAACAACTTACAAGCCAAGCCGATACCCAAGCCAATTTCGCATTGGCGTCGGCGAAGCGGGGCGATTATTCCCAGGCAATCTCCCAGCTTCGTGAAGCCATTGCCCAGTGCGGCGACTGCCGGTCCCGACCCAATATGTACAAAGATCTGGGACTGATTGAGTGCAAGTCCGGAGATTTGTCGAACGGACGAAAAGATTTAATAACCGCCCAATCGCTCGATCCGAAAGACCCCGATATTGTCAGAGCTCTGAAAATCGTCCGTGGCGCTGCTTCGCCAGGCGCCGGTTCACATTGATGTAGCTGGAGACGAAGTAATCGAAGTGATATACATATAGCCAGCCCAATTCGGTATGACATACAACAGCCGCTCGCAACGTGTAAGGTCAGACTACATCCTGCCTCTAAATCAATCCAAGGACTCGCGCAAGAAGGAGAAGCCAGTAGCTTGCTTCAGCTCAATGGATGCGAAAACAGGATCGCCATTAACTCGACGAGAATTTGCCGTTGTGCTTTCTGGCGCGGCGGTCGCGGCTCGGACCGTGGACGGTAAAGGCCGGGGTGAATCGAAACGCCGTGTTTACCTGGTCCCGAATTTTCATCCTGCGAGCTGCGGCTGGCTGACCACGTTTTCGAAAGAGCGCATGTATTGCGCCAACAGTTATCTCAATCAGTTGGATCGTGTGCGGGACGATCCGAACTACGAATTCGCGATGTCGGAAGTGAACAACATCATCGCCATCATGGATTTCCAGCCTCAGCGCATTTCCGAGCTGAAGGAGCGAATTCGTCAAAAACGAGTCGAGCTTGTAAACGCCTATTTTCTCGAATCGACCATCAACCTGTCGGGAGGCGAAGCTCTCATGCGGTTGGGCGTCGAGGGCCTTCGCTGGTATGGTCAGGTGTTTGGCCTCGAGCCGCGTTTCTCCTGGAATATTGATACGTGCGGCGCCCATGAGCAGATGCCGCAGATCGCTACCGAACTGGGGTTGAAGGCGTTTGTTTATACCAGAAAGAACCCCACGGGTAAGACTATTTTCTGGTCCGTATCTCCGGACGGATCGAAAATTCTAACTCTCTGCCCAGGACACTACGCAGAAGCATCGGAAATCTTCAAGACGAAGCAACCGTTAACGGCCGCACAGCTCGAAGATCTCGGAAAATTGTTCGACGGCAAAGAAGCAATTACGCCGGCTCAGGCCCCGATTCTCGTTCTCGCGGGCAGCGGCGACTATTCTCTGGCGCCCGTCTTGAAAAGCTATCCAACGCAATTCCTGAAACAATGGAAGCAGGCGCAGACCGGCAGGCGGATCGGGTTTTCGACACTCGGGAAGTACTTCGACGCAATCGAGCCGCATATTACTTCGGGCGAAATCCAGATCCCAACGTTTTCCGGCGGGACCGATTACTCTTTCGACGCGTTCTGGATAGAAAACCCAAGGGTGAAAACCCTGTACCGCCGCAACGAGCAAGCCTTACAGGCTACGGAGATTCTGGCCACCGCCGCCAGTTTGAAAGCCGACCATGCGTATCCGGTGGACGATCTTTACCGCGCCTGGATTTTGATGTGTCTCAACATGGATCGCAATACTCTGTGGGGGTCCGCCGGCGGTATGGTTTTCGTCGATCCGAAATCCTGGGACGTTCAAGACCGCTTTGATTGGGTGGAAAGAACAACGGCTAAGGCCGCGCAGTCGGCGGGCCGCGCGCTGCTCGGCAGTGGCTCTAGTTTCGGCACAATCAACCCGTTAAATTGGACCCGCACCGATCCCGCGGTGCTGCACCTTCCTGCCGGAATGAGCATCGAGGGGGCAGGCTGCGAAGCCATGCCGGGTGGCGCAGTGCTTTGTGAGTTGGAGATGGGGCCGGTCAGGGCCTCTGCCTGGAGTCTGTCATCGCATTCCCCTCGCTCGCCGGAGTCGATCGCTCTGCCCCACACGATTGAGACGGACCATTACTCGGTCCGGATCGACGCGCGCACCGGGGCCATCGTGAGTTTGAAGTGGAAGCCTGGCAACCGGGAAATTCTGAGCGCTCCGGCAAACGTGATCGTCGCCGAGCGGCCGGCTCACACGCGCCCCAATGCGAGCCCGGGGGATTTTATGCCCGCCCGCCCTGAGCGCACGCGGCTTACCGATTCGAATGCCAAGGCATCGGCGATCGACGTAGTCAGAGGTCCTGTCGCCACCACCGTGACCGTTTCAGGCACGTTCTACGGAGGCGGCACCATCCGTCGCACGATGCATTTTTATCACCGTCATCCGAGAATCGATCTTGAGACCGAATTGAACGATATTCCCAATTTCACAGTCGTCGTTGCCGAATTTCCCCTCGCCGAAGAAATCGCCGATGTGCGCCGCGGGATTCCATTCGGCTTCTCGCATTCCAGGAAAAAGGGGATCGTTCCCGCGATCCGCTGGATCGATTACGAATTGAGTAATGGCGGAGGCTTCGCCATTTTAGATCGCGGCTGTACGGGCCGCGAGCTCGACGGCCGCATTCCGATTATTTATTTACTAAATGCCGAAGACAAATATTACGGCTATCCCAACCCATGGCTTAGCGGGAAAGGCCGCGATGTTTTGCAATATTCTCTAATCGCTCATCCCGAAGCTTGGGCGGACGCCCGCATTCCTCAGCGGGCATGGGAATACAATTGCGCGCCCATCGAACTTTCTAACTGCGCATCCCATTCTCTGCCATCCTTTGTCGAAACCTCCGCCAACCTGATTCTCGAAGCGCTGCGTCGCGAAGACGATCATCTGGAAATGCGGCTCGTCGAATCTGTCGGAGCCGGAGGAACCGCCCGGATTAAGTTGAATCTGCCGCACGAATCCGCCGCCCTGAGCGATGCACTTGGGCGCACGAAGTCTGTCCTGAAGAAGGGGCCGGAATACGTATTCGCGGTGCGTCCACAGCAGATCGTCACTCTCCGTTTCAAGGCGGCATCCTCGCTGCCGATCCCGCCTCCGGTCAAGACTTGGAATCACTTCGTTCCCAAGGACAAACTCTCCGCTCTGCATGCGTACAATTCCCACTTGATCGGCCATCCGCCATCGGGCGGTTAGCCATATAATAATAAGTCCTCGTGAAGACGCGAAGCTGCATCTGCATCGTGTTTGTCGTGCTGCTCGGCGGCCCCGGAACGTTTCATATCCTCCATGCTCAGGAAAGTGATACCGCTGCTTTCCGGCCTCGCCGCCGGAGCTTCACAATTCTTTCCCAAATTGAAAATCCGCAAGAGCGCCGTGCTTTTGTAAAAGCCTATACCGCTTCGGCACCGGCTCAACGCTATGCGCTTGCGATGGCCTTTATCGACGCATATCCGCAATCCTGGCTGCTCGCCGAAGCGTACGACGTTGCGGCACGCGCGTCGATCAATCTTGGTGTGTACAAGCGAGCCCTGGAGGAAGGCAGATTCTCGCTGCGGCTCAAGCCTGAAAATGCAACGCTGTTGGTCTTAATGGCCAACCTGGAGGCGCGGCTAGGCCTTTTCGATCAGGCGGAATCGAGCGCTCGCCAGGCGCTGGACGATCTCAACCGATTTGGCCGTCCCGGAAACATCGGCAGGCAGAAGTGGAAATCGCTAAAATCTCGACTGAAAGCGTCTGCCTATTTCGCGCTTGGCCGGGCCTATGCAGCGAAAGCTCTGGGCACCCATCTAGCCGATCGCATGCTGCTGAATCAGGCTGCGGGCGCACTTAACCAGGCCACAGCTTGGAATCCAAAAGACTTCGAGGCACTCTATCTCAGAGCTCTGGTGGAGTTACGTCTCGGCGAGACAAGCCGAGCCGCAGGCGATCTCGTCCGGGTGGCTCACAGCAAGGATCCGCTAAGCACAAAAGCTATAACCCGGCTGCGACACACTTATTCCCCCGCTGCCTTTAAAGAGCTTATGAAGCATCCGCCGAAGCCATACCTAACCGCAAAATTAGGCAAGCAAGCGCGCGATTCGCAGATGTCGCGGGCAATTAAGGCCGGATATGCCGGTTCAGCCGCTTGCAGGCCGTGCCATACGATGGAATACAACACTTGGCGGGAAACAGGCATGTCCAGAATGCTTCGCGCCTACCAACCGCAGAACGTTATGGGGGATTTTTCCGCCGGAACTGTCTATAAAAACCCCGCCGGTAAGGTGATGATTCGCATGGGCCGCGATCCGAAGCCTTATTTCGAAGTCGCCGATTCCCATGGCCGCTGGGAAACATTTCATGTTGCGTACACAATCGGATCTAAGTGGCAGCAGGGATATGTAACTCGCGCCCACAACGGTTCTTTGCACGTTCTGCCGGTCGAGTACAACGCTCTGCGGAAGTCCTGGGTCGATTACTGGAAAGTTCTCGATCCTCCCGGCAGCGAGCGCGCGAACATCGCGCTTTTCGATAATCTCTCTACAGCCACGAATTATCAGGAAAATTGTGCGGTTTGCCACACCAGCCAATTGCACACCAACTCAATTAGCAATCATCCTTTGCAAAACGCGACGTTTCGTGAACCCGGCGTTGATTGCGAAATGTGCCACGGCCCTAGCGAGCTGCACGTCAGAGAAATGCGGAAGAAGCAGCCTGTCTCCAAGGCTGCACTCGACCCGCCCGTGGCCTTTTGGAAGCTTGATAAGAGGGCCGGCGTCCGGATCTGCGGCCAATGTCATCGCCAAAGCGCGATCCGCCGGATTGGTCCGCGCGGAGAAATGAATTTTTCCGCCGAAGGCTCCAGCTTCATCGAAGCTCCCCTGAGCCGCCCCTACGATGTTTATTCCCATCGGGCGTTTTACAAGGACGGGCGCTTCCGCCAAACGACATTCATCGTGGAGGCCTTCATGCGGTCTGCTTGTTACCGCAAGGGAAAGGCCCAATGCGCAACCTGTCACTCACCCCACCTCACGAACTTTTCTTCGAACCGCACCTCCTTGAAATACAAAAACGACCCCAACGAGATGTGTCTGATCTGCCACCAGAGTTATCGCGGCCGCATCGTGGAACACACACATCATCCAGCGAGCTCGAAGGCGAGCCAATGCGTTTCCTGTCACATGCCTCGAATCATGAACGCTCTGATGTTTAAAGCTCGCTCGCATCAGATCGAAATTCCAACGGCAGATCTGACCGAGCGCTTTGGTCAGGCGGAAAGTCCCAACGCATGTCTCATCTGCCATTCTCATAAAGACCCTCGTTGGGCTGAGCAACAACTGAAGCAATGGAAAGATTAATCCTCCGGCTGGCGGCAGCTCTTCCGCTCCTGGCAATCGGTGCCTCTGAAATGCAAGGCAACGGGTACGTCGGTTCGAAGGTCTGCGCCGGCTGCCATCCGACCTTGTATCGCTCTTTCAGGAAGACGGAAATGGGGCGCTCTATGCGCGTGGCGGCAGACCTAAACCCGGCGCAAGTCCCCATTGACGCCACAATTATGGCGCCTTCCGGCAAGCGCATTTTCCGCGTTTACCACGATCGATCCGGATGGCATCAAAGCGAAAGCGAGCCGGAGACTTTTACGGACGAACACGATCTTGCTTACGTCGTCGGCTCCGGGCAAAATGGCCTTAGCTCCGTCGTGAAGCGTGGGAGTTATTTATTTCAGGCGCCACTGTCCTTCTACACTAAACCGCATAAGTGGGACCTGTCCCCGGGCTATAAAGGCGCCGATCTTGGATTTAGCCGGCCTATCACCGAGCAGTGCATGTTGTGCCACAGTGGAGGGCCCCGCCCTGTCGCACACACCGAAGGAGAGTATCTCGACCCGCCGTTTCGGGAAGTGGCCATAGGATGCGAGAGGTGTCACGGACCGGGGAAAATCCACGCTCAGCATCCCATGCGTCCCGGATCCATCATCAACCCGGCAAAGCTCCCACCTCGCCTCGCGGAGAACATTTGCATGAACTGCCATCAGCGCGGCGATGCCCGCATTTTGCAGCCGGGGAAGACCTACCAGGATTTCCGGCCGGGCCAGTGGCTCATCGACACCGTTGTGATTTTTAGAGCCCCGCCTCCTCCCGGAGATGAAAAGCAGAGCGATTTGCTCGAACAGCTCTCCTCGATGAAGGCCAGCCGATGCTTTCGCGCGAGTGGAGGCAAATTAAGCTGCCTTACCTGCCACGATCCCCATTTCCAGCCTTCTGAATCGGAGGCGCCTGCCTATTTCCGAACCAAGTGCTTCACTTGTCACAACGATCATAGTTGTGGCGTTCCGCTGTCCGCCCGGATGAAAACGGCGCCGGCGGATAACTGCATCGGATGCCATATGCCCAAGCGCAACGTTGCGGTGATTTCTCATTCCGCGTTGACGAATCACCGTATCCCGGCACGGCCCGGCGAGCAGATTGCCCCCGCCAGTACAACGAGGTTTGGCGGTCTTGAAATTCTGAACGCTCCTTCCGGACGGCAGTTCTCTATCTCCGATCTCACCTTGCTCCGCGCTTATGACGCCCTTTCTTCCAGCGATCCAGTTTATAAAAAAGACTATTTGGCGCTACTCGAACGCCTATCCAAGACAAATACAAAAGATTCGTTCGTTGCGGCTTGCCTCGGACACAAGGCCCTGGTGGAAGGCAGGCCTCAGGAAGCTCTGAAAGACTTGGCCCTGGCGTCGCCCTTGAAAGAAACAACCGTTAGCGAGGACATGGCTAAGGCCTTGAACCAACTCGGCCGATCCACAGACGCGCTCAGTTATTTGCGAACGGCTGCCGGACGTGATCCATACAACGCCACTCTTCTCAAGACTCTGATACTTCAATACATCAATATGCACCGCTATTCCGAAGCACGCCAGCAGATGGGAAGCTATATACAGAAGTTTCCCGAGGACGATTTTATGCGCGGTCTGTTGGCCCGCGTAAGCCGCTGAGAAGGTCCGCTAAGGTATGTTCGCTGCGCACCAAGCTCTTAATGCTTGCAGCATCGTCAGCAATAGCCGAAACCTGGATATTCCATCGAGGATTATAGAAGCCGTAGGACCTCCCGGAGTTAATTGTCCGTCTGGTCTACTAGCGCTCGTTTCCGGGACGCGCAACCGGGAGCTGCCAACCTCGCCGCATGGCCATAAAACGGAGCCCGAAGCAGAGGACCGCGCCGAGGATAGCCGCCCCGGAGGGCGATAGATGCAGCATCCTCCCGATTACCACTACAGCCGCGCCGACCAGGGCCGCAACCGCGTAAAGCTCGGTACGCAACACTGTGGGGATTTCCCTCACCAGCACGTCGCGCACCATGCCGCCTCCGATTCCGGTCAGCATGCCGAGCAGGATCGCCGCGATCGGGTCGGCGTGATAGGCCAACGCTTTCCCCGCGCCCGCGACTGCAAAGAGCGCCAGTCCGGCGGCGTCGAACACCAGCACCGCGTTATCCAGGCGGTTTATGCCTCGATACCAATAAAACGTGATCAATCCGGCAAGGATGGAGACGGCCACGTATCGCCACTCGTTGACGGCCGCGGGCGGAATCGCTCCGATCAGCAGATCGCGCGTGATCCCACCCGCGTTGCCGGCGGCGAAAGATAACACAAGAACTCCGAAGAGATCGAGCCTGTGCTTCACACCGGCCATCGCACCGCTGAGAGCGAACACGAAAGTGCCGGCTAAGTCGAAGGCCGCCAGCAGAGTGTTTGCCAGGATGTGCCCGTCGACGACCATCTGGCGCTACGCCGACAGCCAGGCCTGTGCGGCAACTACCAGCGCCTCCACGCCTGTCTCCAAAGTCGGATGGATCACCGGCGCGAAGCGCGGATTGTGATTGGTGGGAATATCGCCGATCTTACCATCCTTCTTGGCTTTCGCGTACGTGCCGGAATCGATGCCGCCGACGAACCAGAACACGGATGGCGCGCCCCATTCGGCTCCGAAGGATCCGAAATCCTCGCTCGCAGTCGTCGGCTTGCTCTCCTGAACGCGGTCGGCGGAAAAATGGCGGCGGAATGCATCGGCTACGCGCTTGGTTGCCTCCGGATCATTCGTGACAAGGGGATAACGGTCCAGAGTCGTGATCTCCGGTTTCTTAGGAGCGCCCGATGCAGCGGCTTCGGCATTGACAATCCGCTCGATCGCGGCGAGCACGCGTTTGCGGACACCCTCGTCGAACGTGCGCACGTTCAGTTTGATCACGGCCTCGTCGGGGATGACGTTTTCCTTCGTGCCGGCCTGCAGTACGCCGATAGTGACCACGGCGGCCTCATTCGCCGCCACCTCCCGAGAAACGATCGTCTGCAGCCGCAGCACCGTTGCCGCTGCCATAACCACAGGATCGATGCTGGCCTCCGGCATGGAACCGTGAGCCCCCCGGCCGAAGATCCGGATTTGCAGGCTGTCACCGGCGGAAGTGATGGCTCCGGCGCGCGAGCTGAGAACGCCAGCTGGCCCGACCATGACGTGCTGTCCCAGA
>DASVGP010000224.1:0-19762 GCA_036379475.1 Bryobacteraceae bacterium | reverse complement strand
CTGACTCGCGAGCAGTTGAACGCGATTCTGGCGCATGAGTTGTGCCACGTGCGCCGCCGCGACAATCTTTTCGCCGCGCTGCACATGATCGTGGAAGCGATTTTCTGGTTCCATCCGCTTGTCTGGTGGATCGGCGCGCGGCTGGTCGAAGAGCGGGAGAGGGCGTGCGACGAAGAAGTGTTGCGGCAGGGGAACGAGCCGGAGATTTACGCGGAAAGTATTTTGAGGACTTGCCGGTTTTATTTGGAATCGCCTTTGGCTTGCATGTCAGGAGTTACGGGAGCGGACCTGAAGAAGCGCGTCGTGCGGATCATGACGCAGAGGGCGGGGCAGCGGATCGGCCTCGCACGCAAAGCTCTGCTTGCGGCTGCCGGAACGTTCGCCATCGTCGGCCCGCTGGCGTTTGGATTGATGAACGCCCCCGAGGGCCGCGCACAAACGACGGCTGCAGAATCTTCGGGCGCAAAACCGAAGTTCGAAGTGGCTTCGATCAAGCCGGACAAGTCCGGCGGTCGAAACGTAATGTTAGGCGTTTCGCGAGGGGGCAGATTTCACGCGGAAAACGTCACGCTGAAGCTTCTGATCGAAATGGCCTATCGCGTAAAGGATTCGCAACTTACAGGAGGGCCTAACTGGATCAACTCAGAACATTACGACATCGAAGCCAAGCCCGCGGATTCGGTCGCGGGAAAATTTGCAACTCGGACCGGAATCGGTCCAAGCAGCGAGCAGGACCAACTGATGAGGCTCATGGTGCAATCCCTCCTAGCGGACCGGTTCAAACTCATGCTGGGCCGCTCTACGAAAGAGCTTCCGATTTACGCGCTGGTAGTGGCAAAGCATGGTCCAAAACTTCGCCCCGGGCGTCCGGGACCTGCCGGTACGTCAGGCATGCGCCGCGGAGTCCGAATCGGGAGGGGCGAACTCTATGTGAAGGATGCGCCTCTGACTCTTCTGGCCGATGCGCTCTCGCGCAGCCTTGGCCGGATCGTGGTAGACGAAACCGGCCTCAAGGGCAATTACGATTTCACGCTCAAGTGGACTCCGGATGAAAGCCAAGACCGGACGTTTCAGGGGCCGCCGGGAAACGGCAACCAGCCGATGGACAATCCCGCACCGCCTCCGGAGACTTCCGGTCCTTCCGTCTTCACGGCGATTCAAGAACAGCTCGGGCTGAAGTTGAAAGCGGAGAAAGGCCCGGTGGAAGTTCTCGTGATCGATCAGGCGGAGAAGCCGTCGGCGAATTAATTCCTCTCCTTCATGGATGGTTGAATGCCGAAACCGAGCCGGAAGCGTAAGCGACCTCAGGATGGCATCTCCAGCCCGATCAAGGCCGCTTACGCTTTCCGCTCGATTTCGGCCGCTCGGCTCCTGCGTTGTTTTGTGGTTGGCTGGCTGAGTATTTCGGTCTTGCTTGCCACTGAGTATCGGGGCGAGGTGACTTTCAATGGATTACCCGTTCCCGGGGCGGCGGTGATGGCGAGGCACGGCGGAAAAATATTGCTAAGGATCACAAATCGGAATGGGATCTATTCATTTCACGATTTGGCGGAGGGTGAGTGGTCTGTCCAAGTCGAGATGGCCGGGTTTGCGACGGTCAAGCAAGACGTGGCGATTACGACGAAGATGCCTGTTGCGCACTGGGAATTGAAACTGCTGCCTCTTACCCAGGTCAAAGCCGCGCGGCCCGTCCAGGAACTTGAGCAGACCACGCCGAATGCCTTGTTGATCAACGGCAGCGTGAATAACGGCGCATCTTCTCCCTTTGCGCAAGCGCCGGTGTTCGGCAACCATCGTCCCGGCGGACGCGGGTTGTACAACGGCGGGATCGGTATGATTCTCGGCAACTCCGCATTGGACGCCCAGCCGTTCTCGTTGACCGGCCAGCGCACACCGAAGCCAAGTTATAACGATTTGACCGGCCTGGCTACGATCGGCGGACCGCTGCGGATTCCGCACTTACTGCGAAACGGTCCCAACGTTTTTGCAGCGTATCAATGGACGCGCGACCGCGATTCCACGATCGATTCGGCTTTGATGCCCACCACGGCCGAGCGTAACAGTATTCCGCCCTCTGTCATCAGCCCGCAAGCGCTGGCCTTGCTACGTTATTATCCGCTGCCGAACTTCGACGGTGGCTCACGCTATAACTATCAGGTTCCGATTGTCAGCCCGGCACACCAGGATGCCTTGCAATCGCGTTTCAACCAGAGAATCGGCAACAAGGACCAGATTTATGGCGGGTTTGGGTTTCTGAGCACGCGGACAGATGCTCCGAACCTGTTCGATTTCACGGATACGACCGACCTGCTCGGGATGAAGGCAAGCATTCATTGGTCGCACCGCCTCAATCGAGGCCTGTTTCTGAATCTCGGATACCAGTTCAGCCGGTTCGCGACTCGGGTAAAACCATATTTCGCGGATCGCGAGAATGTTTCAGGCGATGCCGGAATTACCGGCAACGATCAAAGCCCGGTGAATTGGGGTCCGCCGAGTCTGACGTTTGCCGGCGGAATTGCGGGGCTGGCCGACGGCCTGCCGAAATTCGATCGCAACCAGACGGGCGCGGTTTCGTATTCGATGTTGTGGCAGCACGGCGGCCACAATTTCCAATTCGGCGGCAGTTTCCGGCGCGAGGAATTTAACTATTTATCGCAGCAGGATCCACGCGGCAGCTTTCTCTTCTCCGATTTCACGAATTTCCTGCTGGGCGTTCCGGACACCAGTTCCATCGCCTTCGGCAACGCCGACAAATATTTCCGCGAATCCGTCTACGACGCCTATTTCAATGACGATTGGCGGATCAGTCCGGATTTCACGCTGAACGCGGGCCTGCGTTGGGAATATGGAGCGCCGATTACGGAACTGTATAACCGGCTGGTGAATTTGGATATCGTTCCGGGATTTTCGGCCGTGGCACCGGTTCTCGCGAGTGATCCCATCGGTCCGCTGACGGGCCGGCGTTATCCCAATTCGCTGCTGCGGCCCGATAAAGCGGGCTTTGAGCCGCGGGTGGGCATTGCGTGGCGACCGCTTCCAGCGTCCTCGCTCATCGTTCGCGCCGGATATGGCGTTTACGACAACACGTCGGTATATCAAACGATTTACACCCAGCTTGCCCAGCAGCCGCCGCTCTCGAAAACGCTGAGCGTGCAGAACAGCCCTGGCAATCCTCTTACACTCGCCGATGGATTCAAAGCCTCTCCTTCCATAACTCCGAATACGTTCGCCATCGATCCGAATTTCCGTGTCGGGTATGCGCAGGAATGGCGGTTATCGGTGCAGCGTGACCTGCCCGGTTCCCTGCAACTGCTTGTAAGCTATCTCGGCATCAAAGGTACGCGTGGGCTGCAGGAGTTTCTGCCCAATACGTATCCGATTGGGACAGTCAATCCTTGCCCGGCTTGTCCAGCCGGCTATGTCTACTTAGCTTCGAACGGAAACTCGACACGCGAAGCGGGCAGCATCGAATTGCGGCGCAGATTGCACAGCGGATTTACCGCGACCGTTACTTACACGTTTGCGAAAGCAATCGACGACGATGCATCGCTCGGAGGGCAAGGCGCTTTGCTGTCGTCTCAGCCGACACAAGGTGCGAACACGCAGAATGCGATTCAGATCTCCGCCCCTCCCACCGCAAGCAGCGCCATCGTTGCGCAAAACTGGCTGAATTTGAGTGCGGAGCGAAGCCTTTCGAGCTTCGACCAACGCCATCTATTGAGTTTGCAGATGCAATACACAACGGGCATGGGACTCGCGGGCGGGACGCTGTTGAGCGGCTGGCGAGGCGCGCTTTTCAAAGAGTGGACGTTTGCCACTGAGATTACGGCGGGCAGCGGTTTGCCCGAAACGCCGATTTATCTGGCGGCCGTGCAGGGCACGGGCGTGACGGGAACCATCCGGCCGGATTACACAGGCGCACCGCTTTATGCCGCTCCCGCGGGCTTTTCGCTGAATCCGGAGGCGTACGACCCGCCTGCGCCGGGGCAGTGGGGCAATGCGGGGAGAAATTCGATTACGGGACCGGTTCAGTTCACTTTGAACGCTTCGGCGGGGCGAACGTTTCGCGTGGGCGACCATCTTCATCTCGATTTACGCGTCGATGCCACGAATGCGCTGAACCACGTCACGTATACCGCCTGGAACACGACGATTAATAATGCGCAGTTTGGATTGCCGGTTTCGGCCGATGCGATGCGAAGCATTCGGACGACGCTGCGCTTGAGATTTTGAGATATGGGAATTCCCGGCATTCGCTCCCTAGCGGTCGCGGTTTTGTTTGTGCTTACCGTTACGGCGCAGACGATCGGGAGAAATGCTGCGGCAGGGAAGGCGACATTTACAACGGCTTCGCAGTTAGTGGTTGAGACGGTAACGGTTACCGACAAAGCGGGAAAGCCGATTGATGGACTAACTGCGAAGGATTTTACGGTGACCGAAAACGGTAAACCGCAGACGATTCGTTTCTTTGAGCAGCAGAAACTTCCCGATGCCGCGCCTCAGCCGTTGCCGTCCGAGCATATTCACATTTACGACAAACTCGGACTGGTACACATAACGCCCGAGATACCGGGAAGCACGCGGTACAAAAATCGGCGCATGCTGGCCCTCTATTTCGATATGACATCGATGCCGCCTGGAGACCAGTTGCGTGCGCTGGCGGCGGCGGAAAAATTTGTGCGCACGGAAATGACGGCCGCGGATCTGGCCGCCATCATGCGCTATCAGGGTGGCTCGGTGCGGGTGCTGCAGGATTTTACGGCGGATCGCGACCGGCTGCTCAGCATTTTGGAAACGATGGCCGTCGGAGAAGGCCAGGGCTTCGACGAATCGACTGACGACGCCAGCACGTCCGATACCGGCGCGGCGTTTGGGCAGGACGACAGCGAGTTCAACATCTTCAATAACGACCGCCAGCTAGCCGCCCTGCAGACGGCGGCGGAGATGCTGGGGCAGCTTCGCGAGAAAAAGTCGCTGATTTATTTTGCCAGCGGCCTGCGCCTGCACGGATTGGACAACCAGGCGCAATTGCACGCTACCATCGATGCTGCGATTCGCGCGGGCGTATCGCTTTGGACGATTGATGCGCGCGGGCTGGTGGCGCAAGCACCGTTGGGAGACGCCACAAAAGGCTCGCCGGGAGGAATTGGCATGTACACGGGCGCTTCGTCGCTGGCGAACACGACCAACTTTGAGCAATCGCAGGATACACTTTTCGCGCTTGCCAAGGATACCGGAGGGAAGCCGCTCCTCGACAACAACGACCTCGCCAAAGGCATCGTGCAAGCCGCGCGCGGCATTACGAGTTACTACATTCTCGGCTATTACACCACCAATACGGCGCAAGACGGGAAATTCCGCCATATCAAAATTTCGCTGAACGGCACGCTTTCCGCGAAGCTCGATTACCGGCGGGGTTATTTCGCCGGGAAAAAATTCGACAAGTTCAATGCCGCCGACAAGGAACGGCAGTTGGAAGACGCACTGATGCTCCCGGACCCGATTACTCAGCTCAGCATTGCCATGGAAATCGATTACTTCCAGTTGAATCGCGCCGAATATTTCGTGCCCCTTGTGGTGAAGATTCCGGCGAGCGAGCTGGCGCTTCCGGATGTGCACCTTGACTTCATTGGTGAGATCAAGGATAACTTTGGCACGACGATCACCAATTTGCGCGACAAGATTAATGTCAAGCTGAGCAGCGCCGCGATGGTTGAACTGAACAAGCGACCGCTCGAATACGATGCCGGATTCACGCTGCTTCCCGGGCACTACACGATCAAGTTTCTGGCGCGCGACGACCGGACCGGCAAAATCGGAACTTTTCAGACGAACTTTTTCATTCCGGATTTAAACAAAGTAAAGAAGCAGGTGGCCATCAGTTCGGTCGTCTTGAGCAGCCAGCGCGTGGATCTGAAAAACGCCGTTTATAACGCAGTGAAGAAAAAAGGCGCGGAAGAAACGGCCAATCCGCTGGTGTGGAACGGACAAAAGCTCATTCCCAGCCTCGCGCGTGTGTTCCGCAGGAACCAGAACATGTATGTTTACCTTCAAGCCTACGAACAGGGCGCGCCTGGTACACAGCCGCTAGTCGCGTTTGTGAGTTTCTATCGCGGCGGCGAAAAGGTTTTTGAAACTAAGCCGGTCAAGGTTACGAAGAGATTCTCGAGTACGGTAAAGACGATGCCGATCCGATTCAGTATTGGGCTTCAGCGGCTGACGCCAGGGACATACAAGTGCCAGGTTACTGTGTTGAATCCGGTGGCGCAGAAGGCGGCGTTTTGGAGGGCTGAGGTGGAGATTGTGGGTTAGGTGACTGCAGGACGGCTTTGATCTGGCGGAAGGCGGTGTCATGGAAGTGGGTTTTCAGGCGCCCGTGGATGGGAGGTTTCTCCGTGGGGATGGTGGGGTCCTGGCGCTGAGCGTTGGCGAGCAGTTGCTGCGCCTGCGAATCGTCGGGATTGATGTCGAGTACTTGCTGGAATTGCTTGGCGGCGGCATCGAACTGCTTGTTTTCGAGCAGCGCCAGGCCTAAATTGAACAGATAGGCGGCATCGCCATGGTCGCCTTCGGCGGCTCGTTTTAGATCGCCGATGGCGGCGGGAAGGCGCAGCTCGTTTTCCGCCGCTCCCAAATTGTTGTAGACCTCGTTGAGGGGATACTTCTTCGAGACTTCGCGGAAATCGTGCTCGGCGGACATGTAATCGTCCACCCCGTAGGCGCAGAGGCCCATATCGAAGCGGGCTTCCATGTAGCGCGAGTCGGAAGGCGGAATTTTCTCGAACCAGACGATCGCCTGACGGTAATCTTTTTGCGATAAATCGATCTTTCCGAGTTCGAACGCGGGGCTGGCGAACTTGGGGTCGAGCACCAGCGCCTGGGCCATCCATTTGCGGCGCTGGTCGATGTTTTTCGAAAGCAGGCCGCGCGTGTAACTCTCTTCGGCGTCCATGCGGATGAACTTATCGGGAGACATGAAGCGCGTCACCGAAAGGTTCGTGCCCGGCATTAGATACGTCAACGATTGCCAGGCCATATGCTCTTCGAGTTTCGATAATTGTGCGAGCTGGCCGGCTTCAGATAACTCGGGGCCTTGGTGCATTTTGCTCAGATCGAGAAACTTGGCGCTAACTCTTATAGAGCTCTTCCTTAGCTCCGTCTCGCCGGCCGGCAACTGGATTTGATAATTGCCGTAACAGACATAGTCGGCGCTTACGGTTTGTCCGAGACGAATCAGCGTCGCCAGCGTAAAGTCGGCGCCGGGACGCAACGAGAGGCGCTGGAATCCCTCCTTGCGGATGCCGCGGTCGAGCACGATTTCGTTGGCTTGACGAAATTCGTTGCGCAGCGTATCAGCGATGCTTTCGCCGACCCAATTCAGATCTGCGTACTGCGAGTGATTATGGAATTGCAGAACCAGGATGGTCGAGGGACGCGCAGCGGCGGCCGGGAAGGCGATGGGCACGGCCAACGCCCACAACAAAAGAGGCAGAGCGCGGAGATGCAAGCGGATTTATTTTACCAGTTTGTGTGGCTCCGTTCAGAATCGCTTACGCTCCCGGCTCGGTTTCGGTTCAGCCCGGTATTCAATCGAAGTCCGTCACGGCGTCGAGCAGAGCGAGCAGTTAGCGGAGGCTGGAAGAGCTACCGGCGCCGCCGCTTGAGCCGGCGTTGGCGCTGCCTTTAAATATGATGCTGGTGTGTGTGCCGCCGAAGTTGATCCGCTGCATGTTTTTTCCCATGTATTCGACTTCGGTGTTGGAGAATTTTGTGGGAACGGTTTTCACGTGGGCCGGAACTTTGACGGTGTGCCTGCCGTGCCGGATCACGGCGGTGTTGTTGTTCATCTCCAGCTTGTAACTGCCGGCCTTGAGCGGCTGGCCTTCGACAACAGAATTTTGTGCCACGGTGAGATGGTAAGTACGCGGGCTCGCGGCCAGGACGCCTACAGACAATGCCGCGAGCAGGATCAATTTCTTTCTCATGTCTAGATAACGTATGAGCGCGGACAAACGTTACTAATAGAGCGTACACGGTTTACGCATTCTGGTTATTGTTTTCAGCTAATATTGAGATCGCCCGTCGCTGAATCTCCGAGTCCGAGCCGAAACCCGGCAGCCATACGACGCCAGGTTCGGCGCGAAACCAGGTCATTTGCCGCTTCGCATACTGGCGCGTTTTGGTCTGGCATTCCCGGATGGCGTTTTCGAGAGTGAGATTGCCTCGCAAAACGGAAAGCGCCTGCTTGTAGCCGAGCGCATGGAGAGGCTTCGCCCCGCAGGGCAACTCTGCGGTTTCGCGCAAGATTCCCTGGCGGAACATGCTTTCCGTGCGCCGGTTGAGGCGGTCATAAAGAGCGGTACGGTCGGGCGCGAGTCCCACCTTGATCACGGTAAAGCCCTGGAGCGCGTCGCGCGGGCGACTCTGGGTAAGGCTGGCGGGCTGTCCTTCTAATAAGGTGAGCTCGAGGGCGCGAATGAGTTTTTGACAGTCGTTGGGATGGATGCGGCAGGCCGCCGCGGGATCGCGCGCACGAAGCATCCGGTGCAGAGATGCGGGCCGGCGCGCGGCGATGCGGATCAGACGTGCGCGCAGACGCTCGTCGCGTCCGGCGGCAGGCGAAAGGCCGTCGAGCAGCGCACGCAGGTAGAACCCGGTGCCGCCCACGATGATGGGAATGCGGCCGCGCGCCGCAATTTGGGCCAGCACTTGCCGCGCCAAACGCGCATAGCCGCCGGCGGTGAGTTCTTCGGCGGGGCCGATGATGTCGATCAGGTGATGCGGAATGCCGCGCCGAGCGGAAACGGGCACTTTGGCGGCGCCGATCTCCAATCCGCGGTAGACCTGAACCGAATCGCAGTTGACAATCTCGCCGCTGACCGATCCGGCGAGCGCGAGGGCCAGATCGCTCTTGCCGGAGCCGGTCGGCCCCAGCACCACCACCAATGGGAAACCGGGAGAGTGCATTCTGGCGCTATACTAGGTGTGAATGAATTCGAGCGGGTGCTGTCCGCCCGTCCACTTTCGAAGTGGTTGAATGCCTTACCCTCACCTTATCTCACCACGCAGTGTCTGCATCTTCGCGCTGTCGTTTGCAACCCTGGCCTTGCCGGCATGGAGTATTCCCTTAAAAGCGTTTGGCGGCCGCTCGCCGACCGGCTCAAAGCCGCCCGCGGTCGTCGAGCAGCCCAATTCGCCCAAAGCCGCCGCGTACTATCACTTCTCACTCGGCGAAATGTACGAAGAACTCGCCGAGGCGTACGGCAACCGTTCCGACTATGTCAAGAAGGCGATCGACAACTACCGCTTGGCGATGAAAGAGGACCCCAGTACTTCTTTCCTGGTAGAGGACATCGCCGAGCTGTATCGAATTTCGGGCCATCTGGAGGAAGCGGTGGAGGAGGCGGAAAGCGCGCTGAAGACGAATCCCAAGAACGTCGATGCGCGGCGCGTGCTGGCTCATATTTATACGGAAGAAATCGGCGATCCGCAGACGAACCAGATTAACGGGAACATGGCCAGGAAGGCGATCGAGCAATACAAGCTGATTGCTAAACAGGATCCGAAAGATGTGGACAGCCTGATCATGATCGGGCGGATCGATCGAGTGATCAACAACTCGGTGGACGCAGAGGCCGCCTTCAAAAAGGTGCTGGCGATCGATCCCGACAACCCGGACGCGGCTACAGGGCTGGCCAGCGTTTACACGGACCAGGGCGACCCGAAGGCCGCGGCAAACATTTTGGAACAGCTTGTGAAGAACAGTCCGTCGCCGAGAACGCTGGTCCTTCTGGCGACGAATTACGAGCAGATGCAGGACTATGCCAAGGCGGCAGACGCCTATCGCAAAGCTTTGCAACTGGACCCCTCGCGCGCGGAGTTGAAATCCGGGCTGGCCGAGGATGAAGCGCGGGCGGGGCAGTTCGACGCCGCTTTGAAGACCTATGGGGAGCTAACGAAGGCCAATCCCCAGGACGCCGAGCCTTACTACGGCATGTCGCAGATTTACCGCCAGCAAAAGAATTTTGCCATGGCGCAAAAGATGATCGAGAAAGCGAAGCAGCTCGATCCGGATAACCCCGATATTCAACTGAACGAAGTATTGATCTTACAGGACGAGGGGAAAACGGCGGACGCAATCGCGGCGCTGAAGACTTTGCTCGACCATACGAAGAAGAGCAGCTATACGCCGAGCCAGCGGGAATACCGCGCGAAACTGCTGGAGCAGCTTGGACTTCTGTACCGGAGCAACCAGCAATACGACGAGGCCGTAGGCGCTTTCCAGCAGATTGCGGCAACCGACCCGGATTTGACCGCGCACGCCGACGCGCAAATCATCGACACCTACCGGGTGGCCAAGCATTTCAAGCAAGCGCAGCAGGTGAGCGACGAGGCGGAAAAGAAGTTTCCCGACAACCGGACGCTGCACGAAGTGCGGGCGCAACTTTTCTCCGACCAAGGCAAGACGGATCAGGCGATCGCGGAGATGAAGAAACTGCTGAACGGCAAAGACGACCGCCAGATTTATCTCGCCATGGCGGATGTCTACCGGCAGGCAAAGGATTACAAGAATATGGGCGCGGTTCTCGATTCCGCCGAGAAGTTGTCGCCGACGAACAAGCTGAAAGCGGGCGTTCTTTTCGTGCGCGGCGATATGTACGAGCGGGAAAAGAAATACGATCAGGCCGAGAAGAGCTTCCGCAAGCTGCTGGCCATCGATTCCAAGACCGATCCGACTTATGCTTCGACGCTGAATTACTTAGGTTACATGCTGGCCGACCGCGGGGTCCGGCTGGAAGAAGCGCAGCGTCTAATTCAAGAGGCGGTGAAACTCGACCCGGATAACTATGCGTTTCTCGATAGCCTGGGCTGGGTCTACTACCGGTTGAACCGGTTACCCGAAGCCGAACACGAGTTAGCCCGTTCGGTAAAGCTTTTTTCGAAAGATCCAACGATTCACGACCACTTAGGCGATGTTTACTTTAAGCAAGGAAAGATTCAACAAGCGATTGCGCAATGGAAATCCTCGCTGCAGGACATGACGAAGGCGAACTCCGCCGACCTGGAGCCGAACGAAAAAGCGAAGGTGGAAAAGAAACTCGAAACCGCGCGCGTGAAACTAGCCCAAGAGCAGAGGCCGAACCAGCGGTAACCGTGTCCAAGCCGAACGTTTTGGCTGTCTGCGCACCCGACCATTACGCGCTGCGCAATCTGGATGGGATTCGCGATCTGGCGAATTTCTCGGCCACGGCCGATCCAGCCGCCATTGAGCGGCTGGCGCCGCAGGCCGAAGTGATCGTTTACTCCACGCTGACCACCGATCTGCCCTTCGCCGAGATCTGGCGCCACGCGAAAAACGTGCGCTGGATTCATTCTTTATCGGCGGGCGTCGAACCGATGCTGCTGCCGGAGGTGGTCGCCAGCCCGGTTACGATCACGAACGCGCGCGGCGTTTACAAGCGCTCGCTGGCCGAGTTTGTGGTTCTCGGGATGCTGTATTTCGGCAAGAGAGTGCGGCGGCTGGTGGAATCGCAGCGCGCGCACCGCTGGGACAAGTTTCCGGTGGAATGGCTGCCGAACAAGATCATGGGCATCGCCGGCTTCGGCGAGATCGGGCGGGAATGCGCCGCGCTGGCCAAGCCGCTGGGGGTGAAAATTTACGCCGTGCGGCGGAAGCCGGAGCTTTCGGCGAACGATCCGCTGGTGGACTGCGTGTTTGCCCCATCGGAATGGAAATCGATGCTGCGGGAGTTGGATTTTCTGGTGGCCGCCGCTCCGCTCACGCCCGAAACGCGGCATATGATCGGCGCGGAAGAGTTCGCGGCGATGAAGCCGTCGGCGGTTGTGATGAACGTGGGGCGCGGGCCGGTGATCGATGAGCAGGCGCTGATCCAGGCGCTGCGCGAAGAGCGGCTGTGCGGCGCGGCATTGGATGTGTTCGAGAACGAACCGCTGCCGCCGGATCATCCGTTTTGGGACATGGAAAACGTCCTGGTCTCGCCTCACAATACGGACCGCACGCGCGACCCGGACTGGCTGGATCTCTCCATGCAAGCCTTTGTCGAAAATTTCCGGCGCTATGTTTCCGGCCGGCCGCTGGAGAAAGTGGTCGATAAGCGGGCGGGCTATTGATGGGCACATCGATCGGTCTGGAGGAGGTGCGGCAAGCCTCCGCGCGCATTAGGCCGCTGGCGCACACGACACCGGTACTTTCATCGAGACTATTCGATGCGGCCGCGGGCGTGCGCACGGTGTTTAAGTGCGAAAATTTCCAGCGCGGTGGAGCGTTCAAAGTGCGCGGCGCGGCGAATTTTGTGTCGCTGCTGGATCAGGAGCAACGCAAGCGCGGGGTGGTCGCGTATTCGTCCGGCAATCACGCGCAAGGAGTGGCGATTGCGGCGGCGGAAGCGGGAATTCCGGCCACCATCGTCATGCCGAAAGACGCGCCCAAGACCAAGCTGGAAGCCACGCGGTCTTATGGTCCGAAGATCGTCTTCTGCGACCGCCTGCGCGAAAGCCGGGAGGAGATCGCGCAGAGCATTGCGCGCGAAACCGGCGCGACGATTCTGCCGCCGTTCGATCATCCCTGGGTCATCGCGGGTCAAGGTACCGCGGCGCTCGAGCTTTTGGAGGAATTTCGGGAACTGGATGCGATCGCCGTGCCGCTCGGCGGCGGCGGGTTGCTCTCGGGAACGCTGATTGTAGCGAAGGCGCTGCGGCCACAGATTCGCGTGTTTGGAGTGGAGCCGGAACTGGCGAACGACTGGCATCAATCGCTCCAAGCGGGCAAGCGCATCGGGATTCCGCCGCCCGAAACGATCGCCGATGGGCTGCGCACGCCGATGCCGGGCGAGATCGTGTTTCCGATTGTTCGCGAGCTCGTCGAAGGAGTTTTGCTGGTTTCGGAAGAAGAGATGAAGGCGGCTATGCGATTCCTGTTGACGCGGATGAAGACTCTGGCCGAGCCGAGCGGCGCGGCGGCGGCTGCTGCGGTGCTGGCGAAGAAATTGCCGGCGGATGTGCGCTCGGTGGGTGTGATCGTTTCGGGCGGAAACGTGGATCCTGGCGCGTTGTCGAAGATATTGGCAGAGCCCGCTTGCTGACGCGCGCGATTCCGTTCAGAACCCCGACCGTTAGGGAGAAGATCTAGCCGTGGCTGGGCGGAATCCCTGGAAGACGATTGCCTCCCGCATCACTTACGAGAATCGTTGGATTCGCGTGCGCGAGGACCAGGTGGTGCGGCCGGATGGCGGGGCGGGGATCTACGGCGTGGTTGAGATTCGGCCATCTGTCGGTATCGTTGCGATCAACGACCGCGACGAAATCGTCCTGGTGGGCCAATGGCGGTATGCATCCGGGCATTATTCGTGGGAGATTCCGCGCGGCGGTTCGCAGCCCGGCGAAACCGACATGCAGGCGGTAGCGCAGCGAGAGCTGGCCGAAGAGGCGGGCCTGACGGCGGCGTGCTGGCAGGCGCTCGGCGAAGTGGACGTTTGCAACGGCGTCGCCGACGACGTGCAAAGCTTGTATTTGGCGACCCATTTGGCCGAAACGTCCAAACATCCCGATCCTGAAGAAGAAATTACCGTGGTTTGGAAGCCGTTCGACGAAGCAGTGCGGATGGCGATGGACGGACGAATTAGCGAAGTGTGCAGCATCGCGGGGATCTTGAAGGCCGCGCGGCTGCGAAAATTGTAGTTTATGATTGCGCGGAAGCGTTTCGCCCTGTTTGCCTGGGCGGTCTTGGCTTTTAACATTCCGGTCATCCTGTGGGGCGCATACGTGCGCATTTCGTTTTCCGGTGACGGCTGCGGCGATCATTGGCCGTTTTGCAACGGGCAGGTGATTCCGACGCACATGGCCGCGCCGATGGCGATCGAATTCACCCATCGCGCGATGACCGGCGTGGATACCATTGCGGTGCTGGCCATGTGTGTGTGGGCCTTTCTCGCATTTCCGCGCAAACATGCGGTTCGCTTCTATGCGGCGCTCTCGGTTCTGTTCCTTTTTATCGAAGCCATGCTTGGCGCGGGCCTGGTGCTCTTGCAGTTGGTCAATCACAATCATTCGGCCTGGCGTGCCGTGTACTTATCGGCGCACTTCACGAACACGATGCTGCTGTTGGGAATTCTAACCGCGACAGCTTGGGCGGCTTCGAGCGGCATCGAGCGGATCGAATGGCGGCGCGCGCCGCGAGTGCTGCCGGTCGCGATGCTGGTCGTGATTGCAGTCAGCATCGCGGGCACGATCGCGGCTCTGGGCGATACGCTATTTCCTTCCGCGACACTAGTTGGCGGCATGGAGCGGGATTTTTCGAGTACGACCAGCATGCTGCTGCGGCTCAGGATGGTGCATCCGTTTCTCGCCATCGCGGGCGCGGCATATCTTCTTTATGTTGCGGGCCGGATTTTGCAGCGCCATGAGGCCGGTCCGCTGCGCCGGGCAGCCTCGGCTGTTCTCTTGCTGATCCTTTGCCAGCTCGCAGCCGGCATGGTGAACCTGGCGCTGCTCGCACCGATGTATATGCAGTTGCTGCATCTGTTCCTGGCAGACATGCTTTGGATTTCGGTGGTGGTCTTGACACTGACGGGCACGAGGGAGCGGGTGACGGAACCGGCTCATCTGATGAGTTTTCAGGCTAACGCGTTAACGAGGCACTGAGACTGAGCCGGAAGCGTAAGCGACGTAGCTTGGCCTACCATCCGAGGATGAGGTCGCTTACGCTTTCGGCTCGGTTCGGCTTCTCCAAATACAAAGGGCGCGGAGTTTCCTCCGCGCCCTTTGAGCTTTTGAGCGGCTTACCAGTTGATGGTGCCGGAATACTGGAGGAGGCGCATGTTGCCGCCGCCTTGAGCGAGGCCGGTGATCTGGCCCACACTTCCGCTTTGGATGTCAGCGTTCGGATTCGCCAGATTCGTGTGATTGAAGGCGTTTCTGGCGTCCGCTCGCAGAGTAAACTTCAGCTTCTCCGTGATGCTGAACTGCTTCATCAGCGAGAGATCCTGCTGGATGTATTGCGGTCCGATCAGAGTATCAATCGGATAATTGCCGAAGGTATTCGAAGCGGGCAGAGCATAAGCCCCGCTCGATAGACCGAGTAGCCATTGGGCACGGTTTTGCGTGGACGGGTACGGACTACCGGTTCCGACATCAGGCCGGTTATTCGGACCCGTGTAGGGCTGAATATTCGAGCCGTAATTGTCAATAGTGGGCATGAACGGCAAACCGCTGTACCAACTGGTGATACCGCTGATATTCCAGCCGCCTAAAGCAGCGTCCACGAACCGATTGACATGGGAGCCCCAACGGCGCCCGCGACCGAAGGGGATATCGAAGTTTTGGGACAGGATAACTGATTGGTGGGGCATGTTGGGGTTGATCCCGTACCCCAGCGTGCGGTCATAGAGGAACGTATAGGCTTCATTGCCACCCCATCCATCTCCCTGCGACACCTGGTAGGTGTAATTGCCCGTTAATGTATAGCCTGCCGCAGCGCGAATGGTTACGATGCCCTGGAATGAATCGTAACGGTTGTTGGCGCAGTTGCAGTAATTATCAATTGGCTGTGTCCAACCATAGTTGTAGCGAGGGCCGAGGAGTCCGTCGAACGGGATCGTTCCGGGGCTGTTAGCCGGAAGAGCCGGATCGAAAAATTCCTGGTTCATGTTCCAGTTCTCATCCGTCCCGAGCGGCATATGGCGTCCGGAGTTGCCGACGTAAGCACCCTGCACAGAGATCTTAGGTGTGACCTGCTGTTGCACGGTGAAGTTGTACATGTAGATGTTCGGCATGGTAAAGGTGCCGGGCCGGGTCTTGCTTTCGACCGCGTTCGGTCCTGTACCGGGCAGCGCGAAGGTTCCATCGGGTCCCGGCTGCAGCGGCCCGGGATTATAAGGCACCGGTCCGACAGCAAGCCCATTGCCGGTTGGACCCAGCGTGAACACGTCGCAGAAATTATTCCCGCAGGAGGTCTGCTGGGTGAGGTTTTGGTGGGCCAGAACCGGGACATTTTGCGTGACGTTGTGGCCGAAGGTCGAGCCGAATGTGCCGAGACTGTAAGTCCAGCCGTAACCGACGCGGACGACGGTTTTCGGAGTGACCTGGTAGGCGACGCTGACGCGCGGTGCGAAGTTGTGCCAGTTCATCTGTTGATAGCCGTGGATCGACTGCAGGCCGACGCCGAACACGTCCATCAGGCCGGTGTTGATATTCAGCTCGGCACCGTTTCCGGCCTCGTTGACCGTTTCCGGGAAAACCAGCACCCAGCGCAGTCCGTAGGTGACGGTCAGCTTCGGTGTGGCGTGCCATTCGTCTTGCCCATAGAAGAACCAGCGTTTCTGGCGTTCCATGGCATCGGTGGTGCTGCTGACGTAACGGTCGAACGAATTAGGGTCGCCTAACAGAAACGAGGCGATGCCGAGTCCATCGGTGACGCTGCCGCCAGCCGTTTGGATAAAGCCCGTATTGCTATTGTTGAAGAACACTTGGCCGGCGCGATGGCTATCGCTGGGGACGCGCAGGTTAAGGGCGTAGCGGATATCAGCGCCGAATTTGAACGTGTGATTGCCGGAGACTTTGCTTATGTTGTCCGTGAACTGGTACTGCTTCTCATCCTGAGTTAGCGGGCAGTTGCAGCCGTTTGTGCCCAAGCCGTAGCCGAGCCAATAGTTGTTGCCCGCAGGATTGTCGATTTCGAAGTACGGGAGTCCGGAAGTATACGTCTTATCCAGATTCATGCCCGGAATGCCGGCTGCCGTAGCCGGTTGGGTGCCGTAGCCGTTGGGCACGTCGAAGACGAAATAGCGCAGGAAACCAAAGTGGAAATCGTTGACCATCGTGGGGCTAAAGGTATGCGTCCAACCGAAGGCGATGCTATCGTCCCGCGAGCTGGATTGACCGGCGTACCGCAAAGACGAACCTGAACTAGACAGGCCTGTCAATTCCGGACCACCGCCGACGAGGCCAAAAACACCGGGGCCGCCCAAATTGTATTTCACATAGCTATAGCGACCGAAGATGGTGTCGTTTTGGCTGGGATAGTAATCCCAGCGAGTATTCCATTGATTTCCATCGTTGACGATGACCCCGCTGCCGGAATAATTATTGTAGGGAACACCGGCACCGCTTTGCGCAGTGTTAGGCGCCGGGAAATAGCTGTTGATCAGATTCAGAGCCTGCGGACTCAAACGATTGACCGGAATTTGATTATTGACAAACGGGGTGCGGCCCGTTCCATCGGCCGGATTGCCGGTGGCAGGATCAAAAATTTGGGTGCTCAAGTATGGAGAGCCTGATACCGAAGTCCCCACGCCGAGCCAATCGCTCAAGTCGCCAGTCCGATCCGCCAGACTCGGGACTCCGACCAGTGCGGACCCACCGGTATGATTCCGAGTAAGCTGTGCGTCGCCAAAAAAGAAGAGCTTATTCTTAATGATCCGGCCACTGATGGAGCCGCCGAATTGGTTCTGATGGGTGGTAGGAGTATACACACCGGGAGAAAGCGGTACGTTGTCGGCAAAGGGATCGCGGCCGAAATCCTGAAATCCAGGCGTATTCAGATAAAGATAGTCGAAGGCATCGCCGTGGAAGGTGTTTGAGCCGGACTTGGTCGAATAGATCATCAGGCCTGCGCCAGTATATCCGTACTGAGCGTCGTAGCCCTGGTTGTCCTGCTTGATTTCGTTTACAGAATCGAAGGTGGGGTTAATCACGATAATCCCGAGGATCGGATCCTGATCGACCGTGCCGTCGAGCACATAGCCGGTCGAGTCGAACAATTGGCCGTTGACTTCGTCCTGGACGCTGCCTTGCGGATTCTCGTCGGATGCGTGCTGCCAGCCGAATTTGACCGTGCCGGGGTTCAACAGTGAGAAGGACTGCAGGTTGCGGCCGATACTAGGCAGTTGTTCGATCTGCTTGGTGGTGAACGTCTGGCCGACGTCCGCATTGGTGGTTTGCAGCAGTGGCACCGTGGCGGTCACCTCGACCTGCTGCTGGACGCTGCCAACCTGCAGCGCCACATTGAACTGCATGGACTGACCGACTTCAACGTTCAGTTGGTTGGAAACGGCCTTTTGGAAGCCCGAAGCCGCAATTTCGACGGTATACGGGTCGGGAATCAATTGACCTTTGGTATAGATGCCAGAGGCGTTGGTGGTAGTGGAGAAAGTCGTCCCCTTGGCCACGTCCGTGATGGTTACCTTGGCGTTGGCGACCGGAGCGCCGCTGGGATCGGTAACCGTCCCATAAATACTACCGACGGTCTGCTGTGCCGGGGCCTGCAGGGCCGCACCGGCAAATAGCGCACAAATAGCAAGGAGAGAAAAGACCCCATCTCTCTTGAATCCGATCATGGATTCCTCCTAAAGCAACTAATTTGAGAATAGCGACTATAAACATTCAGCCGCACACCGACGACAACTCACACACCTATGGGTATAGTGTAATCCAAAAGTTGCGCTTTTGAGCCGACTAAATGACGGAGTTGTGAGAAATTTAGCCTATAAAAGTAAGCTGGATTACATTCGCTCGGCAGTCCCTCACGGTCGGGGTTTTGAAAGGCAACTTTATTCGGGCAAGGGATAGATCGCGAGCTCCGGCATCGGAAAGTGTTTTCGGTTATCAGTGACGAGCGTGAGGCTTTCTGTTAAGCAGACCGCCGCAATGGTCGTATCCGTTAAGGTAAGCGTCATTCCCTTCCGTGCCCATTCGCGTTTCAAGTCGCCGGCGAGTTTCGCAGTTTCCCAACTGATCGGCAGGTACGCGAGCTGGCGCAGGAGAGTTTCGGTTTTCTCGGCTTCGGAGGCACGCAAGCCCGCATACACTTCGGCGATGTTGATCGCACAACAGGCCAGCTTGTACTGTTCGAGAATGAGCCGCTCCATCAGATCCGCTCGGCCGCGGCGGTCATTTAAGACATCGATCAGAAACGAAGTGTCCAGCAGTAGCTTCCGCATCAGGCGTCGGGAGGCGACTTCAGGCGTTCCTCGTTCTCAGCGCGCAGGTGCTCGACGAACGCGTCCGAGCCCTCCCGCAACTCGGGGTGCTCTTCAGTTTTCCAGGAACCACGCGCGTTGCGAAGCGCGGCGAGCAGGCTCCGGCGCTGAACCTCCTGACGAATCAAATCGGCGAGGAAGGCGCTGCGGCCGCGCTCGCCGACGAGGCGATCCACTTCGGCCAGCAGGTCCTCGGACAGCATGATGTGTGCGCGTTTGCGTCGCATGGCTGAGAGGCGTTGTCCCACGATCAGTGTGTCATACTGTCCCGATTTTCGCAAGCGCACGTGTGGCGCATCCGATGTCCGGTCCCCTTAGCTCTTAGCTCTTAGCTATTAGCCCTCCCACTGCCCGGCGCGGTTGTGGCGGCGGAAAAGACTTGGTCGAGAGAAGAAAGGTCGAAATCGGGAGGAAGCATTTTGGCGATGGCGTCGCCGAGCTTCATTTCTTCGCGTTGTTTTCGCATTTTGGCGGTGGCGATGTGGACGGCGTGTCTCTCGGCTTTGCGGGATTCTTCGGCCTCAGCCCGTTTTTGCGAAGCAAAGCCAATTTCGGCTAACTGCCGTGCTTTCTTGCGTTTCTGAAGCTCGGCGGAGGCGCGCTGGTAGGCGCGGTCCTGGGCGGCGTGGTAGCGAACGTAACACTCGAGCTCGCGAGGGTCAAGACTGACGGGGATGGCGCCGATTTTGGCCTCCTCGGGGGTTTTCGGCTCGGGCGCAAAACAGCTGTTCTGCATGCGCAGGGCGCGCTTGGCGAGCCAGGTATGT
>DASVGP010000223.1:0-5909 GCA_036379475.1 Bryobacteraceae bacterium | reverse complement strand
GCGGCGCGGCAGCAGTGCAAAGGTGTATTCCGGATAGAGTTGCGCCAGCGGAGCGGCATCGTCCATAAAGTCGTTGGCCGCGTATCCGGCCGAGATGTATCCGCGGCGCAGCGCTGCGGGCGCCCATCCCTCCAGCGTGTTGCAGACCAGAACTGGAAACGGTCCCGCGCCGTCGGGAATTACCAGTTGCACGCGCAGTCTTCCCTTCCCTCCCGGGCCGAATTGCAAACGTACGTTGCGGACCAGAAAACCTTTGCTATGCGTCTCGTTGAGCACCACGACACGATCGATCTTGGGCTTCGGCGGAAACGTGCCCCAAACATATTTTTCGGACAGTTGCAGGATCTCGGCGCGCCGGGCGGGCCACTGCTCTCTGCTGCTCACGCGCCTGCCATCCAGAAATTGGAGCGGGTCCGGCAGAGTGTTCACTCTCGGCAAGGCATCGAAATCGGGCGGAAGTTCGCCGGTTTTCTCCAGCCATTTATTGAAGAACGGCGAGTGAGGCAAAATCTGCAGCAGCTTCTTGAGATACTCTTCGCGATCCTGCCGGGTTGCTGTACTCACGGATTGCGATAGTCCAAAAGGATCAGCCGGGGCCTGCGCTTCGGCTGCCCGGCTTCCAAAGCCTATTGCCCCCAGCGCTCCGGCGCCCAGCATGCCTTCGAGAAAGTCTCTTCGTTGCAAATCCTGATGCCTTTCTTCCTTGCCCATTACGAGGATTCTCTCTCATTGCCCAGCCGATAATAACCAGCAGTGATCCGCATCGGACCTGCCGGATGGAATTACAAGGATTGGGCAGGGCTTGTGTACCCTAAAAAACGCCCGAGCGGCTTCAGTGAACCGGGATACCTTGCGAACTACTTCGATACGCTCGAAATCAACACCAGCTTCTACGGTCCGCCGAGCCCGAGCGCTGCCCGGAAGTGGATCGAGGCGGTCCATCACAATTCGCGGTTCCGATTCACGGCGAAGCTCTGGCGCGGCTTTACGCACGAACGCAACGCAACGGCGAACGATGAGCGGCTCTTCAAAGACGGCATGGAGCCGATCGCGAGCGCGGACCTGCTCGGAGCCGTTCTGGCGCAATTTCCGATCTCGTTCAAGAACCAGCCGGGAAATCTGACCTACCTGCGGGCGCTGGCCGCGCGCTTTCGGGAATACGCCTTGGTTGTGGAGATCCGGCATGCGAGCTGGAACGAAGAGAAAACGATCGAAGCGCTTTCCGATCTCGGGATCGGGTTGTGCAACATCGATCAACCTCTGCTTGGGCGCGCACTGAGGCCGTCTGCACGCGCCACATCGCCCGTTGGCTACATTCGCCTGCACGGGCGGAATTATAAGAATTGGTTCAGCGAAAACACTCAATCGCACGAGCGATACGATTACCTGTATTCGATCGATGAGCTGGATCCGTGGGCGGATCGGATCAAGACCGTATCCTCACAAACTAGCGATACGTATGTCATCTCAAATAACCACTATCTCGGCAAAGCGGCTGTGAATGCGCTCGAACTCATCTCCATCTTGTGCGGCCGGCCGGCGAAGGCGCCGCAAATACTGCTTGAGAGTTATGCGGAGTTAAAGCAATTCGCGATATCGGAGCCGTGCGAACCGTGATGTACTATTTGGTGGGGCGCGGTCATGCACGCGAAGGAAACAGAAAAAATCTTTCAAGCGCTGGAGAATTTCCGGATCGAGCTTCCCTCCTGGGGGTTTGCGAACACCGGCACGCGCTTCGGAAAATTTCTCCAGCCGGCCGCAGCTTCGACCATTGAAGAAAAATTCAGCGATGCGGGGCAGGTGCATGCTCTGACGGGCGTCTGCCCGTCGCTTGCGCTGCACGTGTTGTGGGATTTCGAGCAAGGTCTCGAGAGCTGCCCGGAAGTCGCAAGTTTGGCTGAGCGCTATGGCGTGCGGCCCGGCTCAATCAATCCAAACTACTTTCAGGAACAGATTTATAAATTCGGATCGTTCGGGAATCCCGATGCGGACATCCGCCGCGAGGCTCTTCGGCATACGAAGGAGAGCATCGCGATCGCCCGGAGTTTGCAAAGCCGCGACATTTCTCTCTGGTTCGCGGATGGTTCGAACTATCCGGGTACGGCGAACATCCGGCAGCGGAAACAATGGTTCGAAGAATTACTCAAGCAAGCCCATGGAGAGCTTTCGGAAGACCAGCGGCTGCTGGTTGAATACAAACCGTTCGAGCCCGCTTTCTACCACACCGACATCGCGGATTGGGGAATGGCTTCGCACCTCGCGCGCGCGGCGGGACCGCAAGCGAAAGTGCTGGTCGATACCGGCCACCATTACGCCGGGCAAAATGTGGAGCAAATTGTGGCATGGCTGCTTTCCGAAGACATGCTCGGCGGGTTCCACTTCAATGACCGGCGCTATGCCGACGACGACCTGACGCTCGGCTCCATCGATCCCTACCAGGCGTTTCGCATCTTCCAAGAGATCCGCTATTACGAATGGGAGACCGGCCGGAGAGCGGAGATCGCCTACATGATCGATCAGAGCCATAATTTGAAAGGCAAGATCGAGGCGATGATCCAGACCGTGACTATGGCGCAAGAGCTTTTTGCAAAAGCCGCGATGGTCGCACACAAGCGCCTGGCCGCCGCGCAGCAGCGATCCGACCTGGTGCGCGCCGAAGCGTGCTTGCAAGATGCTTTCGCCACCGACGTGCGGCCGGCAATCCGCGATTGGCGCGCGGCCAAGGGTTTGCCCCACGATCCGATGGAGGCTTTTCACGACAGCGGCTATCTGGAGCGGATCTCGCAGGAAAGAAGCGCGCGCAATCCGGCGAGCGTATCGTCTTACGCGTAACTCTGGAATCCTGACGCGAAGGCTACTCCGCGCGCAGTGCCTGCATCGGAATCGATGCGCAAGGCACGCCGCGCCGGCCCGTAGCCGGCGAACAGAGCGATTACGCCTATCCCCAAAACAGTGTGTGCCTAACACGCTGGATTCGTTACACCGAGCTATTCAAACCGAACCCCGACCGTGAGGGAGGGGCGCGAGCCATCGCCGGAACGGGAGCTTCTATGCTGAAGAAAGAGAATCACGATGCCTGAAACAGCCGAACTCACTCACCTGCGCGACCTCTGGAATGAAAAAGAAGCGGCACAGCTTGCCGGAAACCAGCTCACTCTTTTGCGCTATCGCTCCAATCTTCTGGGCGCGGATCTGCGCATCACGAATTTTGGAGGCGGCAACACCAGCTCGAAATTCGAGCTGCCGGATCCCTTCACCAAGAAGCCCGTTCGCGTTCTGGCGGTAAAAGGGAGCGGGGGCGATTTGGGTTCCATCAAAGAATCCGGATTCGCCTTGCTGTACCTGGATCGTCTCGAGGCGCTGAAAGCCCTTTACCGCGGAGAAGCCCACGAAGACGAGATGGTGCGCTATTATCCGCTGTCGGGATTCGGTGAGAATCGTGTCGCCGCATCGATTGACACGCCGCTGCACGCATTCCTGCCGTTTGCGCACGTGGACCATCTCCATCCCGACGCGGCGATCGCCATCGCGGCCAGCGCGAACGGAAAGCAGAAATTGGACGAATTCAATAGCCGCTATGGGCGCAAGATTGTCTGGCTTCCCTGGCAAAGGCCGGGGTTCGAACTGGCACTGCAACTCGAACGCGCAGTGAAGGAGAATCCCGGTTGCGACGGCATCCTGTTGGGAAGCCATGGGCTGTTCACATGGGGTAATACGCAGCGCGAGTGCTACCTGAACAGCCTCCGCACCATCGACCAGATGACCGAGTTCATTGTGGAGCATCAGAAACGGAAAGGACCATTGTTCGGTGGAGAGAAATACGCCCCGCTGGCGGAGCGGCAGGCGGTCGCCACCGCCGTGCTTCCCGCCCTGCGCGGAATGGTCTCGTCGAACCGGCGCGTGATTGCGCATTACACCGAGGACCCGGATGCACTGGCGTTCGCGGGCTCGGCCTGGGCCGCGGAACTCGGCGCCTTGGGCACAAGCTGTCCCGATCACTTTTTGCGGACCCGCATTTGCCCCATGTACGTCGATTGGAAACCCGCTAGCGGAGGTCTCGACGCCTTAAAATCGTCGATCGCGCAACGCGCCGAAGTCTATCGCAAGGAGTATGCCGCCTATTACCAATCCTTTGCGGCTGCGGATTCGCCGAAGCTGCGCGATTCGAATCCGTCGGTAGTCGTTATTCCCGGACTTGGCATTTTCGGATTTGGCAAGAACAAGAAGGAAGCGCGCATCACGACCGAGTTCTTTATTAACGCCATTCATGTGATGGCCGGCGCCAATGCGCTCGAATCCGGCGCGGCGCCGCATCCGCTGCCGCAGGCGCGGACAGCAGAGCAGTCGAAGCAATTTGTGAGCCTGCAAAATTATGTTGCGCTGCCGCGTTCGGAGGCCTTCCGCATTGAATATTGGGCGCTCGAAGAAGCAAAATTGCAGCGCCAACCGCCCGAGGCGGAATTCAGCAGAAAGATTCTGCTAGTCGTGGGAGGCGGAAGCGGCATCGGCCGCGAAGTTGCTCTGCTGCTCGCGCGCAAGGGCGCGCACATCGTCGTTGCGGATCAAAACGCGGAAGGCGCGAAACAAGTTGCGGGCGAAGTGGCCGCTCTCGCGTCTTCGGAAGCGGTTCGGCACACTAGCGTCGATCTCGGTTCGCCGCAGAGCCTTGCGGACGCGGCAAAGTTCACGGTTTCGCAGTTCGGCGGCATCGACGGCATGGTGAACACCGCTGCCATTTTTCCGGTTGCCGGGAAAGACGGCGAGCTAACCGAGGCGCAATGGGATAAAACCTTTCATGTAAACGTCACGGGCAATTACCTGCTGGCGCGCGAAGCCGGCTGGGTGTTGCGCGATCAGAATCTGCCCGCGTCGCTTGTGCTGACTAGCTCCGCCAATGCCGTGGTCGTCAAACCTGGCAGCGAAGCATACGACGTTAGCAAAGCCGCCTTGAACCATCTGATTCGCGAACTCGCCTTGGGACTTGCGCCGCTGGTGCGAGTCAACGGAATCGCTCCCGCCACCGTAGTCGCCGGCTCGACTATGTTTCCTCGCGACCGCGTCATCAATTCGCTGCGCAAATACAAACTTGAGTTTTCGGAAACGGAATCCACCGAAGCACTGCGCGACAAACTGGCCGGATTCTACGCGCAGAGGACCCTCACCCGCAGACCGATTCTGCCGCAAGATTGCGCGCGAGCAATCGTTTGGCTGCTCGGCGACGAGAGCGCAAAAACCACTGGGCATGTGATTCCGGTCGATGGCGGGCTGCAGGAGGCATTTCTCCGCTAACATTCTGCCCCAATGGTCTTGATCGCATGGTAGGATCTGGGCCATGCATGTGAGATAGCCGGTGTACACGGTTACACGATCTCCGGCTGCACGGCTGCAGCCGTGGCTGTTTGGACTGCTGATCGCTTCGCATGCGGTGCTCGCGAATGGCGTGCTGGGCGGAGTGCTTTCGTACCTGCTGCGTAAGCAGGGCGTTGGACCGGCGCGCGGCGCCGAAATCATTGCGCTTCTCAACCTGCCGCTGACAATTTATTTCCTTTGGAGTCCCATTACCGATTTCTGGCTGCGGCGCCGCACCTGGCTCATGACTGCTGCCATCGCGGCGGCCGCGGCGATGCTCGCCGCATTTCGCCAGCCCAGCTTGGCTGGTGCGCAAGCCGTAGGGCTCATGTTTCTCAGCGCCTGCCTGGGCCAGCTCATCGTGGCGAGCTGCGGCGGCATGATGGGCGCGATACCATGTGAGACCAGCCGCCGGCGCGCGAGCAGCTTTTATCAAAGTGGATCGCTGGCCTTCGGTGCGCTCGCCGTCTTTGTACTGGCCTCGCTTTCGGGCCGGCTGGGATTGGGGGCGCTTGGCTGGATCACGGCCGCGATGATTGCCCTGCCGTCTCTTGCCGCTT
>DASVGP010000222.1:0-11026 GCA_036379475.1 Bryobacteraceae bacterium | reverse complement strand
GAATCTCGATCAGAATCTCGCCCCGTGCTCCCGCTTTCAGCAGAGTACGTATCGCCGGCAATACTCCTTTAAACTTCACATCGATCACGCTGCCGTGAATCGAAACCACGTGAGCTGTTCCTTGCTTTATCGTTTGAGGCTCCATCGCGAAGCGCATCGATCGCAGCCACAATCAATTCGTGCAATTCTTTGCCCATCGATCGGGATTGATGTGTCAGAACTTGTTTCGAGTAGCTGCCCAAAAGCTCGGGCAGATTGCGCCATTTGACGCACCGCAGCGCGGAATCACCGATACCAAAGGATTTCCGGTGCTTCCAATGGAATAGATGCCGCCAAGTGATACGGTATGATCCGCGGTGTAAAGTCATCGGACGGACGGTTTGCGGGGATCGCCGTAGAATACTGATAGGCGTTCTCCGCACCGATGAGCGGTTCTCCTCGAATCATCGTTTGCCGAAACGGCCCGCGCCCGTTCAGTGGTTCGGCGTACAACTCGACCCGTACCGCATCGGAATCCAATTCGTCGAGATACACGGGAACGCGAAACAGATGCTGGCTTCCTTCGGTTTCTACGATCAGCGATCCAAATCGCAATTTGGGCCAATGTTGCGCGAGTTGCTGCTGCCAGCGCAGCAGCTCGTTTGCCGCTCGATTCTCGTCCGAACCACGTTGGCAATAGGCGGTTGCAAGCGGAACGTAATATTTCTCCGTATATTCCCGGACGGCGCGATTCGCAGAGAATTGCGGAGTGAGGCGGGCCATGCTCTCACGCATTCGTTGAACCCAACCCACAGGAATTCCAGCTTCGTCGCGGCGATAGAATTCGGGAACTACTTCGTGCTCCAGCAATGCATATAGGCGGTCGGCCTCGGAAGCATCCCAGCCAGGATCACTGCCGTGTTCCTGTCCATCGCCGAGCGCCCAACCAACATCGGGCGCGTATGCCTCGGCCCACCAGCCATCGAGTTCCGAGAGGTTCAAACCTCCGTTCACCAATATCTTCATCCCGCTGGTGCCGCACGCCTCCCAGGGACGCCGCGGAGTATTCAGCCATAGATCGACACCTTGGATCAGATGCTCGGTCAGCCGCATGTCGTAATCGCTCAGGAAAACTGCTTGGGCGTATGCGACCTGAGTGAACGGCGGCTCCTTATATGCTTCTTGAAACCAGCCGTCAGTTTGCTCGTGATGCCGTTTTTCTTGGATTAACTCATTGAGTTTCTGTCGAAACCGCGCATCGGATGCCACTGTTCTTAACTTCTCCTGCGAAACGGTCTGAAGCATTACCCAGGGATTCTGCGTCAATTCCCACAACTCAGGTTCGACTTGGGCCCAGAGATCGTCGGCAGCATGATTCCAGGACCATCTCAAATTCAGTGCGAGTTCCCTTAAAGCATCACCGACCTGGCTATCCGAAGAAAACTTTGATTCATCCGTGCCGTTCATTCGTTTACATGATTCTACGGGACTTTTCAGTACTGCTCAGCTATGCAGGTGTGAGGCAAGCCTCGTAGTTTCTGGCTTGGGGCGAAGGTCGTAAACTAAGCGCCTGATCGCCAGGCAGAACGCGATAAAGACGACGAGGAGAACGAGACGAGGATACAATCCGCGGGAGCGGATGAACTCTATCGCGAGGATGAGATTTCCGAGCACAAGTAGCGTAACGGACATAGCGCGGTGGAAACGCTGCATTCCGTATTCGAGACCTTGGGGGATGCGGCGCTCGATTTGCCGTCCATTATTCGAATCCGTGCAGTCAGCCTTGCTGCGACATGCATTACATGCCGAAGCAGGAGCACGGTAGACGGCGACTTTTCTGGAGGATTCGGAAAAAATAGGAAACAGGTGCTGGTCTTTGGGGCACTTCCAGATGTCGTGCTCGGGATGGTAGGTGAAACCAATAGTCCTGGTTTCAACCGAGCGCCGATGCGTGTGGCGCGCGGCCAGTTCCAGCACAAGAGCGATCATGGCCAGCATGACAGCATAGCCGAGCATGAGCACGTATTCGAGGGAGACCGGATACGGCCAGAACATTTTCAGCGCTGCTCCGGCTGAGCGACAACGTCGGTAAAGAGAATAGACTTCGGTTCTTCGGTGGCGACGCTTACCCGCTTGTAGCGGATGCCCTGAAAACAGAGATAGAGCACGGGCAAAACTCCGCCAAGGATGAAAACGATGTCGCCGGGCATGCGCAGCCACTCCAGGATGGAATTGACGCGGCTACCAATATAGTTGAGCGTCCGGGCGTCATAGTAGCTAACGCTGATCGAATGATAAAGCTGCATAATGCCAAGCGGAAAGAGCGTTGCGAAGACCATCCAGGCTAGGCCAAGATTCAGTGACCAGAAGCTCAGGCGCGCAGCCTTTTCGGACCAGTGCTTTTCCGGGATGATGTAGCGGAGGCAGAAAAGCGCAAGACCAACGGAAAGCATTCCGTAGACGCCCATCATGGACGCGTGTGCGTGATTGGCGGTGAGGCCGGTGCCGATCTCGTAATAGGAAACGATCGGCAGGTTAATGAGGAAGCCGAAGACGCCGGCGCCGAGGAAATTCCAAAAACCAACGGCAGCCAGGAACATAACCGCCCAATAGTGCGGGAAGGGCGCGGTTGCGCGTTCGCCCTGCATGGCTCCGAGTTGGAGGAAGCTCCATGCCTCAACGGTGAGGAAGGTGAGAGGAATCACTTCGGCTGCGGAGAAAAAGGCGCCAAGGGCCATGTGGAGTGCCGGCTCACCGGAGAAGTAGAGGTGGTGCATGGTTCCGACGATGCCTCCGGCGGAGTAGAGGATGATGTCTAGGTAAATAACGCGCAATGCGGTGCGCTCGTCTACTACCCCAAGCAGGACGAAGATGTACGCCACGAGAATGGTGGTGAACAATTCCAGAAAGTCTTCGACCCAGAGGTGAACGACCCAGAACCGCCAGAAATCTGTCGTGGTGAAGTGCCCGCCGGGGGTTGCCAGCAGACCGACGGCGTAAAACGCGGGAATGGAGAGGGCGGAGAAAAAGAAAAGCCAGGGCATGTTGCCGGCGTGCTCGGTATGGAGGCGTCTCCGCAGGCCACGAAACAGAATGATGACCCAGAAGCAAAGGCCAACAGTAAGCAGGATCTGCCAAAGGCGTCCGAGATCGAGATATTCAAAGCCCTGATCCCCGAGCCAGGAATTATGAATGAATCCCTGGATGCCGGCAAACTCGCCGAGAAGACTGCCAACGACGACGACAAGGAGTGCGCCAAGCAGACAGTAGGTGAGGACCTTTTGCCCGCGCGGCTCGCGCCTGGTAATCATGGGCACGAGGAATATTCCGGCAGCGAGATACGAAGTTGCCACCCAGAAGATGGCCAATTGAAGGTGCCAGGTGCGGACAATGTTATAGGGCAGCACGCGCCCGAGGTCCAGTCCGAAGAAGCTCTGAATGTCCGCGCGGTAATGTTCGGACGCTCCGCCGCAAAGTGTCTGAATAAGAAAAAGTGCGGCCATGATGAAGAAGAACCAAGCACACGCCCTCTGGGCCGGGGTGAGCAACACTTGGTCGGGGGCGCGGAAGGACATTTTCTGCTGCTCGCGTCCGTGCCATCCGAGCAGGTTCCAGCGGCCGAAGGCGGCTAGTAGCAGGCCGGTTCCGCCGAGCAGGGCCGCGAGCGAGAGGACGCTCCAAACGACGGAATCGGCAGTGGCGTGATTGGCGACCAGCGGCTCGGGGGGCCAATTGTTGGTGTAGGAGTAAGAGCGGCCGGGGCGGTCGGCGGAGGCGGCCCAGGCGGTCCAACTGAAGAAGGCAGTGAGCTGGCGTACCTGCCCCGGATCGCGGATGGCATGGGGATGCAGGCCGAAGCGGGTGGTAGGGTTGCCGAAGAAGGCCGTGTAATAGGCAAGGTTTTGCCGGAAAGCATGGACCTGCGCGTCGGTGAAGACAAGGGTGTTGGTGCCGGGATTGTAGCGATTGGTTTTGAAGTCGTGGATGGTATTGGCGCGAGCGGTGTCGGAGCTCGTGCCGCCGTAGAAATCGATGCTCGAGAGCGCAGCGCGGTGGAGATACTCGGCGGTGAAGTCAGGTCCGAGGTAGGCTCCATGGCCGAAGATGGAGCCGTATTCCATGAGTCCGTTACCGAGGAAGACCTCCTGGCCGGCGATGATGTCACTGCCGGTGAACAGTACCGCCCCGTGGGAGTCCTTCACAAGGGCTGGGATCGGCGGCTCATCGCTGTAGGTGTAATAGGCGAGGATGCCCATGATGAGAAAGCCGATGATGAGAACAATGCCAACGGCCTGAATCCAGCCATTTGCGATCAGCAAAGGCCGTTTATTGGTTGTATCCATTGGGAGTTCCTTAACGCCAATAAGGTAAGCAAATCATAGCAAGGGCGCCACGTTCAGGAACCCATCGAGAATGTGTCGCTCATTGACGGGCTGTGGCGAGCTGAGATACCTTGTGGGCCGGCGGCCCCGACGCAGGTCTGGCACCCGCGGCCATAAGAAAGCAACGCGAGCCATTTGCAAGAGCGTTCGATCAATTGATTTGCTGGGCAATTTCGCACACAAGGGCGGGATTGTTGCGCGATTTCGCTCAGCCTTGGCACACTGCGGCTACAACTGTAACTCTGTTTCCCGGACCTCCGGCTCCGTGCTTTCACGTGGCGTAAAGCCAAAACGTTGGAACAGCCGTTCGATCGGCTGATTTTCCACAAGAAAGGAAGCACTTAGCAACTCCAGCTTTTCGTCCCTTGCGAACTCAATCAAGCGCTGAACCAGTGCCGTCCCGATGCCGCGGTTTTGAAAGGCATCGCTCACCAGTACGGCGACTTCGGCCCGGTTCGTCCCCGGCAGCTTGATCAGTCTGCCGACCCCAATAATTTTTCCGGTACCGATTTGGGCCACAAAAGCCATTTGCCGGTCGTAGTCGATGAAACACATTCGGATCAGGCGCTCGTGCCGGACGCGACTTTCGAGATTCATAAGGAAGAAATAGCGGCGGTAAACACTTTCATCCGATAATGTTCCGTGAAATCGAACAAACTCCGGTTCGTCTTCCGGACGAATCGGACGGATCTCGAGCGCCGTGCCATCCTTCAATACCAATTCCCGCACGTACTGCGAAGGATAGGGTCGAATCGCCGGTTTGGGAATGGACGCCGGGTCTGCTCCTACTTCATAGACGGTCGCGCGTGCGTCGAGCGCCACGAGGCCTTCGGAAGATACCAGCAGAGGGTTGATGTCCAATTCGCGAATCCACTTCTGCTCAAGCACAAGCTGGCTGAAGCGGACGAGCAGATGTTCGAGGGCTTCAAGATTAACCGGCTTGCGGCCCCGCACACCCTTCAAAGCCGTGAAAATGCGGGTTTGCTCCATAAAGCGGCACGCGAGCGTCGTATTCAGCGGCGGGAGGGCAAGCGCGCGGTCCTGGACCACTTCGACGAGCTGTCCTCCTGTCCCAAACAGAAGCACCGGCCCAAACTGCGCATCCACGCTCGAGCCAAGAATCACTTCGTATCCGCCGGCGGCTGAGATCATGCGCTGCACCGTCACACCCTGAAAATGCTCCGCGCCCAATTTGCTCGTGACCACGCGTTGAATCTCCCGGTAAGCTGCACGAACCGATTCTTCATCGTGCAGTGAGAGCTTCACCCCGTTTACCTCGGTCTTGTGCGTCACGGTCCACGAATGCAGCTTCACTGCCACGGGATAGCCAAGCGAATCCGCCGCAACGGCTGCTTCATGTTCCGTAGCAGCGAGGCGCGTATCGACCGTGGGAATTCCGTAATGCGTAAGCAGCTGTTTGGACTCGAACTCAGTGAGCAGTATTCGCCCACTCTTGCGCACTTTCTCAATGAGCTGCGCAGCCGACTCTCGCGCGTACGGACTGCGATCCGCGGTTGTGGGCGTTTCATAGAGCGCCCGGAGATTGTAGCTATAGCGCCACATGTAGTGGAATGCGCGGACAGCCGCATCGGGAAAGGGGAACGTGGGGATGCCTGCGGCATTGAGGACAGCCTCTCCCTCACTTGCCTTTTCTCCACCCATCCAGCTGGCCAGAATCGGTTTGTTTTTCAACGACGCGAAAGGAACCAGCTTCGTCGCGATTTCGACCGGATCGCTCATCGCCTGGGGAGTCATGATTACGAGCAGACCGTCCGTATTGGGATCCTTCGCGGCGATCTTGACGGCTTGTTCGTACCGCTCCGGACCGGCATCGCCAATAATATCGATGGGATTGGCGTGGCTCCAATGCGCGGGCAGCGCTTGATTCAACGCCTGGATGGTTTCCGCGGCTAAACCGGATGGCTCGGCCCCAACCCCCACGAGCGCATCGGTCGCCAGGACACCTGGACCTCCGGCGTTCGTGACGATGGTTAGGCGTGGGCCGGAAGGCCGGGGCTGGCGCGCCAGAACCTCCGTCATCTGGAAGATGTCGCCGAGTTCGTCAATGCGCAGAACTCCAACGCGGCGGAAAGCAGCATCGAGCACGGCATCGCTCCCGACGAGCGAACCGGTATGGGATGCTGCGGCCTTTGCCGCCAGCTCCGTTCTGCCGGCTTTGATCACCAGGATCGGCTTACTGAGGGCGACCTCGCGGGCCGCCGAGAGAAACGACCGGGCATCTCCGATCGATTCCATATACATCACAATGCTGCGCGTATGCGGATCACTGCCCAGGTAGTCGATCAGCGCACCCCATCCAACATCGAGCATCGACCCAACAGAGATGAATGCGCTGAAGCCTACCTGCTCCCGCAAGCTCCAATCCAGTAAGGCGGTGCAGATGGCTCCGCTCTGGCTAACGAGTGCAACGGTGCCGGGCAGTGCGATGGCTGGGGCGAAAGTCGCGTTCAAGCCGGTGACCGGGCACATCATCCCGAGGCAGTTCGGTCCGATGAGCCGGATCCCTCCTTGGCGTGCGGCTTTCAGGGTTTCGTGTTCCAATTCCAATCCGTCTTGGCCGGTTTCGCGAAACCCTGCCGAAATGATTACAGCCCCTGCGACGCCGGAACTGGCACACTCCCGCATGATCTCGGGGATCGTGGCAGCAGGGGTTGCAATGACCGCGAGTTCCACTCGATCGGGAACGGCGGACAGCGAAGGATAAGCTCTGATGCCGAGCACGGCCGTCCGCTTAGGATTGACGGGATAAACCGTTCCGCCGAACGGGCTGCCGATCAGATTCCAAAGAATGGCACGGCCTACATGGCCGGCTCTTTCAGTGGCACCGATAACGGCAACGGATCGTGGTTTGAAAAAGACATCCAGGGTTTTGCTCGTCACCAACGCCTCACACGGTCAATACGGGGCAAGGGGCCTGCCGGATGATCGCGTAAGCATTGGCCCTCAATCGTCCTACTCCAGTATCGTGGGAGCCACGTCCGGCGATCACCAGATTCGCGCCTACCGACTCGGCAAAAGAGCAGACTTGCCGCGCAACATCGCCTTCCTGAATCGCGACTATGGCGTCGCGAATATCTAACTCGGTCTGCAGCTTGCCGACATCGGCTCGCGCCATCTCCTGGCACTCCCGTCTCACGTCGGAAGAAAAGGACACCATAAGGCCAGGGCTAATGGGCGGTATTACATGAACAATGCTCAGCCTGGCCTCGAAATCACGAGCAAATTCGGACGCGTACTGAAGCACTCTATGGCTCTGTGGAGTCAAATCGATCGCGCACACAACATTGGACAACTTCAGACCCGCCACTACCGGTTGTTCCTTGATATGAGCGCCCGTCAATACCGGGCAAGCGACGTCGTGCAGCACTTTTGAAGTGACCGATCCGATCAGGAATCTTCGGAACACGCCATAGCCGTGAGTCGGCATAGCGATGAGTTGGACGTCTTCTGTCTGGGCGAACGAGATGATTTGCGTTTCCGGATCGCCTTCATAGGCCAAACGACGCACACGAACCCCGCGAAGTGAGGAAGCGCCGAATTCTTCGAGCTGCTTTGTCTTGTCTTCCAGGAATCTTTCTGGAACGGGCATCAAAACTGGCTCGGAGATGCCGGTTGCAGGGATTGTGTAAAACGGATTCAAGACATGGAGAAGGATTACCTCGGCGCTGTATCTCCTGGCGATCGCTTTTACATATGGCATCATGCCAAGTGAACGCTCGGAGAAATCAACGGGAACAAGGATACGAGAAATGGCGGACATATATCAGGACCGATGCAATTCCGTGACCGCTTGGCCGCGCTACAAAAGTCTTGCTCCTATACTAAGCGACGGTCTGCTCTTCCATTACCGCTGGGTTGAGGTAATAGCTCCCGATGCGATCGAGATCTTGATTCAACTTATAAATGAGTGGTACACCGCACGGGATCTCGACGTCGTCAATATCAGCGTCGGAAATCCCATCCAAATACTTCACTAGAGCGCGCAAGCTATTCCCGTGCGCGACGACCAATACTTTTTCCAGTCTCCGCAACGCCGGAGCAATCGAATGCTGCCAACAAGGCCAGAGTCGAAAAGCGGTATCCTTCAGGCTTTCGCCAAAAGGTAACTCGTCGGGCCGGAGCTGTCGATAACGAGAGTCATGGCGGAGATCGTCTCCTATGGCGATTTCAGGTGGCCGCACCTCATAGCTGCGCCGCCACAGTTTCACGTGTGCCTCACCGAATTTGGCGACGGTTTCCGCTTTATTGAGCCCCTGAAGCCGGCCATAGTGGCGCTCATTCAGGCGCCAACACGCTTGAGTCGGTATCCACATGAGATTCATCTCATCCATGACAATCCAAAGGGATCGAATCGCACGCTTCAAAACCGAAGTATAGGCGACATCAAATGCAAAGCCATGTTTGCGGAGGATCTGGCCAGCTCCCCGAGCCTGATCGAGTCCTTTCGAGGAAAGATCGACATCGGTCCAACCAGTAAACCGGTTCTCGCGGTTCCAGATGCTCTCTCCGTGGCGTAGCAACACAAGCGTGGGCATGAAAGCGTCTCCAAAGTCTGGAGAGGCACGTAGACTACCAAATAGCGTTTTGCCCCATTTTTTAAAAAGTCCGGCGCTATGGCTGCGCCTTTTGGCGCAGCCATAGCGCGAACCGGCTCCCGGCTCTATTTGCTAACGAAAATAACTACCGAGCGTGGTTGCGCCGTATAGAATCCGCCAACGAAGACCGTCGCCGGCTCAGGTGCCTCCGTGAAATCGTTTGGACTTTCCAGAAATGTGTCGGCAATCCGAATCCAACCGTCGCCCTCCTGAATTTCGAATTCTAGTGGTTCCCAATAGGCATTAAAGAGGACGTAGATATCCTTGTCCCCTACTGAAGAGCCCTGGAGACAAAATGCAAAAGCATGGGAGGTGCCGGAGAGATCGACGTCGCGTCCCACTCCGTACCAATGGACATCGTCCCGCCAAAATGTCGAGCGCCCAATGGAGGGGTGTCCTTTGCGAAATGCAATCATTTTCGAAAAGAATCGAAACACATCGCGGTGAGCTTCGAGGCGGTTCCAATCGAGCCAGGTAAGCGGGCCATCTACATTGTAGGGATTGCCATTTCCGTATTGCGTCTGGAGAAATTCATCGCCCGCTCGAAACATCGGTGTGCCATTCGCGAGCATCAGCACACAAAAGAAATTCTTAACCTGCCGCTTGCGCAGGCTCATGATGGCATCGTCAATGCCGGCATCTCCATCAACCTGGCCACAGTTCCAACTATCCAAAGTCGTATATGCGACCAGGTCGTAAAGCGTAAAGCCGTCATGGCAATCGACATAATTTAGACTCTGATACGGGCGGGACGACTCGGGTAGAGAATCGGGGAAGAAATCGGAGCTTCCATACAAACGCATAATGAATTCGGCCAGGGCCCCGGAATCGCTCTTGATGAAATGGCGAACCGCGGACCGGAACCTATCGTTCCATTGACGCCAACTTGTGCCGGGAAAATGAGGCTTAGCCCGGCCTTCTCCCAGCTCGTAGTTCGGGTACTTAAGATTGCCTTCCCACGGCTCGGCAATAAGCCGGAGGTTCTGCAGATCCGGGTCCGATCCGATGTCGCCGAATATCGGCGGATCGTCAAAATCGATCGACCCATCGGGATTACGGGAAAACACGGACGCCAGATCGAACCGAAAGCCGTCCACATGCATTTCCCGCGCCCAGTAACGCAGGCTATCTACGATCAATTGCCGGACCGCACGGTTCGCGCAATTTAAGGTATTGCCGGTTCCCGAAAAATCTGCATAGGGGCGAGCGGTATCGCCCGAACCCATGTAGTATGTCCAGCAATCGATACCTTTGAAGCCGAACGTGGGGCCCAGTTCGTCGCCTTCTCCCGTATGGTTGTAAACGACGTCAAGAATAACTTCGATTCCGGCCCTATGCAGTGCTTTCACCATCGATTTGAACTCCTTCACCGACCGGTCGGCAGCGTACGTATGATGCGGGGCAAAGAAATTCAAGGGCATATAGCCCCAGTAGTTCGGCTCGGTAGGGTCGAATTCAAAGATGGGCATCAGCTCGACGGCAGTGATCCCCAATTCGCGAAGATAAGGAATCTTCTCGACCACTCCCTGGAATGTACCCCGTCTCGGAGGCTCGATTCCGGAATTTGAGTTCATCGTAAAGCCGCGCACGTGCAATTCGTAAACGATCAAGTCGCCATCGTGACGCGGCGAGCAGTCGTCTTCCCAGTCGAATCCTGACCCGGTTACAGGAAGGAGCGAAAGCGGTGCTTTACCGGCATTGCTGTCGTTGCCAAATGCGGCGGTACGATCGAATGCCGGCGGGAAAGCAATTTCCTTTGCGTACGGATCGAGAAGCAGCTTCTGTGGCCGAAACTCGACGCCAGGGCCGTCGATTGAGTATGCGTAATATACAGCGTTTGGAATTCTGTCCAGTGCGACGCGGGCGTGCCAAACAGGTCCTGTCTTATTTCTAAGAGGATCAAATTCGTACGTAAAAATGGAGCTGACGCAATCGTGCGGTGTAAAGAAGAGTAGCCGAACGGCAGATGCCGCTTTCGAGTAGATCGCAAAGTTGAATGCCCTCTCATTCTCGATCCAAACCGCCCCGAGCGGGTGAGGGCAGCCCTCG
>DASVGP010000221.1:0-60000 GCA_036379475.1 Bryobacteraceae bacterium | reverse complement strand
GCCCGCAAGCGGTGACAGAGGAATTTTTCGGGCAAAACGCATGCCATTCGACCGGCTCTAATTTGTGGAGGCCGCCGGAGGTCGGCCGGAAGAAGCAAATCACTCTTGGAGGGCAGACATGCTCACACGTCGCGGTCGGCTCCGGTTCTGGAGCCTGGTAATAGCAGTTCCCACACTGGCGGCTCTGGCCCTGGCCGCCGTGGCGGGAGACCAAACAGCCGCTAGTCCGGCCGACGGCCGCTATTTGGCGACTGCTTACAACATTAGCGGGATCACCGCTTCGGGGCTTTACACTCATCGGCATATCGTGGCCGCCGATCCCGACATTTTGCCGCTGGGCAGCATTATTGAGATTCGCGGTGCTGGCCGATACTCGGGAGAATACGTGGTTGCCGACACCGGCGCGAAGATCCAGGGGCGGCATATCGATATCTACATACCCACTCTTGCCGCCTGCATGAAGTTCGGCGTGGAGCATGTAGAAGTGCAGGTCCTTCAGGTCGGCCACAACACACACCGTTCCGCCGAGGCAGCCTACCGGCAAGTCAGGCAAGATGTCGCCCAAAATGCGCAAAATTTGGCGGATGCTGCAGCCGGCGAGACGCCGAGTAGCGAGGAGTGAGTCTCCTCGATCAGAGCAGATCGTCTAGAACCAGGGTCTCGAACTCTTTTACCCGTTTTGAACGCCGGATCGTTCGTGCCCAATCCGGACGCTCCCGACTGAATTTCGGTCGCCGCCTGTAGCACATCGGGGGTCCGAAGACGATGCGTCGCTCGGATTCTGGCGGCTTTGTCAGCAATCGGCAGGTCCAGCTTTCTCCTGCAACCGGCCCCTGACCGGCCACGTCGAAACGTTTGTCTCGATACCCGAGCACAAAAGACCTCCGTCGTTTGCGGCTTTCGGCCGGAGCTATGATCGGAAGCGAGCTGAATTCATTGAAGAAGAAAAGTGTACCGGCATGCAAGGCGGGACGAGGGTGAAGTGCGTCCTCTCGGCAGGGACCGTCGCGATCCTATTGGCCTTCGCGGAATGGGGCTGCGGAGGCGGAAACACCTCGGCGCACAGCGTCGCCGCCACCTCCCCGCCGGACCAGCCAACCCTGGTTCGGGTTTCTCAAAACCAGCTTTCCCATCTGCAAGTTGAACCGGTACAAAGCGGCGCCTGGAAAATCAACGTCGAAACGACCGGCACCGTGGGCTGGGATCAGGATCGCACCACTCAGGCGATTACCCAGGTAAGCGGCCCCATCACGCGCATTATGGTGGACACCGGATCGCGCGTCAAAGCGGGAGATCCTCTGCTTTATGTGAAGAGCCCGGATGTCGTCACCGCGATGGCGGCTTACAGGAAAGCGCGGGACCAACGGGTTCTGGCGCAAAAGGCCCTGGCTCGGGAAAAAGATCTGCTGGCCCATGGAGCAGCCGCTTTGAAAGATGTCGAAACCGCAGAGGCCGCCTATAACGAAGCGGTCACCGATGTTCAGGACAGCACGCAGGCGCTACGCATTTTCGCGATTACGCCGCAAGAGTTGGAGAAGGCCGACGGCCAGGACTACTCGATCGACGCGGAGCTTGCATTGCGCGCGCCCATCGGCGGCACCGTGGTACAGAAGATGGTCATGCCCGGCCAGGTGATTCAGGCGGGGACCACCACCTGCTTCGTGCTCACCGATACGTCGAGGGTCTGGGTGCAAGGAAACATCTTCGCCCGAGACTTGCCGCTGGTGCGGGTAGGAGACACAGTGGACGTCACCGAATCCTCGCTCGGCCGGAATTTCCACGGCAGGGTTGCCTATATCGGGGCGATAGTGGATCCAACGACGCGCACCACGCCGGTTCGCATCGTCACGCAAAATCGTAACGACCTTTTGAAGAAAGACATGTATGTGGACGCCATCATTCATACCAAGACGGATAAAAACGTGCTGAACGTTCCTCTCTCCGCGGTGCTGCACGACAGCGAGAACGAACCTTTCGTCTATGTGGAAGTGAAGCCGCGCGAGTTCGCGCGCCGAGCCGTCAACGCGGGCATGCAGCAGGACGGAAGAGTGGAGATTCGAAGCGGGCTGAAGCGAGGCGAACCGGTTGTATCCGAAGGCAGCGTGTTTCTGCAGTTCGCCAGCACTCAATAGGCCCCCGAATGGTTGCACGCATCGTCTCCTTCGCTCTCTCGCAGCGATTTATCGTCATCGCCATGGCGCTCGTGCTGATGGCCTGGGGCGCGATTTCTTTCCGTAAGCTGCCCATTGAAGCCTATCCCAACCTATCCCCGCCACACGTCGAAATCATCACGCAATGGCCGGGCCATGCCGCCGAGGAGGTCGAGCGGCTGATCACGATCCCCCTTGAAATTCAAATGAATGGGATTCCGAAGCTGACCGCGCTTCGGTCGCTCTCGATGTACGGGCTTTCAGCCATCGAGATGAATTTCGAGTTCGGCGCCGATCCGTACTTTGTGCGCCAACTGGCTTTCGAGCGCGTCGGCAACGCCGCAATGCCCGCGGGCGTCGCGCCGTCACTTTCGCCGCTCTTCAGCCCGAGTGGTTTGATTTACCGCTACGTTGTCGAAAGCCCCGACCGCAGTGAGCAGCAGCTCAAGACCATCCAGGATTGGGTGCTCGCCCGCGCCTACCGCGCCGTGCCAGGCGTCGCGGACGATTCCGGCATGGGCGGAACCACCATGCAGTACCAAGTGCTGCTCAATCCGAGCAGGCTGCTCACGTATGGCCTTTCGGTACAGCAGGTGACGCAGCAGCTCGCCGCGAACAACGCCAACTCCGGCGGCGGCTTCTATCAGCAGGGCGGGCAGATGTATTACATCCGCGGACTCGGGCTCGCGCGAGACACGCAGGATATCGGAAATATCGTGCTCGCCACGCGCAACGGCACTCCTCTCTACGTGCGCGACGTGGCCAAAGTGAAGATCGGGCACGCCCCGCGCCTCGGCGAGTTCGGCTACATGCACCAGAACGACGCAGTGGAAGGCGTCATCATGATGCGCTTGGGCGAGCAGGCGCAGACCGTCCTGAAGCGCGTTGAGCAAGAAACAGCCAACCTGAACAATCACATCCTGCCACGCGATGTCAAAGTGGTGCCCTACTACGATCGCACGTATTTACTCAACGACACCACCAAGACCGTCGAGAAGAATCTGGTCCGCGGCATCATCCTGGTGCTGGTCATCCTCGGCCTGATGCTCTTCAGCGTGCGCACGGCGCTGATCGTGGCCGTGGCGATTCCCTTCTCTCTCCTGTTCGCTTTTATCTGCCTCGACCAAGCAAATATTCCAGCGAACCTGCTGTCGATTGGAGCGATCGATTTCGGCATCCTGGTCGGTGGCGCGGTGATGATGGTCGAGAATATCTTCCGCGAGCTGGCAGCGCGGCACGGCGAAAAGCACAATCTGCTCGATGTGATTCGCGCAGCGGCAAGCGAGGTGGAGCGGCCGATTTTCTATACCGTTGCCGTTATCATCGCCGGCTATATTCCGATTTACGTGTTAACCGGCCCGGCTGGACGGCTCTTCCGGCCCATGGCAGATACCATGATCTTCGCACTGGTCGGCTCGCTGCTCTGCGCTTTGACCGTCTTGCCCGTGCTCTGCGCCTGGTTTCTGCGCCACGTGCATGAGCCAAGAGCCAGGCTTTACGAGGGAATCAAAAATGCTTACGGCCGGGCGCTGCTCGTCTGCATGCGCCGCCGCTGGCTGACCGTCATCGTTTGCGTAATCATCTTCGGCGCTTCGCTAGCGTTGATTCCGGGAATCGGCGCCGAGTTCATGCCGCACCTCGACGAAGGAGCCATATGGATACGCACCACCGCGCCTTATACGATTTCTTTCAACGCAGCTGCGGAGATCTCACCCGAGATCCGCGATATGCTGATGAGCTTCCCCCAAGTGACGATTGTCGCGAACGAACTGGGGCGCCCCGATGACGGCACCGACCCGACCGGCTTCTACAACAACGAGTACTACGTCGGATTGCATCCTTACGACGACGCTGTCTGGAAAACAGGCAAGATCCACACCAAAAAGGAACTGATCGCGGCAATGGGGAAGAAACTGTCCGGGTTTCCCGGGCTCATTTTCAACTTCACGCAGCCCGCTGAGGATGCCGTGGACGAGGCCGAGACCGGACTAAAAAGCCTGCTTGCGGTGAAGATTTTCGGCCCCAATTTGCAGACCCTCGCGCAAAAAGCGCATCAGGTGGAAAATGTTCTCCATCACGTGCGCGGCATTACGGACGTCGTGATTGCCAAGGAACTCGGTCAGCCCAGCCTGATCATCAAACCGAACCGCGCCAAGATCGCCCGCTACGGCATGAACGTAAGCGACGTGAACACGCTCATCGAAACGGCGCTCGGAGGAGCCGCGGCAACCCAGGTCATTCAAGGAGAAGAGGAATTCGATCTGGTGGTGCGCATGCAGAAACGCTTCCGGGATAACGAAAACGCGATCAAGAATCTGCTCATCGCCACGCCCGGCGGCCAGCATCTTCCTTTGAGCCAATTCGCAAGCATCCATGTCGCCCAAGGCGCGACTCTGATCTACCGGCAAGACAATGCGCGCTATATCGGCGTGCAGTTCAGCGTGGAAGGCCGGGACCTGGCGAGCGCGGTGGGAGAAGCGCGGCGGAAAGTGGCGCAAGCGGTCCGGCTGCCGGTCGGCTACCGTCTCGCATGGGGCGGCGAATACAAGGAGTACGTCTCATCCATGGCGCAAATGAAGGTGATCCTGCCCATGGTCGTGCTTTTGATCCTGTTCATCCTGTTCGCGCTCTACGGCAATTTGAAATTCCCGCTGATTATCCTTTTCAGCGTGCTGCTGACGCTGCCGGTTGGCGGGTTACTCGCGCTAAAGATAACCGGGACTACCTTCAATGTCTCCTCTATGCTCGGGTTCGTGGCTCTCAGCGGCCTGGCGGTGCAAACCAGCGTCATCCTCTACTCGTACATCAATAAGCTGCGACTCGAAGGCAAAGATACCTGGACGGCAACCTACGAAGCCTCGGTGGTGCGCCTGCGGCCCATCGTCATGACCGCCATGGTGGATTGCCTGGGCCTTTTGCCCGCCGCCATTTCCGTCGGAATCGGGAGCGATTCGCAGAAGCCGTTCGCCATCGTGATTGTCGGCGGCATGATCTCGCGGCTGCTCCTCTCGATTTTCCTGGCGCCGGTGTTGTATTTGATGGTGGCGAAGAAGAATGATGTGCTGCAGGTGTGAGAAAGCTATTAGCGGTTAGCGGTTGCTCTCTTGTTGCCGCCCGAACATGGGGTCGCTTACGCTCCCGGCTCCGTTTCAATAGCAGCTAATAGCTATCGGATCACTTCGCGTCCGACCGCCAAATTCACTTGACTCGCGGCAGCTAAATAGGCACCGACCAGATTGAGGTAGCTCAGCTCTGTGACGCGGTATTGGTTCTGTGCATCCAGGAAGTCGAGCAGCGAAGCGCCTCCGTGCAGATAGGCGAACGAGACTGTGGAGCGTATGTTTTTCGCTTCTTTCAGGTACTTGGCTTTATACGGCCGCAGCAGCTTGAGCGTGCCTTCGAGCGTGGCGTAAGCGGAGTCCACGTCTTGCAGCACGCCCACCTCGGCGGCATCGCGCAATTGCTGGTTGCGCCCAATGTCCAGGCGCGTGCGCAGCTTCTCGCCCTGGTTGCGGTCGAAGATGCGCAACGGAAACGAGACGCTGGCGCCTATGTATGTATTCAAGGGAGAGGGCTGATGCGACATGAACACGCTGAAGGTGGGATCCGAGGCGCCGTTCGCAACGGCAAGCCGGTGATCGGTTCTCGCCTTTTCAACCGACTGCTCCGCTTCCTTTAGATCCGGCCGGTTCTCGATCGCCAAGGCCCGCAGCGCACTCAGCGACGGTACGGAATTGCTGAAAACGAAGGGCTCGGAGATCTGGAATTGATCCACCGGAATCGGGTCTCGCAGCAGCGATAAAAGCGCGATCTTCGCGGTCCGGAGGCTGACTTCGGCCGTCTGCAGGTCGGATTGAAACTGGACCCGCTGCAATTCCACGCGCTCGAAGTCAACCTGCGAAATGTCTCCGGCCTGGAGCCGGGCCTTGCTGATGGCGATTTCCTTGTCGTAGTACTTCAGATTTTCCTGAGCGACCTGCCGCACCGCCTTGGCCTGCATCACGCCGATGAAGGCGGTTCGAAGGGCGAACATTAAGGTCCGCTCCAGATCCGCCTGGGCAGACACGGAAATCGCCGTCGCATTTTCGGCGCTCGCGAGCCGCAGACTGCGCTGGTGGCGCCGCTCGTGCAGGTAACTGACACCCCAAATCAAATAGGATTGCGAGATCGGCCGGTAGGGATCGTCATGAAATAAAGTGAACTGATCCCAAGTGAGATTGACGTCGGGATTGGGCCTGAGGTCGGCAGTAATCTCGTTCGCGCGTGACTCTTGGATGGATACTTGCCCCGCCTGTAACTGCGGGTTCGTCGCTCGGAATCTCTTTTGAACCTCGGGCCAAGTCAGCACCTGCTTCCCGAAGGCGGTATGCATCAGCAAAGCTGCTGACACAACAGACAGGCATATACGGCTCGCTACTCGCAACTCTTTAATTTCTCCCTCAAAATCGCGAGCGCCACTCCATTGGAATCTGTTCCACACCAGTATATCCGCGTGTTCCAGCGGGTGCTCGCGGCTCAACCGAGGGACGTATGAGCGCTGCCGAACGGTACGTCGGATTCCATTGGTCTTCGGACCCGGCGCCGCTGGGCTTTGCTACCCTGAGAATTCCCCGGCTCGGCTCAAGTTGGAGCACCGGAAAACATGCCGGCTCGCGTAAGCGAAACCTATGTATTGCGGACCTATCCGTTTCGAGAGTCGGATCTGATCGTCAGTTTCTTCACGCGCGATCAGGGCAAACTGCGCGGAGTCGCGCGGCGGGCCCGCAAGCCGAAGAGCACATTCGGCTCGGGCCTGGAACGGTTATCGCTAGTGAACTTATCCTATTCGCAGCAAGAAACGCGTGAACTGGTCAACTTGCATTCGTGCGATCTGATTCAGTCTCAGTTCGATCTGCTCGGCGATTTCGACGCCAGCGTGGCCATCGACTATGTGGCCGAAGTGAGCGATCAGCTTTTGCCCCCGAACGAGCCGAACGAGCGCTTTTTCCGGCTCTTGATGGCGGTGTTGGGACACATGCACAGCCGCGCGCCGGGAGCGATCTGGGCGTCGATTACCTATTTTTCGCTTTGGGCGACGCGGCTTTCGGGTTTTCTGCCGGATCTCGCAAGCTATCCGGACCGCAACCTCTCGGCGTCTTCGCGCGAGCTGGCGGCTGCCATGCTGCACGCGCATATCGCCGAGTTGCCGCCTGTGACGTGGACCAAAGACACCGCGCTCGATCTGCGCCGTTTCCTCATTCGCCGGATGGAGGAGCACGTCGAGCGGCGATTCCATACGCCGCGGTTGCTCGAAGCGCTTTGACCCAATAACGATGGACTTTTTCCAGGACACGATCCTCAAATTAAAACAGTACTGGGCCAGCCGCGGCGCCGTGATTCAGGAGCCCTACGACGTCGAAGTGGGCGCGGGGACCATGGCGCCGGAGACATTCTTGCGGGTGCTGGGACCCAAGCCGTACAAAGTCGCGTATGTGCAGCCGAGCCGCCGGCCCGCCGACGGACGCTATGGCGAGAATCCGAACCGGCTCTACAAGCACCAGCAGCTTCAGGTGATTCTGAAACCGACGCCGGACGACGTACTGGAGCAGTATCTTGGAAGCCTGACCGCGATTGGGATCGATCTGCGCAAGCACGATATCAAGTTCGAAGAGGACAACTGGGAAGCGCCCACGCTCGGCGCCTGGGGCATCGGCTGGCAGGTGATGCTGGATGGTCTCGAGATCACGCAGTTTACCTACTTCCAGCAATGCGGCGGCATCGATCTCGATCTGGTTCCGGCGGAAATTACCTATGGATTGGAGCGCATCGTCGCGTTTCTGCAAAACGTGGATAGCGTGTACGACATCGAATGGGCGCCGGGCGTCAAATATGCGGACGTGCGGCTGGCGGACGAGGAGCAGTTTTCGGTTTACAACTTTGAGCTGGCGAACGTCGATCGGCTTTGGCGCTTGTTTTCGGAACATGAAGCCGAATGCGCGGAGCTACTGAAGGAATTTACACCTGAGAGCCAAAGGTTTCCACTTCTCGCAGCCTACGATCAGGTGCTGAAATGTTCTCACCTGTTTAATCTGCTCGACGCGCGCGGCGCCATCAGTGTCACCGAGCGCGTTGGCATTATTGCCCGCATTCGCAAGCTGGCGGTAGGGGTTGCCGAAGCCTGGTGCGCGCAGCAATTCCCGGCCGAAGAGGCCGCAGCATAATGCCGGATTTCCTGCTCGAAATCGGGACCGAAGAGATTCCGGATTGGATGATTGAGCCGGCGCTCGAAGATCTGCGCTCGCGCTATCAAGCGGCGTTTTCCGCTTTCGGCGGTTCGGCCCTGATGGTGGATGCCACGCCGCGCCGGCTGGTGCTCCTGGCGAAGGACATTTTGGAACAGGCGTCCGATGTGCAAAGCGTCATCCCCGGTCCTTATATCTCGGCCGGTCCGAAGGCAGCGGAAGGTTTTGCGCGCAAGCAGGGCACGACGGTGGATCGGCTGGCAAAATTGTGCGATGCCAAAGGTGAGCGCTTCGTGGTTCATCAGCTCACGAAGGGCCAGGAGGCAGCCGCTGCGCTGGGGGAAAAATTGCCTGAAATCATCGCCGGCATCCATTTCCCGAAAACGATGTGCTGGACCGGCAAGGACGGCGTGCGCTTCATCCGCCCGATTCGCTGGATCGTGGCGCTGCTCGATGAAAAGGCGGTCAAGTTCGAAGTGGCCGGCGTGAAATCCGGCAATCTCACGCGAGGCCATCGCATTCTTGGATCGAAAAATCCGATTCCCGTGACAGCCGCTAATTACATCGAGCGCCTTCGTGAGAATTTCGTCATCGTGAATGCGGAAGAACGTAAGCGACGCATCGAAGGGGCGCTCGGGGCGGACGTGCAGAGGGACGACGAACTGCTACGAACGCTCGTGTATTTGACGGAATTCCCTACCCCGATTCGCGGGAGCTTCGATCCGTCGTATTTGGAGCTGCCGAAGGAAATTCTTTCGACCGTGATGCGCCATCACCAGCGGTATTTTTCCGTCGTGAACAGCGATGGCACGCTCGCGCCGCAATTTGTCGCGGTGACGAACACCGATGGCGATCCGGACGGCTTGATCCGGCAAGGCAACGAGCGCGTGCTGCGCGCGCGGTTCAACGATGCGCGGTTTTTCTGGCAGGTGGATCAGCAGCGGAAGCTTTCCGAGCGCGTTGCGGATTTGGCGAAAGTCACATTTCACGTCAAGCTGGGTAGCTACGCCGCAAAGAACAACCGGGTTTGGATGCTCGCCGAGGAACTGGCGAAAGCAGTGGGTGCGGATGCCGCGAGTGTCCAGCGCGCGGCGGAAATTTGCAAAGCGGATCTGACCACCGATATGGTCAAGGAGTTTACCGACCTCCAAGGCATCGTCGGCGGACTCTACGCGAAGGCGCAGGGTGAATCGGAAGCGGTTGCCACCGCGATTTACGACCATTACAAGCCGTTGAGCATGGAGGATTCAATTCCGCGCACGCCGGAAGGGCAAATTCTTTCGATCGCGGACAAGATTGACACACTGCGCGAATGCTTTCAGATCGGCCTGATTCCGACCGGCTCGAAAGACCCTTTCGCGCTGCGGCGCGCGGCGCAGGGGGTCGTCAAAATTCTGTTCGAAGCGCGGCTGCCGGTCGAGCTAGCGATATATGTGCAAGAGTACGCGGGGCTTGCAGAGTTCATGAAGGAGCGCGCTCAATTTTATCTGCGCGATGTGCTCGGCTATGCCTACGATGAAGTGAACGCTGTGCTCGCGGCGCCGCTCGGCACCTTAGCCGATCTGGCGGACCGGGCAGAGGCGATCCATTACGTTCGTCCCACGGGAGATTTTGAACCGCTCGCCGCTAGCTTCAAACGAATCAAGAACATTTTGCGGCAAGCGCAAGTGGAACAGGCACCGCTGCCGGATGCGAAACGGCTTGCACCCGGCCCCGAAGAAGACCTCTATACGGCGTTTATGCGCGTGCGCACCGAAGCCGGCGAAGCAGGTTCCTATCGCGACAAGCTGGCCCTCATTGCGTCGCTGCGGCCGCAAGTCGATTTGTTCTTCGATAAAATCTTGGTGAACGACCCGAATCCGGCGATCCGGCAGAACCGTTTGGCATTGTTGTACAGCTTGCTTGCGGAATTTTCCAGCATTGCCGATTTTTCCGAAATCGTGACCAGTCAGGAGAAAACAGTCTAGATGAATCAATACGTTTACTCGTTCGGCGGAGGCTCGGCCGAAGGCGATGGAAAGATGCGCGACACACTCGGCGGAAAAGGCGCCGGGCTCGCCGAAATGAGCAAAGCGGGCGTGCCCGTGCCGCCCGGTTTCACGATTTCCACCGAAGTCTGCAACCTCTATTTTGAAAACGACAATAAGGTTCCCGCGGAAGTGGACAAGCAGATCGGCGAGGCGCTGCACAAGCTCGAAGAACAGATGGGCAAGAAGCTCGGTGGCGGCGAAGATCCGCTGCTGGTCAGCGTGCGTTCCGGCGCAAGAATTTCTATGCCCGGCATGATGAACACGATTTTGAACCTCGGGCTCAACGACAAGTCGACTGAGGCCCTGGCGCGCAAGACCGGCAATCCGCGATTCGCTTACGATTGCTATCGGCGATTCATTCAGATGTTCGGCGAGGTGGCGCTCGGCATGGATATGGCGAAGTTCGACCATATCTTCGACGCGCGCAAAGCCAAGGCCAAGACGAAACTCGACACCGATTTGACCGCGGACGATTTGAAGGCCATCATTGCGGATTATAAAAAGCTGGTGAAGAAGGAAACCGGGCGCGAGTTCCCGCAAGACGCGCAGCAGCAATTAATGCTGGCGCGCGATGCCGTGTTTAACTCCTGGAACACGCCGAAAGCGATCTATTACCGGCGCATGGAGAAGATTCCCGATTCCATCGGCACCGCGGCTAATGTGCAGGCGATGGTCTTCGGCAATATGGGCGAAAAGTCGGGCACCGGTGTCGGATTCACGCGCAATCCCTCAACCGGCGAAAAGATTTTTTACGGCGAGTTTCTGGTGAACGCGCAGGGCGAAGACGTGGTCGCCGGCATTCGCACGCCGCAGCCGATCGCGGAACTTGAGCAGGTCATGCCCCATGCTTACCAGCAGCTTCGCGAGATCACCACCAATCTGGAAAATCATTATCGCGATGTGCAGGATTTCGAGTTCACCATCGAAGAAGGCAATCTGTACATGCTGCAAACCCGTAACGGCAAGCGCACGGGTCCGGCGGCGGTGCGGGCAGCAGTGGAGATGGTCGAAGAAGGGCTGATCTCGAAAGAGGAAGCCGTCCAGCGCGTTGGGCCGAACCAGCTCGATCAATTGCTGCATCCGGTGCTCGATCCGGCGACCAGAAAGAATCTGCAGAAGATCGCAACCGGTTTGCCGGCCTCTCCGGGCGCCGCGGTGGGACGTGTAGCGTTTTCCTCCGAAGATGCCGTAGAGCTTGCGGCCAAAGGCCCGGTGATTCTGGTGCGCAAGGAAACAACGCCGGACGATATTCACGGAATGGACGTCTCGAAAGGCATTCTGACGGCGGTCGGCGGGCTGACCAGCCACGCAGCGGTGGTCGCGCGCGGCATGGGCCGGCCCTGCGTCGTTGGAGCATCTTCGGTATCGGTCAACGAAGGCACAAAGCAGGCGACGATTCTGTTCGAAGGCAAGAGACTCACCATCAAAGAGGGCGATTGGATTTCGCTTGACGGCACGCTCGGCGAAGTCTATCTGGGACAGTGCAAGACCAACGAACCCGACCTGAAGTCGCACTATTTCGCAACGTTCATGAGCTGGGCGGACGAGTTCCGCGGCGATTTCGGCGTGCGCGCGAACGCGGACATTCCGCGCGATGCGAAGCAGGCGCGCGTGTTTGGCGCCGAAGGCATCGGCCTGTGCCGCACCGAGCACATGTTCTTCGCCGAGGACCGGATTCCGCACATGCAGGCTATGATTCTCGCGCGCGATCCGAAAACGCGCAAGAAAGCGCTGCAGAGGCTGCTGCCAATGCAGCGGAAGGATTTCGCCGGGCTGTTTCAAGCCATGGACGGCTTCCCGGTGGTCATCCGCACGCTCGATCCGCCGCTACACGAGTTCCTGCCCAAGCGCGAAAACGTGATGGTCGATCTGGCGCGGTTGCCGCATGCCAGTACCAAAGAAAAGAAAGAGATGGCGGCGGCTTACAACGTGAAGGTCGCGGAATTGAAGAAGTATCTGCCGCAATTACTCTCCCGTGTGGAAGAACTGCATGAATTCAATCCTATGCTGGGGCATCGCGGCTGCCGCCTCGGCATCACGTATCCCGAAGTGACGGAGATGCAGGCGCGTGCGATCTTCGAAGCCGTGGTGCAAGTGGCCAAGAAGGGCGTCAAGGTCATTCCCGAAGTGATGATCCCGCTGATCGGCGGCGTGAAGGAACTGGAAAACCAAAAGGCGCTCGTGGTGCGGGTTGCGGACGAAGTGCTTGGCAAGGCCGGAATGAAGGACTTGAAATATTACGTCGGCACCATGATCGAAATCCCGCGTGCGGCGATTACGGCGGACGAAGTCGCAAAAGAAGCCGATTTCTTCAGCTTTGGAACCAACGACTTGACGCAGACGACCATGGGCCTTTCGCGCGACGACTACACGAAGTTCTCGAAGCAGTACGAGAACCTGAAAATTTTCAAGGCCGATCCCTTTGCCGTGCTGGATCAGGAAGGCGTGGGCAAGCTGGTCGAGCACGCGGTCAAGCTGGGTCGCCGCACCAATCCGAATCTCGAAGTCGGTATCTGCGGCGAACATGGCGGCGAGCCGAGTTCGGTGGCGTTCTGCTATCGCATCGGCATGAATTACGTCTCGTGCTCGCCCTATCGTGTCCCCATCGCACGGCTGGCGGCAGCACAAGCTGCGCTGGCAAGCGCAACCCTCAAAGCCGAAGCGCAGCGCAGCGCGTAGCCGCTCCGAAAAGCTGACACGGAGCCGCGGCGCACGAATAAGGAACTCAATGCGCCGCGGCGAACACGGCGTGCATCTCCGCCGCACTTGCGTGCCCATGTAACGCCAGTTCGCAGCCGAGCAGTACCAGCATCAACAGCACGCCGATGCGCAGCGGGCGCTGCGCGAGCCGGCCGGAGAGAAAGGATCCGACAAACGCACCGCAAAGGCCGCCGATCACGAGCTTCGCCAGAAGCGTAGGGTCGAAGTTCCCTGCCCCAAGTTGGATGGCGCTGCCTGCAACCGCCAGCGCCAGGCCGAAACTCAAATCCGTGCCCACAACTTCAGACGCCGAAAGCGGCGTCAATCCCAAAAGCAGCAGCGAGCCCAGCGCTCCGGCGCCGGCCGAAGAGAATCCCACTTCCGCCCCGATTGGCAGCGCGAACCAAGGCAGCAGGCGTGAGCGGTCGTTGTTGGACGGCTGCGGTTTGGGATGAAAAATGCGGAACAGATTGAATCCGCCGGTAGCAACGATCAGCACGCCCAGCGCCATGTAAAGATACGGCCGGTAGCTGTCGCCCTTCAAATGGTCGAGCAGAAAACCGCCGCCGATGACGCCCGGAACGCCGCCCGCAAGGAGCAGTTTCAGAATGCGCCAGTTGATCTGGCGCCGAACCGCGTACACCGGAACCGAAGCGATCTTCACGATGGCGCCGTAGGTGAGCGCGGTGCCAACAGCAGTGGCGGGCGAGACGCCCAGCAGGATGATGAGTAGCGGGGTGGTCAGGCTGCCTGATCCAACTCCCGTTAAGGAAATGGCCAGGGCGATGACGAAACCAAGAACAATTTCCACGTTAGTGCGCCTCGGCGATATGAATGCCGCACTCTAGTTTGCGTCCGGCCCAGCGGCCCGAGCGCGCATTGCCGGGATCGGACGGAAGCGCGGTGCAGGGCTCGCAGCCGATGCTCGTGTAGCCCTCGTCGTAGAGCGAAAGCAGCGGAATCGCGTGCTCGCGCGCGAATCCCCAGACTTCTTTGTCGCTCCAATCCGCCAGCGGGCTGACTTTCAACAGCGCTTTGCCGGTCGGCAACGGGAAGCGGTCGTTCACCGCAAGATTGGCCCGGGTCGGAGACTGCACGCGCCGCAAGCCGGTGAACCAGACATCGTAATTCTCCAGCGCCGCAAACAACGGCTGCACCTTGCGCATCTTGCAGCATTGGTCCGGCTGCGAACGATAAAGCACGCCGAACTGCGCTTCCTGCTCCGCGACGGTTTGCTTCGGAATGACGTTGACGAGGTTCAAGTTATACCGCTCGGTCATCTCATCGCGGTACTTATAGACTTCCGGGAAGTGATAGCCGGTCTCAAGGAAAAGGACCGGAATCCGGGGCCGCAACTCACGAGCCAGGTGCAGCACCACCATATCTTCGGCTTGGAAACTGCAGGTAATGCAAGGCGCAGCGCTTTGTTCAAGTGCGGTTGCAACCGCACGGCGGGCTTCGGGTGACTTACTTGGTTCAGGCATGTTGCTCACTTAAGCCGGCGCAGGAGCCGCTCCAGCGCTTCCCTGGTCTCGGGATCCTGGATTGTACCTGCGGCGGATTCCCCGGCAGTAGGAAGAGAGATCGTCAACTCGCCGCCGTGGATTCGCCAGGAGAGCCCTCGGGCACGTCTGCTGCTTTCGAGCGACACCGCGCCGGAGATCATGCCCGCCGCTACGGTCGCGTTCGTCACCGGATCGACCAGAATGAAACTGCCGGTCGCGCGGTTCTCGCGGTACGGATCGAACGTCAGCGCCCGCGCCGTTTCGACATGTACCAGCGCGATCTCGTTCATCTGAATGGAAGTGACCGCTTCGTGTTCGAGAGAGTTGATGTTAATGCGATACGGGATCTCTTTGATCTCTGCCCATTCCTGGCGCGCCGTATGCTTGATCCGGTAGCGCTTGTGTAATTGCGCCGGAGTTTCGTTGAGCCAGACCAGCGTCGCTTCGATCGTGCTTGCAATCTCGGGCGCGTCGCCGGCCGCGGCGATGAGATCGCCGCGAATGATATCGATTTCGTCGGCGAGCGTGAGCGTGACCGATTGGCCGGCTTCGGCGGAATCGATCTCGCCATCGAACGTAACGATGGAAGCAATCGTGCTTCTCCGCCCGGAAGGATAAATAGCAATGGAGTCCCCAACTGCGACCTGGCCTCTGGCGACCGTTCCGGCATAGCCACGAAATTCGTGGTTCGGCCGCACCACGCGCTGCACCGGAAAGCGGAACGAGCCGTGTTGCGCGAGATTCCCCGCGGGAACCGTTTCGAGATATTCGAGCAAGCTCGGCCCGCGAAACCAGGGCATGTTCTCGCTGCTTTCGACGACATTGTCGCCGAGGAGCGCGCTAATCGGCACAAAGTAAGTTTCAATCGCGGGGAACTGCGTCAGAAACTCGCGAAAGTCATGCTCGATTTCGGCAAAAACCTCCTGCTTATAATCGACTAAGTCCATCTTGTTCACTGCAACGACAAGATGCGGAATGCCGAGCAAAGCTGCGATATAAGCATGGCGGCGCGATTGCGGCAGCAGACCTTTGCGCGCATCCGCCAGAATAATCGCAAGCTCGGCGGTGGATGCGCCCGTGACCATGTTGCGCGTATACTGCTCGTGGCCGGGCGTATCGGCGATGATGAATTTTCGCCGCGGCGTGGTGAAATAGCGATACGCGACATCGATCGTGATGCCCTGCTCCCGCTCGGCGCGCAGCCCGTCAGTGAGCAGCGAAAAATCGATCGTGCCCGCGTTGCGTCCGGCGGACGCCTTGGTCACCGATTCGAGCTGGTCTTCATACACGTTACGCGAATCGACCAGCAGCCGGCCGATCAGTGTCGATTTTCCGTCGTCCACGCTGCCGGCGGTGGTAAACCGCAGCAGGTCTTTGGCTTCGTCCTGCTTAAGGAATTCCTCGAAGCTATCGATTTCGGGCATCACCGCCGCGGCACCCATCAAAAATACCCCTCCTGCTTTTTGATCTCCATCGAACCGTCCTGATCGAAATCGATGATGCGATTCTGCCGCTCGGAACGCCGCAAACCGACCAGCTCTTCGATGATCTTCGGCACCGTGTCGGCATCAGACCGGATCGCGCCCGTACACGGGCTGCACCCGAGCGAACGCATGCGGCATTTCACCATTTCCGGCTTCTCGCCCGGCAGCATGGGAATAAACGGTTGCTCCAGCGAGATCAAAGAATCGCCCCGCACCAGCATCGAGCGCTCTTTGGCAAAATACAGCGGCACCACCGGAATATTCTCCAGGTGGATGTAATGCCAGATATCCAGTTCCGTCCAGTTCGACAGCGGAAACACACGCAGACTCTCGCCCGGGTGGATACGCGTGTTATACAGATTCCACAGCTCCGGGCGCTGATTGCGCGGGTCCCATTGCCCGCGCGTGTCGCGAAACGAGAAAATGCGCTCTTTCGCGCGTGACCGCTCTTCGTCCCGCCGCGCTCCGCCGATCGCCGCGTCGAATCCGCCGGTTCGCAGCGCATCCAGCAGCGCTTGCGTTTTCAGCGCGCCGCAGCAGCGCTGCGTTCCCCATGCAAACGGCATCGCGCCGTCCTTAAGCGCCTGCCGGTTTGTGTGTACGATCAGCCGCACGCCCACTTCCGCACAATACCGGTCGCGAAATTCGATCATTTCGCGGAATTTATAGCTGGTATCGATATGCAGTAGCGGAAACGGAATGGGGCTCGGATGGAACGCCTTTTGCGCCAGCCGCAGCAGCACCGACGAGTCCTTCCCGATCGAATAGAGAAGCACCGGCCGCTGGCATTCGGCAGTCACCTCCCGAAAGATATGAATGCTCTCCGCTTCGAGCTGTCGCAAGTGAGTCAAGGTGCTCACAGGCCTAGGGTACCACATAGGCCCCAATCTCGATAGAGAATAGCGGATTCGTTCCCCCCGCGAAATCGGTAACCCTCTGTCTTTATCTATTTTACGCGGGGACGTGCAGAACAGAACCGCGACCGTTAAGGAGCGGCGGGAGGGCGCATCCCCGTTGATACTCGGGGTTCTGTTCGCTCGCCTTTTTGCAGGTTAGTTATGTCGCAGACGGAATTGCCGAGGCGGCAGATGCCGATTGGCGCGGAGTTTATCCCTGACCGGGACGCGGTTCATTTCCGGCTCTGGGCGCCCCAAGCGGGCACGGCCGAGGTTTGCGTCGAGAACCGACGGGAAACGGTTGCGCTTGGCCCGGAATCCGAGGGCTATTTTTCCGGCTTTGCGCAAGGGCTGGGTAGCGGAACCCGATACAAGTATGGGCTTGACGGCCACGGCCCGTTTCCCGATCCGGCATCCCGCTTCCAGCCGGCCGGACCGCACGGCTTCTCCGAAGTGATCGACCCCACCGCGTTCGCCTGGACCGATCGCGCCTGGCGCGGCGTCTCTCTTGCCGGACAAGTGATTTACGAGATGCACTTGGGAACGTTCACCAGAGGAGGAACTTGGCGCTCGGCAGCGGAGGAACTCGAATACCTGCGTGACACCGGAATCACGGTAATCGAGGTCATGCCGGTTGCGGATTTCGCGGGCAAATTCGGATGGGGCTACGACGGCGTTCAGCCTTACGCGCCGGCATCCATTTATGGCCGCCCGGACGACCTGCGAGCGTTCGTCGATCGCGCCCATTCGCTTGGACTGGCAGTGATTTTGGATGTGGTGTACAACCATATCGGTCCCGACGGCGATTGTCTGGACAAATTTTCCCCGTTCTACTTTTCAAAAAAATACAAAACCGATTGGGGCGAGGCGATCAACTACGACGGCGAACATTGCCTGCCGGTGCGCGAATTTTTTCGCGAGAACGCGGCGTATTGGATTCGCGAATTTCACCTGGACGGCTTGCGGCTGGATGCGACGCAGAGTCTTCACGACGAATCGCAGCCACATATCATTGCCGAAATCGGCCAAGCGGCACGCCAAGCAGCAGCCCCGCGAAGCATTCTGCTCATTGGCGAGAACGAGCCGCAAAATACAGCCTTGCTGAAACCCGTTCGCGAAGGCGGCTATGGATTGGACGCGCTCTGGAACGACGATTATCATCACACGGCGATGGTTGCTCTGACGGGCAAGAGCGAGGCTTACTACAGCGACTACCGCGGCTCGCCGCAAGAATTCGTCTCCACGGTCAAGTACGGTTATTTGTTCCAGGGCCAGCGCTATCGATGGCAGAAGAAGCGGCGCGGAACACCCACCTTCGGTTTGCCGCGGAACGCCTTCGTCAACTTCATTCAGAATCACGATCAGGTTGCGAACTCAGGCCGCGGGCAGCGCGTCCACGAACTCACCTCGCCCGGCCTGCTACGCACGATCACCGCACTCACGCTGCTCGCTCCGGGCACTCCGATGCTGTTCCAAGGCCAGGAATTCGCTGCTTCCAGTCCGTTTCTCTTTTTCGCCGATCATAAGCCGGAACTCGCGGATAAGGTCGCCAAAGGCCGGCTGGAGTTTCTATCTCAGTGGCGCTCGCTTGACACGCCCGAGGCGATCGCGTGCTTCCAGTATCCGCGGGTAGGGCAGACCTTTGAGCGCTGCAAGCTTGACTTTTCGGAAGTGGAGGAGCATGCCGCCGCTTACGCCTTACACCGCGACCTGCTCCGGCTGCGCCGGGGGGATCCAACCATCTCGCGTCAAGGCGCCGATGGCATCGACGGCGCGGTCCTGTCGCCGAGTTGTTTCGTGCTTCGCTTCTTCTCACCGGAATTCGCTACCGACAGGCTCTTTTTGGTTAATCTGGGAAGAGACTTGGAACTGGATCCGGCGCCGGAACCGCTTCTGGCGCCTCCGCCCGCCATGCAGTGGAGCATGCTATGGTCTTCCGACGATCCCGCCTACGGCGGCTGCGGAACGCCTGCGCTCGAAACCGAAGAGAACTGGAAGATCCCGGGCCTGTCGGCGGTTTTGCTCTCCCCCATCAAGGGGCGGAACTCATGAACTCGGGCACCGCGCCGCTGTTGCTCGAATGCAGGCAGACCAATCCCTCACGGTCGCGGCTCTGTCCGATGCCGCTTTCCGAGCCGCGACCGCGAGGGAGCGGTCAAATGTTCTTGCTTTCGTTATGAAGATATTCAGCCACGATCCCACTAAGCCACTAACAAACGAGGAACTAACAGCCATAAAGAGCACGGAATGGCTGGTCACCAACGGGCTGGGCGGTTACGCCTCAGGCACCATTGCCGGCGCACTCACGCGGGGCTTTCACGGCTATCTCATCGCGGGGCTGCCTTCGCCGCCAGGCCGCACCATGATGCTCAATAACATCCTGGAACAAGTTCGCGCCGGCGATAGCGAACCTGTCAATCTGAACGGCCTGGAAGCCGAAAACGGCGCAGGCCGTGCACCCGCCTTTCAACTCGCCGGCTTTCATCTCGATGCCGGGCTTCCGGTCTGGACTTATCAAATCGACGGATTGACCATCGAAAAGCGCGTCTGTCTCCCGCACCGCCAGAACACGGCTTACATCAACTATCGGGTTTCGGGCGGCTCGGGGCGGATCAAACTCCGGCTGCGGCCGCTGGTCAATATGCGCGACCATGAAGCGCCGGTCAACTCGCCGCTCGATAGCTATACCTTCACGGTTCGCGGCCATCATTACGAAATCAGGCCTTCGAAACACATTCCTTACCTGAGGCTGAAGCTGCTCGGCCACGAGGGCGCGTTCACCATCCACACCAAAACGCTTCGCGATATTGTCTATCGCCTGGAACGCAATCGCGGATATAGCTGGCGCGGCGACCTCTGGAGTCCAGGCTATTTTTCGGCCGAGCTTTCTCCCGATTTTGAGGCAACGCTCGTGATCTCCACCGAAAACTGGGCGGTTATGTCGGCGCTTTCTCCGCGACAGGCCTGGGATCTGGAGCAGGAGCGGCAGCAGCGGCTTCTCCGCGAAGCCCATCCGGACGCCTGCAACCCCGTGTGCAAGAAACTGGTTTGGGCCGCGGATCAATTTGTCTTTACTCCCGCCAGCCGCCAGGAAGACACCGCCAGAGCGCGCGCGGCAGGCGACGAAGTGCGCAGCGTGATCGCCGGTTATCACTGGTTCACCGACTGGGGCCGCGACACCATGATCAGCCTGGAGGGTCTGACGCTCACGACCGGCCGCTATGTGGAGGCCAGTTACATTCTGCGCACCTTTGCCCATTACATTCGCGACGGCCTGATCCCGAACCTGTTTCCCGAGGGGGAAAAAGACGGTCTCTATCACACCGCCGACGCAACGCTTTGGTTCTTTCACGCCATCCATCGCTATCTTGAGTACACCGAGGACAAACATCTATTGCAGTACTTACTGCCGCATTTACTCGATATCGTGGGGCATCATCTGCGCGGCACGCGGTTCAACATTCACGTCGATCCAAACGACGGCCTGCTCAGTCAGGGACAGGAAGGTTATCAGCTTACCTGGATGGATGCGAAAGTGGACGACTGGGTGGTGACTCCCCGGCGCGGCAAAGCGGTAGAGATTAACGCGCTCTGGTACAACGCGCTATGCCTGCTCGCGGGCTGGCTGCGCAAGCTGGACCGGGTGGAAGAGGCCGAAGGCATCGCCGGCCATGCAGCCAAAGCGAAGGAATCCTTCAATCGACGCTTCTGGTATGAACAGGGCGGCTATCTGTACGACGTCATAGACGGCGAGGACGGCGGCTCCGATCCCTCCTGCCGCCCCAACCAGTTATTCGCCATCTCGCTCGATCATCCGATTCTGGACCAGTCGCGCTGGAAGCCGGTGATCGAAGTGGCACGGCAGAAGCTGCTCACGCCGGTGGGACTGCGCTCGCTCGCTCCCGGAGAAAAGGATTACAAACCGCGGTACGATGGCGATCTGCGCGCGCGCGATGCGGCTTATCATCAGGGCACGGTCTGGGCCTGGCTCATTGGACCCTTTGTCGACAGTTGGCTGCGGGTCCATCCCGGCGACTACAAAACCGCGAGAAGCTTTCTCGACGGCTTCCACGGCCAGATCCGATCCGCTTGCGCCGGCACCATCAGCGAGATATTCGACGCCGAACCTCCGTTTACTGCGCGAGGCTGCTGCGCCCAGGCATGGAGCATCGCGGAAGTCCTGCGCAGCTTCGTAAAGACTTCCGGCGGCCAGCCGGCAACCGAGGACCACCCCAATCTGGTCAGCGAGATGGTGACCTAACCGTTAATTAGTCAGCGAGAGGATCGTGTGCCGGGCGTTCGCGATAACACCTTGACCTTCAGCTTGTGTCCCTTTGTCAGGGGGACATTTACCATTTGCCCGCCGCTGCGGTACCGCGCCATCACGGCCGGGTCGCGATAGGCGAGATCGCTGCCGTCATCAATCGCCAGCAGTTCGTAACGGCCATTCGGCACATGCAGGACGGAAAACGTGCCATCGCTGTCGCTCTCATCGCGGCCGACATAGGGATCCGTCTTGCCGTCGAGCGGAAGCAACAAGATCATTGCGCCGGCGAAGGGTTTTCCGTCCTTCAGCGCGGTGCCATCGACATGCGATTCGGCAGGCGCTGCAACCAGAGCCAGTTGCGCCTGCGCGCCCGGCGTAAGTTTAAGAACGCCGGCCGAGTATGCCGCGCCTTTGGCGGCCACTTGTACGAGGCGAAATTCCCCAGGGTTTTGGAGGCGCACCGTGTAGTTCCCGCCCGAGAGTCCAGCGATCTGAAAGGATCCGTCCGGCTTGAGAGTCGTTCCTCGCCCGCGCCCCGACAGCCGGGAAACAACCACCTGTATGCCCGGCGCCCTTCCCGCAGAGGCGAAGCTCACTTTGCCCGCCACCGACGACATCGGTTCATCTTTGACTACGGCATCGGAGCCTTGAACCGAGATTCGTTTTGTGGCGAAATCTGCCCGGCCCGGTCCGGAAAACGAGCCCAGCCCCACTGTATACTCGCCGGGAGCCAGGCTGACATCCCAGTGGCCTTGGGTTCGAGCGCTTCTCATATCGATCCCGATAGGATAGCCGCCGGGTCCGCGCTCTTTCGCGCTAAAGAATGATCCGCGCCGGGGCGGATTCGTCTGCGCTGCAATCTGGACGTGCACGGCCGGAACCGCGTGCATCACGATTTGTATCTTTGCGCGGCCGCCTTCGCGCAGCTCAATCGGAGTCGCGGATGCGGGGTCGAGAACATCGGCGTAATAGGTCACCGGATACGCCATATCCAAATCGCCCGAAGCCCTCGCAGGCAAATACCTCGTGTACCATGGCTGCCCGGTTACGGCAACGAAGTAGGTTCCCGGCGGCAGGCGGTCGAAATCAAACCGTCCGGATGCGTTCGTATTCCGCATTCCGCGCATACGAATCGCTTCTCTGCCCGCGAAAACACCGTCGCGGAGCAGGTACACATGCGCATATCGGACAGGCGTGCCATCGTCGCCGGTTACCCTACCCGCAATCGTCCCGGCACGGACAAATGTAAAGACGATGTGTTCGGAATCGCGGCCCGGGCCAACAGCGATTCCAGTGACGTATTGGCCGCTCCTATGGAAAGGCTGCGGCCTCTTGCCTGGAAGCTCGCCGTTCAGGATATATTTGCCGGGCGGAATACCGTCGAAGCGGAAAGCGCCGTTTGTGTTGGTGATACAGGCCTTCTCCCGATGGGAACCGTCGGTTGTCCTGATGATCATGAGCGCGCGGCTCAGCGGTTGCTTTGTCCCCTGCTCGACCGCGATGCCCGCGATGCTGTAATTGGCCTGCTGCGCGAAGATGGAGACCGCCGCGCAAAATAAAATCGCAACCACTCTCACCGATTCCCCCGCTCAATCAGGTTCAATGAGACGCTCGTCGTTTGATTCGGGTTGAGCGTAATTTCCTGGGCATTGAAATCGCGCAGAGCCTCCGGATTCGTGTATTCAAGACCAGCAAGAGTGGAGAAAGCGTAAATGCGGTAATCGCCCGGAGTAAATCCTTTGATGCTGAACTGCGATTCCGGCGCGGCACTGATGATATGCGGCTCCAGGTCGCCGGATTCGGGAACGACCAGAACCATGGCCGACGCCTTGGGTCCATCGGTGTGCACCATTCCGTTAAGCGTGGCGCAATCGCTTCGCAGCGTAACGATGATCGGCGGCTGCGCGGCTCCGGCGGATACGGTCAGGTCTTGAGACATGAGATCGGCCGATCCGGAAGAGATGCTATCCAGGCACGCGGAGCCGTATGTATGCACGGCGACGCGGTAGCTGCCGGGAGGAGCGCCAGGAACTTCCAGCGCCTGATGCGGGAACGTGGTGGCCGAATAAGTATTGTTTGTGCCATCCTCGCTAACAAGCTGGAGCTGCACGGAAGCATGAGCATCCGGCGGCTGCGCAACCTTGATCGGAATCGGCGGCAGGGGCTGCGGGTCCATTTTCAGCCCGGAGACGTCAGCTTCCACGTCGATCTGCTTTTCTGCATAATAGAAGCCTGTCTGCGATCTGGAGTAAGTCCGGAACACGAGTTTGTAAGAACCGGCGGGAACGCCTAACACGGCAAACTGCCCCGTCCGGCGATTGAAGCGTATCGGGACAGAGAATCGCCCGCCGTCCGGCTGATCGAGAGTTACCGAAGCCGGCTGACCCTTTCCCAAGCCGGTCACCATGCCCGCGATTCGGAATGTGCGCACGGTTCTGACGGTGAAATCCGCTTCGATTGTCTGGCCCGGCTGGACCTGGATCGGCTGAGCGGCGGCGCGATCGGAAGCGTCGGGATAGAACTCCCCCGCATACGCCTGCTGCGCGGCCGGAAGTGGAGCGAAGGTCATATACAGCCGCCGCAGGAACGTTTTGACAAAGTACGTACCCGGCGCGAGGCCGTCAATTTCGTACTCGCCGGCACTGCCGGTGCTGGCTGTGGAGACCGGCCGCCGCTCTTTACGCCCATTACGGATGTCTTGGGCGATGGCTTGCACCCGAATGCCCTGCAGAGGCTGGCCATCCTCGTCCACAATACGCCCCTGAATGCCGCCTTGCGGCACGAGTTCGAGGGTGATGTTGTTTTCGCCCGGGCCGACGCTCTTACGCCCTTGCGAAGGCATCTGCGGGCTTCCGTAGCCGGGGCGCTTCGCCGCTATGCTGACGGTCCGGCCGGTAGGAAAGTTTGGAATTTCAAAATGACCATCCGCGCCCGTCATCGCGGACAGAGCGGAATTCGACAGGACACGAACCAGCGCGCGCGGGATGGGCTCGCCCGTAGCGGCATCGAGAACGGTGCCCGAAAGCGTGCGCACCTGCTTCGTCTGTCCGGTGCAGACCAGAGCCATGCACAGCGCGAACGCCGATCCACCCAGCAGAGCACGCGCGTGCATAGCACCAACAATTTTAGAACGAGATCATCCCACCCACTCGCTCGCGCTCGTGGCTCGGAAAGGGTTCATGGGTTTCAAAAGCTTATCTAGCGGCGAGCACCTAAAGGTTTCGGAAGTAAGTCCGGGCAGCGTGCCACAAATAGATTGGCCTGCCAAGCCGGTTTTCGCGCCAGCTGGCAGGCCAAGAATGACAGCAGTTACGGCCTAGAACTGGTACAGCAGCGAGAGCTGCAGTTCCCTCGACAGGCCCGTCTTGCTGGTTACCTGCCCAAACGTTCCGGAGGTAGGCGTGTATTGCGGTCCGCTCCAGTTCGGATGGTTCAAGACATCGTACGCTTCGGCGCGGAACTCAAAGGAGTTCCGTTCGTTGATGGCGAACTTCTTGAACAGCGCCAGGTTCTCGTCCTGGAATCCGGGACCGTAGATCGAATCCCGAACGCCATTGTACAGAACGAAGGTACCGGGGGCCGGCTGTGAAAACAGCGGCTGTCCATTCGCCATGGTGGTGGCGAAATAGCCTCCCGAGCCAAACTGCTTGGGCCCCGACGGAATCGCACCATTGATGTCCCAGAACTGACCTTCGGAACCGCAGCCAAAGCTGCCGGGATTACCCACCCCTGCATAGTCGTTGTTCGTGCCGACGCCGCAAGGCGTGCCGGTCTGAAATTGCAAGGTGGTGGTAATGGTCCAGCCGCCAAGAAGCTTTCCAACAAGCGTCTTCTGATCCCGCAGCCAAGGCAGATCGTAAGAGGCGTTGATCACGAAGATTTGCCGCGTGTCGAACTCCGACGGCGCCCAAAGGTTGCTCGTATCGTAGGTGTCCGGCACGATGTCGCGATAATTCGAGCCGTTATCCATGCTCTTGGAGAGCGTGTACGAACCGCCCCAGGTCAGCCCGTTCAGATAGCGTCGGTTCCAGGAAACCTGCAAAGCGTTGTAACTGGAGTTAACCACGCTTTCCTCTTCCTGAATCGCCGAAAATCCCTTGTAAGGCCGGAGGGCGTTTACGCTCATACCGGGGTTGGCGAACGTGGCGCCGACCGTTGGCTGGTTGATGTCGTAGACCTGCCAGCCGTGAAGACCGCGGCGGCCGACGTACGCAACCGACAGCACGCCGTTCCAGAATGTCTCGGTTTCGAGGGTCGCATTCCAGTTCCATGCCTCCGGCGGCTGCAGATTCGGGTTCGGGGTCGTAATCGTGTTCGGAGCCAGGATTCCCGGCGTCAACGCGGCACCCGGGTTATCCACCGTGGGATTATCTACCGTGATGAACGGCTGGAACGGCGAGTTGCCGCCAGGGAAGATGTTGTCGAGCAAGCCCATGCGCGTCACAAACCGCCCCGCGCCTGCACGAATGACGGTCTTCGGCGTGATCTGATAAGCGATACCCACGCGCGGCTGTAGTTTATTCGCAATGGAACCGTAATACTTGGGAAGACTCGGATCGAACAGCCCGGTGCAAGGCCCTCCGGCGCACGAGGTGGAATTCGAAGCCGCGGCCGCGACCCGTCCGATTGCCGCTTTTGGAAACGCGCTGAGTCCGGGAATCACTACGCCGTTATACGGATTGCCGCCATCGGCCAGGATCACGTTTCCGGTCGTCGGATCTACCGTCACGGCATTCGCCGGATTGTAGAGATTCCCGTCAAAATAATCCGCATTGCCCCAAAGCGCTTTATAGGGAACAATGGTGGTAAAGCGGATGCCGTAGTTCAGGTGGAACTTCGGCGTAATCTGCCAGGAATCCTGGGCAAACTCTTCGAAGGTCGGCGCGCGCCAGATCGTCAGGGCTCGCGGACCGATTTCGGTATAGCTATCGGCATAGCCCATCGCCAGATTCGCAATGCCAACTCCGGAAGTGCTGCCCGTACCGGCATCGGTAAACGTGAACGAGCCATTCTGATTGTTGGCGCCGCCGGGAACGGTAGCTACGTTGATCTGATCGCCGTCGTTTTCGCCTTGGTAGTTGAAGTAGAAGCCGAATTTGAGCGTGTGATTGCCAATGACTTTACTCAAGCTATCCGAAAACGTATAAATGGGACCCGAAGAATGCGAAGGATAGGGGCCACCGGCCAAGCCGTAGAAGTTCGGTACGCTGACCGTCGGAATTTTTTCGGTAATATCTTTCCCGCCAAAGATGAACGGATACGTGATCGGCGGATTCAGCTTATCTCGGTTGAATCCGATCGCCGCGGTATTGACCGGAATGTAGACATCGTCCAGGCTGAAGGTTCCCTCCATTTCATTTACCGTCGTGGGATTCAAGGACCATGTCCAATTGGCGGTGGTGGTCTGGTTGGGTCGCCGGAAGTACTTAGGCGTCAGTCCGGATCCCTGATCGAAGGGCTGGTATTCGTCATAGGACAGATCGCTCCGCCGGATAGAGATGTGGTTGCTCTCGTTCGGGATGAAATCGAAGTTCAGCACGCCCTTCCGCTGGTTATAGGGATGCGGCGCTTGCGCAATCCAGTTGTCGGTTCCCGCGAGGTAGCCCGGCGTGGGGCCCGGATAGGCGTCAATAATGGCGATCCCATTCGGACTCAAGGAGTTCACAGGAATTATGTTTCCGGGAACCGGCTGGCAGGTGGCAGCACCAAGCTTGGGGCAGGTTCCGGGGTAATAAATCTGGTGCACACCGCTGTAGAACGGATTCGGCCCCAGCAGTTCGCTGAAATCGCCTGTCCGCATCAACGGCGTCGGAACCGTCTCCTGCTGGGTGTCGGTGACATGGCGGCGGATCCAGTCCTCGTTCACAAAGAAGAAGATGTTGTTCTTAAACTTGGTAAAGACCTTGGGAATGGCAACCGGCCCGCCCAACGAAAATCCCCAGTTGTTGAAGTGCTCCGGCGAGGTCCCGAGACCGTCCTTATTGCGTGACCATTGATTCGCGTTCAGGTCGGTGTTGCGGAAGTATTCGTAAAGACTGCCGTGAAACTGCGTGGTACCGCTCTTGGAAACGAAACGGATCTGCCCGCCCGATGAATTGCCGTACTCTGCCTGGTAATCGGCTGTCAGCACGTGGATCTCTGAAATCGCAGCAACCGAGGGCACACCGATGATGGCGCCGTTGGCTCGCGTCCGCAGGGCCGGTGCGCCGTCGAAGGTAACCGCCGTGTCCTGCTGGCGGGCTCCGTTGATCTGGTACGGATTGCCGCCCGGTCCGACGCCGTTGAAATCGCCCATCGTGGAACCGCCGCGAACTCCCGGCAGGAGCCCGGCCATGTAAACCGGATCGCGGCCGTTCAACTCCTGATTTTGTACCTGCGTGGCCGAAATCTGGCTCTGTACCGCGCCGGATTGGGTCTGTATCCGCTGCGCGGTCGCGCTCACCTCAATGGTTTGCGTCGCCGCACCCACCTGCAGGTTGGCATCCAGCTCAATGCTCGTGTTGGCATCCAGTTTGTTGTGTGTACTGGTAAATGCCTTAAATCCGGTCGCTTCCGCCGTCATCTCATAAAGGCCCGGCAGAAGATTCGTCACCGAATAATGCCCGGATGCGTCCGTGACGACATTGCGCGTCTGCCCCGTCGCCTCGCTCTTGATTGCGACCTTGGCGCCGGGCACTACCGCGCCACTCGGGTCTCTCACAAACCCGGCAATGGAACCGACGTCGGACTGCGCCAGCGCCGTTATACAAAACGCCAGACACAGAAACGCCGCAAAACACAAATGGAATGCCGATGCAATTCCCCACTTCCTCATAGTTTCCTTACCCCTTAAAAGAATGCACAGGCGCAAAAAGCGATTGTCGCACCTGAGTCGAATTTTTCTAGAATTGAATATACGCCAAATACCCCGGTACATGCAACCAGGAGTAGGTTACATACAGGTTACTTAACTCAAACATGCGGTGGAACGTATTGATTTAAATAGCGTTTAGCCATCACGAAGCCTTCTCTGTAGACGTCGCTGAAATCCGGCCCGGGATTGTCCCGATCGCCATACAGAGGATCTTCGTGCTCGATGCTCATGGATCCGGAATACCCGACGTTCTGCAAGACACTGAAAAAATCGCGCCAGACGATCTGCCCCATACCCGGAATCCGGTAGCGCCACCAGCGGGCATGATTCACGGGCTTGATGCCGCCGGCGTGCAGGATGTCCCACATGATCTGGGTATCTTTCAGATGGACATCGTAGATTTTGTCGATGAATTCGCGCTCGCACTCGATGGGTTCCATGAACTGCCGCACCAGGTGCGATGGATCGTATTGCAGGCCAACATAAGGCGAATCGCCAAAAGCTTTGAACAGCGCTCGGAAGCCGACCGGACTCGTTGCTAGATTCGGCGACTCCGGATACGGCTCCCAAAGAATGCGCACATGGTTCTTTTCGCAGGCTGGGAAGTATTTTTCCTCGTAGACGCGCTTGACCTCGTCCACCTGCTGCAAAAACGGCTTCGAGGGATCTTTACCCGACTGCGTGCCGATATAAGGCACGCCGAGTTTGCCGCAGGTCTCGATGACCTTCACGATGTAGGCGTTCATTTTCGCCCGCTTCTCCGGATCGGGATCGATGTGATTGCCGCTCACCTGCAAGGCGGAGACGTGCATGTGATTTTTATCGAGGACCGAACGCATTTCCTGGATCTGCTCGTCGGTGATCGACTGCGGCTGCAGGACCGTGCGTCTGTCCGGGCCTAGGATCATATTGGTAAAGCCCTGCGCGTGCGCCCACTCCACATTCGCCGGGGTATACTTCCCCAGTACGCCCAGGCGCGGGTTCCATTCCTTGAACTGTCTTCTCGGCGCCGCGTCACCGGGTTTGGGCCGCAGAGCCGCGGCAAAAGCAAGTGAGCTTACAAGAGTCCTTCTAGTCATCAGCAAACAGTTTATCCCTAGCGCGGTAGGCTTTCCAGCATGCGGAGGGCTTTTGACCCAATACGGTGCATTTAAGGCCTGATGCTCAAACTGGATACGTTCCGAAACTGAGCCCCGAGCGTAAGCGAGGTCTGCTTCCATCTGGTCGCTTATGCTCCTGGCTCAGATGGGGCATCTCTTAAATTACGGCGACGTGCACAGGCCGCGCATTGCCGTCTCATCCCGCTTCGGACGGTTTCACAATCCCTGGCGGATGTTCAGGAGCGGTGTCACTAGCGGCTTTCACCATCTGCTTGCGCGAACCGTAACGTTGCGCAAAGGTACGGGTCATTTCGGCTCCTAGAAAGAAGATCTGGCCCGAATAATAGACCCAAACCATGCCGGCTACGAGCGAAGCCGCCGCGCCGTACATCGAGCTATAGCTCGCCCGCCCCAGGTAGATGCCCAGCAGCAGCTTGCCGATCGTAAATAGCAAAGACGTTACCGCCCCGCCCAGAAGAACATCGCGCCATTCCAAATCGACGTCGGGCATCACTTTATAAATGGCGGCGAACAGAGCGGAAATCACCAGGAACGAAATCACCGAGCTGGCAAGGTGCAGGAAAAATTCGGCGCCCGGAAATTTGAACACCGAAAAGGCCCCCAGCGAAGAGATCGCGGTCGTGAGCGCGACCGAAATGATGAGCAGAAGGCCCACGCCGATCACCATGGCGAACGCGAGAAGCCGCTGTTTGACGTAGGCGATCGCGTACTGTACACCGCTGGTCTCCGGCGGCGGCACTTCCCAAACCACGTTCAACGTATCCCGCAGTTCGATCAGCACGCCCGAAGCGGCAAAAAGAAGGGTCACAATACCGACGATGCCGGCGGCGACACCGGCCGAGTGCCCGCGCGAGCCCAGCAGAAATCCTTGGATGATGTCCGCGCCGGCCGATCCGATCATGGCGTGCGATTGCTGCACCATCGCGTTCGTGGCGGCGTGGCGGCCCAGCACCAATCCGGCGACGCTCGCGACTACCAGCGCAAACGGCGCCACCGAAAGCAGAGTGTAGAACGCGAGAGAAGCCCCCATTCGGGTATCGTTGTGGCGGCTCCAATTGGCGACGCTCTCCTTGAGCAGCGTGGTGATGTCGCTCCACCCGATATGCTTCAGGCGCTTGCGATAGCGCCGCGCGCCGCCTGCGCTTGTTTGGACCTCCGTCCCGCCGGCCTCGTAAATGCTCTTGGGGTCTTCGCTTGGAGGCATCGGAGTCGTCCGGCTCCTCACACTTGGGGATTGCCGGGCCATTGTTTTTGTTTCGTGTGATACCTCTACAGACATGCTTCGTTTTTGGATACTGTGGATCTTAGCAGCGGCGATCTCGCTGCCTTTATATGCTCAGGCGAAACCTCCCTATACAGTTCTGCTATGGCCTAACGGCGCGCCGGGCGCTAAAGAAAACGCGGCGATCGATAAGCCGGCGCTGACCATTTACCCGGTTGAGGGATCGCAAAAGGTTCCCACCGGAGTCCTGGTATGCCCCGGCGGCGGTTACGTACATCTGGCGATGGGCCATGAAGGCCGGCAGATCGCCGCTTGGCTAAACAGCTACGGCATCACTGCTTTTGTGCTGCGCTATCGGCTCGGGCCGAAGTATCACTTTCCGATCGAGCTTGAGGATGCGAAACGGGGCATGCGCTATGCCCGCGCGCATGCGGCCGATCTCGGCATCGATCCGCACCGCATCGGGGTGTGGGGTTTTTCCGCCGGCGGCCATCTGGCATCCACACTCGGGACGCACTTCGACTCGGGCAATGCAAAAGGCTCCGATCCCATCGAGCGCGAAAGCTCGCGGCCGGATTTCATGATCCTCGCCTATCCGGTCATTACGATGGAAGGACCGTATGTACACAAAGGCTCGCGGACTGCCTTGCTGGGCAAAAATCCAAAGTCGAGCCTGGAGAAACTGCTTTCCAACCAGCTACAAGTGACCAAGCAAACGCCTCCGACCTTTCTGTTTCAAACCGCGGACGATCCGGTGGTGCCGGTGCAGAACAGTGTGGAGTTTTTCCTCGCTCTGCGCAAGGCGGGTGTCCCGGCCGAACTGCACATTTACCAGCACGGGCCGCACGGCGTTGGTTTGGCCAGAAATCATCCCGCGCTGGCGAGCTGGCCGAGTTTGCTGGCAGCCTGGCTGAAAGAGCGCGGGCTGCGGTAAGAGCGCGGGCGAGTGGTCAGGTGTTGTGAAGACTATTTCAACGGCGGTGCACTCCCGATTTGGCGTCTGCGCTTGAGCCATCGGTTCAGCGTGAACAGGACGATGAGGACGGGGATCACAAGGAAGAACGGCCAATAAGCAAGGATGGGCGGCTGCTTGGGCAGCACTCGCAGAGGTCCGGAAACGGAAGCGGTTTTTCCGTTCGAGGCCACATCGACGGTGGCTCGCCAATCACCCGCGGCGTCGAAAGGCACGTCGGCGGCATAGAGCATTTTGTTGCTGGCTTTGGCGTGGGTGGCCGGTAGGGCAACTTCGCGAATCTCGCCGTTCACTTTTCGCGCCACGTGCACCAGCACATGCGCATCGAGAATTGGTGAATGGTCTTTTGCGTCCTGGACCATTACGCTCAGGTCGCCGGTCCCGGCGCGCAGCGGAACGGGCGAGCTGAACAACGTGATGAGCAGGCCCTCGGATTGCTTTTGCAACTGCAGCGTTCCGCCATCGGCGAGGAGCAGCGCCGCGGCGAGGAGAAATGCAGCGATGAAGCGTCCCATTCTCAATGCATTAAGCCGCGCATTTGCATGGGCTGAAAGAGGATCCAGACGCCGGCAGCGTAAAGGGCGAAGGAAACCAGGGTCCACGGCGCCGCGAGCGTCAAGGCTGCGCGCAGGCGAGTTGCATATTGAGTGGCGACGTGCCAGGCGATGTAGAGCGTCAAAAGCAAACCCGCATCGAGCAGGCCAAGCTGTGCTTGGGTCAGCCAGCCCGGAACCGAGGGCATGCTCATGAGGATGACCACTCCGGTGATGGCGCGCTCGACGACCGGGACCGCGGCCATCCAGCCGGTACCGAAGTGATAAAGCAGATGCGCCGCCCACATCGCGATGCCCACCGGCACCAAAGCCAGCGCGAATCTTCTGGCGGCGCTGGAAAGTTCGCGACTCGGCAGCACCAGACGGTTTGCCGCGCGCGCAAGTAGAAAGGCAATGGCGGGAGCAACGATTACACCCAAGAGAATGAAAGCTCCCACCATAAGCTTGCTCGAAAACCCGTCGTGTTCCCACGACATCACGGGGCTAACCATGCCCGCGGCATTCACGAAGGCGCCGAAGACCACGATCAGCGCCAGCGCAGTGAAATCGCTGCGCTTGGATAAACGGCCGATGGAGGAGCGATAGGGATCGGCGGCGATTGCCTTTACGGGCGTGATGGAGATCAGATCCACGTTGTCGTGCGGGCAAGCCTTCACGCAGTCCATGCAAAAAGTGCAGTCGAGATTGCCGGATTTCCTGGGTTGAAACAGATCCAGTTCGCAGCCGCGCGCATGCTCGTTGCCACGAATGCAATCGTGCGTATGGCAGCTCTCGCAAACGCTGGGCCGTTTCACGCCGACTTCTCGCGGCGACAGCAGCGACGTCACGAAATGAAACTGGCCAATCGGACAAACATACTTACAGAAAGAAGCGCCGCGAAACAGGCCATCGATGATCAGTGCGCCGGCGAAATACCCCACCATGACCCAGGCGGTGAGCCAGGGGCTGTTCCAGAGGCCCAACGCTTCGTAACTCCACAAATACAAGACAAACAATCCGATCGCGACCCACTTACTGCGCAGCCTGCGCGGCCAATGCAGCTTCGCCGGGAGAACTTTTCTGCCGATATCGCGCACCAGGGTGAACGGGCAGGCCATGCAAAACAGATTGCCGAGAACCAGAAGGGCAAACACCGAAAGCGCGCGCCAGTGGACCCAGGGCAGCACACCGGCCATATTGATGGCGGTCACCTGGGGGCCGAAAAATCCGTCCGCCATGACGGCTATCGCAACCAGAAGCAATACCCACTGAGACAAGCGCCGCAGCAGGGGAAATTTCGAGGCTGGAATGCGAAAGCGAAGCGCCTTTCTGCGCGCGCGCTCGGCGGCGGAGACCAGAACCGGGCGCGCCTTTCGCCGATTGGGCGACGAAACCATGCTCACGGCAATCGCCGCGACCGGGAGCAAATAGATGAAGGATCCGGGCACCCACATGATCGTGCCCGCAAACGACTGGTCCTGCAGGAGCGTCATGGAGCCGGTGTGGACGGCGCCATAGCTGGGATAAAGCAGCTTTCCGGCAAACACCAGCGAAGCCGAGACCGCGGTGTTCACAATATCGGCGGCCAATAAATAAGGGATGGCGGTCCATCTGGGCAATTTCGATTTTCCGGGGCCGGGCTGGATGACGTGCCACCAAAATATGATATTGGCCCAGAAAAAGGTGGCATGCTCGAGGCGGTGCCAGCCGGGTGAGGAGAGAGCCAATTCGTAAAAAAACGGCAAATGCCAGCCGATCATGGAGCCGGCAAAGATAAGCAAGGCAACCACAGGCGAAACCAGCCAGGCAAGAAAGCGGCGCAGCGGCTTCCAGGTGAGAAACGGGGCCAAGCCTTCCTTGACAAACCGCTTGGGGAGGCCGCGCAGCAGCGGCAGCACGGGACGCGAGAGCAAGATCAGCGGCGGCGCAATCATGATGAGCAGTAAGTGCTGCGTCATGTGCGCCGAGAGCGAAAAACTGTCGAAAGCGTCGAGCGGGGAATCGACCGCCAGAAACACGGTCGCGAGGCCGGCGAAAAAGGACAGCAGGCGCATGCTGTCGTCGCTCTCGCGTAGCAGGCGGCGCCCGCGCATCCAGCCGCGTACGAATACCAGCGCGGCGAGCGCCAGAATCAGGACCGTAGGCGCATCGATGGGCCAGGATAAAGCGGCGGCATTGAGCGCGGAATCCACGTTACTGCCTCAGCGGAGGGCGAGGCATCCTGTTGGAGGCCACGTCGCGCAACAGATTGTTTTGGGGCACGGTCGAATTGTGGGCGGGCGGCGCGCCTTTGCTGCGCAGGGTCTGCATAAAGGAAACCACCGCATCGACCTCAGCAGGCGACAGTTCTTTACCGAAAGCAGGCATATTGCCTCCGCCCTGAATAACTTGCCGGACTAACTGGGGCCGGGTGAGGCGCTGGCCCACGGTATCGAGCGCGGGGCCGCGCACGCCGCCGACACCGCCGAGCGAATGGCAATTCCGGCACTGCTTATTCTCGAACACCGCGGCGCCGCGCATTTCGAGCGGCGTCCGGCCGACTAAGTACTTGGCCGGAGTCGGGTTGGAACTCCAGGCTTCCATGTGAGGCGACCAGGGCGTGGTCGCACCCTCATAGGTCAGAATGCCGAAAACCATGACGCAAAAGATGACGACCAGCACGGCAATGGGCCGGCGCCGGACGTGCTTTTCCCCGGAGCCGGACCAGAAGGGCAGCAGCACCATCACGACAAAGATAATTAGCGGCGCGCCGAACATCACGAAGGTTTCCATCCAGTCGGGCAGCAGCGCCAAACCGGCAAAGATCCAGAGGAAGTAAAAGTCGGGCGTGGGGCTGGCCTGGATTACGGTGGGATTGGGCGGGCCGACGGGGCCGCTGGGGCCGAAAATCAGAGCGCAGCCGAGGATTCCGATGATCACAATAGCGGCGAAGATCAGGTCCTTGCCGATAGCGTAGGGAACGAAAGGCACGCCTTCCTTGCGCAGGATATCGGCATAGTGGGCGTCGTAGGTCGCTTTGTGCACGGGCCGCCCGACCTTCGGAACTTCGCTAATGCCCTTGTTCAGCACCAGGCGCAGATGCATGGCAATGATGGCGATAAACAGTCCGGGCAAGATAAAGACATGTAAGGTGAAAAATCGCGAGAGCGTTTCTCCGGCTATAATCGGTCCGGCGAGCAGCAAATGCACCAAGCCACCGCCGATCCCCGGCACGCGTCCCATGATTTCCACTCCGATTCCGAGTCCCCAATAGGCGTTCTGATCGAAGCGCATCACTTCGCCGGTAAACGACAAACCGAGAGTGATAAACAGCAGGAAGGTTCCCGAAATCCAAGTAAGTTCGCGAGGATATTTATAAGCGCCGAATAGAAACACCTGGATCATGTGCAGAGTCATGATCGCCACCATGAAATTAGCGCCCCATTCGTGAATGGCGCGCATATACCAGCCGAGGAACTGGTGGTGGTTCAGATAATTAAGGGTGGTCCAGGCTTCGTTGGTCGAAGGCACATAGACGAAGGCGAGGCAGATACCGGTAAGCACCTGAATGACAAAGCAGAGCAGAGTACCGCTGCCGAGAACATAAAACCAGCTCCCCGAGCTTTTCGGCACTTCGTGCCCCGCTGTCGAGGCATAGAGCGCGGTAAGGTGCAGCCTGTCGTCGAGCCAAACCGCTGTTTTTCTAAGCTTATCCATCTTGTATATTTGCTAAACCGGGTTCGCGAGCGTAGGCATTTCGCCGCCCCAGATCCAGAGCTGGTCCTTCTCGATTTTGTACTTGTATTGAAATAATCCGCGAGGCGGCGGACCGGCCGCGCGCGAACCGTCGGCGTAATAGACGCCGCCGTGACAGGGGCACAAGAACAGGCCCGATTCCTGGAACCAGCGCACCGGGCAGCCAAGATGGGCGCAGTTGATGGCGAATACCTGAAAGTCGCTCCCTGCGATGCGGCGCACCCAAACTGGGATATTTCCGGTCTGTCCGTCCCAAGGGCGTGTAAAGGGGTTGCGGAAAGTGGCCAGGCGCGTGATCTGCTCCGGAAAGCTATCCAAGACTCCCAGTGAAATCCACTTATTGACCGGGCCCTGCACAAAACCCGAGCACACGAATCCGACGAGCGGAATAGCCAACAGAACGGAGGTCACGGAGACCACGCCTACGCCAAGATGAAACAAATAGTCGCGCCGTGTCGGGTCGGTTTCGTGCTGCGCCGCCGGCTCTTCGCTCTTGTCTAATAACCCTCGGTCTACTCCGCTCATTTTCCACCTACGATACTGCTGTGCACGCGTTTATGCCCTTGTGGTCCCTTCCCATGGGTACGGCTGCCGGGACCATGTCCGCTTCCCTTATTCCCACTGGTGATGGGTCCGGTGTTGCCGGAACCGGTTGGGTGCGTGAGATCGCCCGGATTCTGCACGGCGGCGCCGCTGGTCACGCCATAGGGAGGATGCGCGAGAGCTGCCTCAAGTCCCGTCGGTACACCCGGCAGCCGCGTCGGACGCAGTGAAGAGAGATAAGCCACGACGTCGGTAATCTCCTGATTCGTCATGGGACGGCCCAGAGCATGCTGGCGATAGTTGGGCATGCCCGTATTCGTGCGGCCGATGATCACGATGGTCCGGATATCCTGATCGCTGATCAGCGACAGGAATGTCGGAATGGTGATCGGCCCAATCGGACCGGGATGCTCCGTGCTGCCGTGGCACATGGAGCAGGCCTTCTTGAATACTTGTTCACCGTTCTTGGGATCGCCCGGCCCTTGCGCGAAATAAGGCGGAAGGGTCTTGGCATCGACGCGCGGCTTGCCCCAGTTAGCTTCGATTCCGTCCACCAGCGCATCGATCTGTTTCTCAGTTAAAGGCCCTCCCCTTTTCTTTGAAAAAGCCGGCATCAAGGTACCCGGGCGGCCGTTCGTGACCGTGTAGAGAATCTCCTGTTTGGGAACGATGGAGAGATACATGGGATCATTCAGGCGCTGCACGGCTGCGCCTTTCCCATCGACACCGTGGCAGCCCTGGCAATGATCGGTAAATAGAGTATGGAAATCCATGACCTCATCGGGCGACAGCGGCGGCGGACCCGGCGCGCCCGGAGCATCGCATCCGGTCAGCAGGAACGTGCCCGCAGCCACTCCCAGGAGCAAACAGAACGCAACCTTATTCACGGCCATCTACCTTCTGTCATCCTCGTTTTCCGGCCGTACCCCAGGAGCGTTCATAAAGGCCCGCTGGGCCAGATCGTAATTTTGCATCAAATGAATATTCTCGCTGCGTGAGATCACATAGCCGGCCACCAATCCATAGGCGATCTGGCAGACGATAAACCAGGGCCAGTTGATGAGCTGGTTGAGCCTCGGATTTAAATAAGCCAAGGTAGTCGCAGTCAAGCCCGACCAAAATAACGGGACCACGATGCCGGCCCACAAAGTAGCGCGCCTGGGAAACATAGGCAGCGCGACGGCGTAGACGATGCCGACCAAAATGGAAAGAATGCCATGGCCGACGAAGGCGCAGCCAAACGCCAGTGCATTAAACTGACGCAACTGCTGGATCGACTCGTGATTGATACCGGGAATAATGACGCCGGCCAGCAGATTGATGGGATACCAGATGCTATGCTCGGCGACCAGTCCGTACAGGCAAGCGAGAATCGCCATGACCACGCCGCCGGCCAAGCCGCCCCAAAGCCCGGACGAATAGGGATGGACTGTCTCGGGCATGTGCACCCGGTGGCCTCCTTCGCCGGCCTGCAAGCGCACTACGGTACGCTGCTCCACCATAATCGGGGCGGGGCGCAACTTGGGGTCGATGGGCATCATATCGATTTCCTCGTGCGGGATCACCGAATGCCACCAGCCGATACCGGAGCGGATCATCAGCACGACGCCAACCACGCCAACCACCCAATGCGTCACCATTGCAGCGGCAAGGAGCGCAACGCCGAAAGCGAACACCATGGGCCAGAACGTGAGCTCCGGCATATGAATATGCGTTTCTTCAGTGGCTCGCTCGCCGGCCTCGCCGTAATGTTCGTGGTGATGTAATTCGTCCGCCATACCTTATTTGCCGATCACATAAACAACCGTGAAGACGACCACCCAAATGCCGTCGACGAAATGCCAGTACCAGGACAGAAACTTCACCCGCCTCGCCTGGGTTTGGATGGGGAATCCCATCAGGGTCACGATGAACACAATTAGCAGGAAGAACATGCCGACGCACACGTGACTGGCGTGCAGGCCGACCAGCGAGTAAAACGTGGTGCCGAACAGATTCGTGGCGATGGTCAAATGATCGTGGTAAATCATGCGATACCATTCGAGCCCGGTGGCATTCAAAAATTCGAGCCCAAGAATGATCGTCGCGAGCCACCAGAGCTTGAATCCCAGCATGCGCCCCTTCTCCAGGGCCCTTTCCGCCATCCAGACCGTGAAACTGCTCGACCACAGGCAGATGGTGCCCAGGATGGGCGCTTCCAGAATATCTTTCGGATAGGGCCCGGTGAGGCTCTTGCCGGCGTAGACCAGATACGCCATCACAAAGAGCGAGAACAGCGCGCTCTCCATGATGATGAAGAAAATAATGCCGACGGTTCCGGGATCGGGGAGCTTCCAGGACCGCTCCATTTCCTCCGGAGGAATCGGTAGTAAGTTAACGCCTGCGGCCATGGTTCTACTCGTATTTCCAATCCGGATCTTGCGGATGCTTTAGATCCCATAACGGACGCCCGCTACGCACCACGGGAATTTTCTCGAAGTTATATTCCGGAGGCGGCGAAGTAGTGGACCATTCGAGGGTCCAGGCATCCCAAGGGTCGTCGCCCGCGGGCCTGCCGTTGATGCCCGACTTAATGATATTGATGACAAATAGCAGCACGGCAATGCCCTGGATATAAGCGCCGATCGAAGACCAAAAGTTCCACAAGTCCCAGCCGCGTCCCGGCGAGTAAGTGTAAATACGGCGAGGCATGCCTATGATTCCCAAATAGTGCTGAGGCATAAACGTAAGGTTGAAGCCGATGACCATCAGCCAGAAGTGCCATTTGCCGAGCGTCTCGCTCATCATTTTCCCGACCGCCTTGGGGTACCAGTAATAGGTGGCGGCAAAGACACCAAACACAGTGCCGCCGATTAGCGTGTAGTGGAAGTGGGCCACCACGAAATAGGAATCGGTAAGCTGCCAGTCAAAGGGCGCGACCGCCAACATGATCCCCGTGAGCCCAGCGACCAGGAATTGCAGCAGGAAGGCAAGACAGAATAGCATGGCCGTACTATATCGGACCTTGCCGCCCCACATGGTAGCGGTCCAGTTAAAAATCTTCACTCCGGTCGGGACCGCGATGATCATACTGGAGGCCACAAAGAACGTATTCGACCAGGGGGTTAGACCGACCGCAAACATATGGTGCGCCCAAACGCCGAGGCTGATAAATCCAATAGCGACGATCGCGCCCACCATGGCAGGCTTTCCGAACAGCGGCTTGCGGGAAAACACGGGAATCACTTCGGAGAGCGTGGCGAAAGCCGGGAATATAACGATGTAGACTTCTGGGTGGCCGAAGATCCAGAAGAAATGCTGCCATAGAACCGCGGAACCGCCGTTCTGGGTGTTGAAGAAATTGGCACCCAGATAGCGGTCGAGCAGCAGCATGAATTGGGCGGCGGTCAGCGCCGGAATCGCCAGGATGATGAGCCACGCGGTAGTGAGCATAGTCCACACGAACATGGGCATGCGGGCCAGCGTCATGCCGGGGCAGCGGGCGCAGATGCAAGTTGCGATCACATTGATGGAGGTGGCCAGACTGCCGAAGCCGCCGAGAATAATGGCAAGTGCCCAGTAGTCGGAGCTCGGTCCGCGAGAATAAGCCAGTTCGGTAAGTGGCGCATAGGCAAACCAGCCGGCATCGGGAGCGGAACCGGCGCCGCCCAAGCCGCCGCCACCTATATAACTGAAGTAGAGCAGACATCCGCCGCACAGGAACATCCAATAGCCGAATGCATTCAGCCGCGGGAACACCATGTCGCGCGCGCCGATCATCAGAGGCACCAGGAAATTCGACAAGCCCGAGATGACGGGCATGGCCAGGAAGAATATCATGGTGGTGCCGTGCATGGTGAACAACCGGTTGTAAGTATCCGGGCCCACGACGTCGCTGTTGGGGAACATCAACTGCGCGCGGATCACCATCGCCAGGCAGCCGCCGATCAGCATGAAAACGAAGGCGGTGCCGGTATACATAATGCCGAGGCGCTTGGCATCGACGGTCGCCACCCATTTCCAGAGCGCCTGGGAGAAGGAAAATTCCGCGGGGCTTGGCGCGGGCTTTGGGAGTGGGTAATCGATGGATGTTGCCATGGCTACTTCAACGTCTCCAGATAGGCGACCACTTCGGTTAACTGCTGATCATCCAAATGCATATCGGGCATCTTGCACCCCACCTTGTATTTCTGCGGGTCGTTCACCCAGTCGCGCAGGTGCTGCGGCGTGTTCGATAGCACGCCCGCGCCCAGCGTTTGACGGCTCATGAGGTGCGTCAGGTCGGGACCGAACGTGCCCTGCGCGATCGTCCCGCGAACGGTGTGGCAGTTGATGCAGGCGAGCGAATCGAACACCGCTTTGTCCTTGGCCACGCTGGGATCCTCGACCGCGGGCTTTGCCTCTGCGGCCGCCCATTTCCTGAATTCGGGAAGCGGTTGTGCGACCACGCGCAGCCCCATGTGGGCATGCTGCGTGCCGCAATATTCGGCGCATTGGCCGATATACACCCCGGCTTTGCTGGGATCCATCCAGACGAAATTGTTCCGGTTCGGGATAACGTCGGTTTTTCCGGAGAGCTGGGGCACCCAAAAGCTGTGATCGACGTCGGCGCTCTCCAAGGTGAAGAAGGTGGCGTGTCTTCCATCGTGGGAGACGGGCACGTGGATCTCGTTCGCCGTGGTGATGCCCAAATTCGGATAATGCACTTCCCACCACCATTGATGCCCGACCACAGTGGCATACACCGGATCCGAGTGTGGCGCGGGTTGGTGCGCCTGAATGGCCCGGATCACGCGCGCTGAAACTCCGATCAGGACGAAAACGATCAGAATTGGGATCACGGTCCAGGCAAGCTCAATCTGGTTGCTGCCGTAAATCTGAGGCGGCTCTTCGAACTCTCTTTCGTCGCGCTTGACCCGATAGTGGACAAAGGCATATACGATCAGCCCGGCAACGATCACAAAGATGACGCCACAGATGGCGATCGTCAGAATGGCGATCCCCTTTTCCATGTGCGCCGGAGTTGCGACGGGGTTGAATGTATCCGCGATGCGGTTCGCATGCGAGCCGGGCACGGCCATCTGCAGCAATAGCGCCGGAACTGTCACAAGGCAGTTAATACCTTCCTCCCAAATTGCCGAAGCAAAGAATTATCATAAACCCACCGGATTCGGAGAAATGCCGAAATGGCGGGCGGCACATTGTACTCCCGTTTGTCAATGACCTGGAACCTTTAGTCGAGAATTTGCAGGCGGTCCGGGCACGTTATAGTGAAGGCACTACGATGGCGTTGGAAGCCGGCGAGAGACAGATCGAAGGCATTGTGCTGTTCGATCTGCGCGGGCGCTTGGTGGCGGGCGACGATGCCGAGGATTTCGAAACGCGGCTGGCCGCGACTCTGGCGGCGGGAAGCAAGAGCGCAATTTTAAATCTGAAGCACGCGAGCTTCATCGATAGTACAGGCCTCGGCGCGATGGTCGGCGCGCATTCGGCGTTCAAACGCGCAGGCGGCGCGCTGAAACTGCTGCACGTCTCCGAGCGGCATGCCGAACTTCTAGTGCTGACAAAACTCTCGACGGTATTCGAAATCTTCGATGACGAACAGGCGGCTATCGACAGCTTTTTCCCCGACCGTGCAGTGCGGCGCTTCGACATTCTCGATTTCGTGAAGAGCGAGGAGAAGGAGCAGGAGGGATAGCGGTCAGCGGTCATCAATCAGCTAATTCGCGCGGAGGGCGGTCATGGGATCGACGCGGGAGGCGCGGCGGGCGGGAATCCATCCGGCGAGCAGCGCGGTGACTCCTAAGAGGGCAATGGTTCCGGCGAAGGCGACGGGGTCTGTCGGCGCGGTTTCGAACAGGAGCGAGGCGATCAAACGGGCTACGGCGAGGGAAGCGATTGCGCCGAGAGCAACTCCGATTACCGCCAAGCGGAGGGTTTGCGAGAGCACGTTGGCCTGGACGAGGCCCGCTGTGGCGCCTAGCGCCATGCGGATCCCGATTTCGTGGGTGCGCTGGGTGACCGAATAAGAAATGACACCGAAGATGCCGAGCGCGGCTAAGAGCAGGCCGAAGGCGGCGAAGGCCGATACCAGAGATACGAAGAAGCGGCGCGGCGAGACGGCGTGATCGACATCAGTCTCGATAGGGCGAAGTTGGGTCGACGGCTGCTGCGGGTTGATGGAGCGTAGCGTCCGCATGAGAGCGGGAGCGAGAGCGGAGACGGGAAGTTTGCTGCGAACGACTAACTCGGCGCGGCTCGGACCGGCTTGACTTACAGGAAGATACGCCTGTAATCCCGGTTCGCCTTCCAGACTGCTTTGATGGACATCCGCGATGACTCCGATAACTGTTCGATCTCCGTCAATGGTCGCGATCCGGCCGACGGCATCTTGGCCGGGCCAGAGAGCGTTCGCCGCCTTTTCGTCGAGGATCACGACAGGCTGGCCGTTTGGACCGTCGTGCCAGTTGAACTGCCGCCCTTCGAGCATGCGCATTCCCATCGCATCGAAGTAGCCCGGCGTCACCACGTATACAAAAGCGTCCGGATGTTCTCCTTTGGGATACTGCACTCCTTTCGCCCCCAAACCCCAACTGCGATTTCCTTCGAGAGGGAGATTGTCGGAAACGCCCGCTGACTGGATGCCAGGAATGGCGCGAATCCGCCGGACGATCTCGTGCAGGCTGGCTGTTCTCTTCTGTGCGTTTCCGCCGGTATAGGCCACCTTAATTACAGCGGCATGACTTGGTTGAAATCCGAGATCGACATTCAACACGCGCAAGAAGCTATGCAGCAACAGCCCCGCCCCCACCAGCAGCACGCATGCCAGCGCAATTTCGGAAACGACGAGGGCGGAGCGCAGCCGCTGATGTTTTCTGCCTGCGCTTGTGCCTTGTCCCATGTCTTTGAGCGATGCCTGCACATCCTTCCCGGACATCTTCAGGCCGGGGAGCAGCCCGAAGAGAACGGCCGCGGCTATGCCAACCAGGATGGTCCATCCGAGAGCCGCTCCATCCACGCGAACGCTACTCAGCAGAGGAAGCGCAAGTGAGCCTTGATGCTCAAGATAAGTGGTAATGGCGTAGGCGATACCGAGTCCGAGTACTGCGCCTGCCGCGGCGAGAACCAAGCTTTCCGTGAGCAGTTGGCGAATGAGGCGTCCACGACCGGCGCCGAGCGCGGCGCGCATGGCGAATTCTTTGCTGCGGGCCGCCGCGCGAGCGAGCAGAAGATTCGAGAGATTCACGCATACGATCAGCAGGATGAAGCCCACGGCGCACCACAAAACGAATAGCGATCTACGAAGCTTCCCGCTGACGTATTGTTTGAGCGCGGTGACCTTCATCGTGAAATAGCCTTTTGATGCTGGATATCTGACAATGTAAAGATCCGGCGCGAGGATATTGGCCTCGGCCTGGGCTTGCGTAAGACTTACTCCAGGTTTCAGACGGGCAATGAGTAAGAGGTCGTCTCCGTCATTCCGCCAGTCATCCAGAATGTAGGGAACAAACATGTCCACTGTTTCGCCGGGTAGAAAAATGGAGCCGAAATCGAAACTTTTCGGCAGCACACCTGCCACGGTCACCGGTTTGCCATTGAGGTCGATCGTCTTTCCCAGAACTTTGGAATCGCCCGCGAATTGCCGTTCCCAGAACGGATACGAGAGCAGGACCGCTGGCGGACCGTTCTTTTGGCGTTCCTCGGCTGTAAAGAGGCGGCCCATTTTCGGCTGGACACCGAGGGTACGGAAGAAATTCCCTACTACGTAGATCGCGGTGACGGGCAGCGGCTGGCCATGCCCGGTCAGGCGGGAAATTATCGGGAACGGTGAAGGCGAAGTAGCCGGTAACACTCTGAAACGAACGATTCCGGTTCCGGAACTGTTCGTAAACATCCGCCGGGTAGGTCAGGCTGGAGAGCCCGCTGGTGTCCTTCGCCTGCTGAATCCAGACAAGCTGCCCGGGGTTGCGAAAAGGCAGAGGCCGCAGGAGGATCCCATCCACCACGCTGAATACCGCGACATTGGCGCCGATTCCCAAGCCGAGCATGAGTACAGCGACCAAGGCAAAACTGCGATCGCGCCGCAGCGTGCGGAAGGTGTAGCGCAGATCTTGCATCACGCTGTCCAGCCACGGCAGCCCGCGCGCTTCGCGATGTTTTTCGCGGGATTGCTGGACGCCTCCGAAGCGAACCAACGCCTGCCGCCGGGCCTCTTCGGGTGCAAGGCCGCTCCGAATGTTTTCTTCGACGGCGAATTCGAGGTGAGAGGCGGCTTCGGCGTCGAAATCGGTATCCAATGATTTTCTTCGGAACAACGTGAGGGCTCGTTGGAAGGTTTGGCGAAGGACGATCATGGTTGCTCCTTCCTTCAATTTGCCCGGAGAGCGGTCATGGGATCGACGCGGGAGGCGCGGCGGGCGGGAATCCATCCGGCGAGCAGCGCCGTGAGTCCTAAGAGGGCAATGGTTCCGGCGAAGGCGACGGGGTCGGTCGGCGCGGTTTCGAACAGGAGCGAGGCGATCAAACGGGCTACGGCGAACGAAGCGATTGTGCCGAGAGCAACTCCGATTACCGCCAAGCGGAGGGTTTGCGAGAGCACGTTGGCCTGGACGAGGCCCGCTGTGGCGCCTAGCGCCATGCGGATCCCGATTTCGTGGGTGCGCTGGGTGACCGAATAAGAAATGACGCCGAAGATGCCGAGCGCGGCTAAGAGCAGGCCGAAGGCGGCGAAGGCCGATACCAGAGATACGAAGAAGCGGCGCGGCGAGACGGCGTGATCGACATCAGCCTCGATAGGGCGAAGTTGGGTCGAAGGCTGCTGCGGGTTGATGGAGCGTAGCGTGTGCATGATGCTGGGAGCGAGGGCAGAAACAGGGAGCTTGCTGCGGACAACTAAGTTCGCGCCGGCCGGACCGGCTTGACTGGCAGGAAGATACATCTGCCAACCGCCTTGCTTTTCGAGGCTGCTCTGACGGACGTTCGAGACAACGCCCACTAGCCGGATATCTCTGCCTCCGGTTACGGCCATCTGGCCGATAGGGTTTTCATGCGGCCACAGATAGTGCGCCGCCTTTTCGTTGACGATGACTACCGGCTGACTGCCGTTACGGTCGCCCCAATTGAATGCGCGGCCTTCGAGCAGGTGCATACCCATTGCCTGGAAGTAACCCGGCGTGATGATGTACACAAACGCTCCTGGCAGTTCCCCATGGCGATACTGCTTTCCTTTCGCGCGCAGGCCCCAACTCCGGTTCCCTTCGAGCGGCAGGTTATCGGAGATTCCCGCGGCTTCGATCCCGGGGATGGCCTCAACGCGTCGCAGTATCTCATGCAAAATTGCGGTCCTCTTTGCGGCATTATTGCCGTCGTTGTAATCCACTTTGATTGCGGCAGCATGGCTGGGCTGAAAGCCCAGATCTACATCCAGGAGGCGGAGAAAACTATGGAGCAGCAGGCCCGCGCCGACGAGCAGCACGCAGGCGAGGGCAAGCTCAGAAATAACCAGCGCAGAGCGTAAGCGCTGATGGCTTCGTCCGGCGCTCATGCCATGGCTCATATCCTTGAGCGACGTTTGCACATCTTGCCCGGACATTCGGAAACCGGGAAGCAATCCAAAGAGAAGAGCGGCGGCGACGGCAACCAGAACGGTCCATGCCAGCGCGGCGCCATCCACGCGGACACTGTCCAACAACGGAAGTGCAAGCGAGCCCTGGTGCGCCAGGTAAGCCGTAATGGCATAGGCGATGCCGAGTCCGATAACTGCGCCCGCTACCGCAAGAACCAGGCTTTCGGTCAGCAGTTGGCGAATGAGCCGGCCGCGGCCCGCGCCTAGGGCCGAGCGCATGGCGAATTCTTTGCTGCGGGAGGCGGCGCGCGCGAGTAAGAGATTCGAGAGATTGACGCAAACGATCAGTAGGATAAAGCCGACCGCGCACCACAGCACGATTAACGGTCTGCGGAGCTTGCCGCTGACGTATTGCTTCAGCGCCCTTACTTTCATCGTGTAAAAACCTTTGGAGTCGGGATATTTGACGTTGAAGTAGAGTCCGGGCGCGAGAATATTGGCCTCTGCCTGAGCTTGAGTGAGACTCACGCCGGGCTTCAGGCGGCCAATCATCGTGAAGACATTCCCCCAATCACGCATGTTGTCCAGGATGGCGGGAACGAACATGTCCACCTTCTCGCCGGGAGAAAAAATGGTGCCGAAATCGAAGCTTTTGGGTAGCACGCCCACAACGATTACCGGCTGGTCATTGAGATCGATGGTACTGCCGACAATTTTCGGGTCGCCTGCAAATTGACGTTTCCAGAATGGATAGGCGAGCAAGACCGCCGGGCGGCCGTTCTTTTGAGTTTCTTCTGCCGTAAACAGCCGGCCGAGTCTCGGCTGGACGCCCAGCGTGCGGAAAAAATTCCCTACCACTGTGATCGACGTAAACGGCAGCGGCTCGCCGTGGCCGGTCAGATTCACGTTATCGGGCGACGTGAACGGAAAATAGCCGGTCACCGACTGGAGGGCGCGATTTCTCTCGCGAAATTCTTCGTAGGCATCTACCGAATAGGTCAAGCTGGAGAGGCCGCTTCTGCCCGTCGCCGACTCAATCCAGACCAGGCGCTCGGGATTGTGGAGCGGGAGGGGCCGGAGCAGAATGCCATTGACTACGCTGAATACCGCCACATTGGCGCCGATTCCCAAGCCGAGCATAAGTACAGCGACCAAGGCAAAACTGCGATCGCGCCGCAGCGTACGGAAGGTGTAGCGCAGATCTTGCATCACGCTGTCCAGCCACGGCAGCCCGCGCGCTTCGCGATGTTTTTCGCGGGATTGCTGGACGCCTCCGAAGCGAACCAACGCCTGCCGCCGGGCCTCTTCGGGCGCAAGGCCGACGCGAATGTTTTCTTCGATGGCGAAGTCGAGGTGAGAAGCGGCTTCGGCGTCGAAATCGCGGTCCCAGGGCTTCTTTCGGAAGAAGGCAAGCGCACGCTGAACAATCTGCCGGAAATTCATGACTCCGCCTCTTCGCGCTGCATACCGAGGACTCGGCCCATGACGCCGGATAAACGCTCCCAGTGCGCCGTTTCCGTGGCGAGTTGCTTGCGGCCGGCTTTCGTCAGCGCGTAGAACTTCGCTTTGCGATTGTTGTCGGAGGTTCCCCACGCGGCGGAAATCCAGCCGCGCTGCTGCAGGCGCACGAGCGAGGCGTAAATCGTCCCCTGGTTCAGCAGAACCTGGTTGCCGCTCACCTGCTCGATGCGGCGGGCGATCCCGTAACCATGCTGCGCGCCCATAACAGCAAGGGTTTGCAGGACCATCACGTCGAGAGTCCCTTGCAGGAGATCGAGCTTCTCCTGTGACATGGCCACAGTATGGCACATTCCCTGTGGTGCTACCACAGGTCGATGGAGCTGTGGCTTATCTGGTTATTGGTACACGCGAATCCGGTGGTCGGTGAACTGCAAATACGGCCCGATAAAAGCTTGCTTCATATGGCACGGCAGACAATTCTCTTTCTCCTTGCGCCGGCATAGTTTCTCAGGCGCTGGATCGTCGGCATGGCATGCCAAACACGCGCGCGTATACGACATATCCGTTCTGGGGGCCGGATTTTCGTGGGGGTTATGGCAGGTAAGGCAGGAAATCTTCTGACTGAACCGGAAGCAGCGGCTGGCCAGCAACCCGATGGGGGCGAATCGCACGCTCACAGGGTTCACCAGTTCCGGCCGAGTCCCCATATCCGGCTCGGGCAGCCGGTGGCATTGCCCGCAGAACTCGATTAGCGCTTTCGGGCTGAAGCGGCCGGGGTTCAGGATGGTGCTTCGAATCGCCTGCGGAGATGCGCCCCCTTTCACGGCCTTGACGTGCGCGCCGCCGGGGCCATGGCATCGCTCGCATTGAACGCCCGGCATATATCGGGTCAAAACCGGTCCGTTTGGTCCCACTCGGGCGTTTGTACCATGGCAGTTGAAGCAGCGGAAAATCGTTCGCGAGTCTTGCAGCACACCCAGCTCGGTGATCGGCGATGTGGGATGCGGCGGATGGCCAAACGTCACCGCCAAGCCTTTTAACTGTGAATAGTAGGAAAAACGATGGGCGATGTATTGGCCGTCCAGCAGCCCGACGGCCGTGCTTCCCTTTCCGGTTCCAAACGCCCACTTCAGCGTGACGGTATCCGGAAACCCTTTTTCCCGAACCACGATTCCGTTCGCGCTTTGTCCGTACGTGAGACGGCCATCCGGCGAGTGCCCCTGCTTCAGCATGATCTCGCCGATCAAACTGCCTTCAATGGGGCGCAGAGCATGCGCCATGCGCGAGGCGGTTTGCTCCTTGTATTCGGTTTCGTGGCACGCTGCGCAGGCGGCGCTCCCAACATATTTCTGGGCATAAGAGACGCCGCACGCGACGCATAGATAAGCGGCGAACGCCTGGAAGCATACGGCTTTCACTGCGGCGCCGCCATACCCGTTACCGGCACGCCTTTGTCTTTCGCGGCCAGGATGGCGCGTACCTTCTTATATTCGGCGTTCGCCTCGGCGGTCCTCCCCATCTCGCTGTAAACTTGCGCCAAATGGTAATGAGCAGAGGATCCCTTCGGGTCAAGGCGAATCGCTTGTTTCAACTGGGCAATCGCCTCTTTATATTGCCTTTGATCCGCCAGCACGATCCCCAGCCGCAGATGAGCTTCGCTGTTGGACGGATCGCATTGCAGCGCCCGCCGGTAGCGTGCCGCGGCTTGGCGCAGGTCACCACTCGAACGGTCCATTTCGCCCAGATAATAGTCCGCCAGCGAACTGCAGCTTCGCCGCGCCTCCTTTTCCAGCCACTCGCGCGCGCCGCCGGTATCATGCTGAACCCAATAAATGTATCCGATCGCGAAATCGGCATCCGGAAATTGGGGGTCTTTCTTCAGCGCCTGCTTGTATGACGCGATCGCTTTGCCGAACTGCTTCTGATCTTCATAAGCATTGCCCATCAGGTAATCCAGCCAAGCCGAATCCGGAAATCGGGTGAGGAGCTGGTGAAATGCCGCTTCGGCCTGCTTGACATGGCCGGTGCGGCGGTTGCTTTCTTCGATCATGTACAGCACGCGTTGTGCGTGCTTGGAATCCGCGAGACCGCTGAGTTCGGCAACCGCCTCGCCGTACTTTTTGGATTCGAAATAGTCCGCTCCGAGCAGGAAGTGAGCCTGGGAAGCAAGCGCCGGATCGCGCGCGGCCTTCTTCAGCGGCGCAATCGCTTCTTTCAGCCGGCCGCTGCGCACGAAAGCCAGTCCGAGGTTGAACTGAATGTGCGTGTTGCCAGGAGCGCGGCGCGCCGCGGCTTCGAGTTCAGAGAGGGTTTGCGGCGCCGAAGCGCTTCCAAGCGCCGCAAACAAGAGAATGAGCGCCGCGAGCCGCCCGTTAGAAGGACAGCCGCAACCCGAGCTGAATCGTCCTCGCGTCACGTGCCGCGGTCGCCTGTCCAAAATTCGGCGAACCGAAGGTGGTGCCAAAACTGCTGAAATTCGTGTGATTGAAAATATTGTAGAACTCCGCGCGGAACTGCAGGCCGCTGCTCTCGGTTCCCAGAATATGCGGAAAATTCTTGAACAGCGAGGCATCTGTGTTGTTGATTCCCGCTGCGCGCACCACGTTCCGTCCCGCGTTGCCGAACGCACCTAGCGGCGGCTGCGCAAAAGCCGCGGGATTAAACCATTCTTCACGTGAGCCGCCTCCCATCGTGGGGTCGCCAACTAAGTCGGGCCGGTAAGGAGCGCCGCCGATAAACGCGTTATCGCCCGGAAGCGAGATATTGATCGGGGTTCCCGTCTCGAACGTGCTGATGCCGGACAGCACCCACCCACCCAGGACGGCTTTCACAACCGCCTGTTGCGAGGGAGAAGGAAGGTCATAGATATAGCTCAAAATGAGTATCTGCTGGCGGTCGAAGCCGGAGTTCCCGTATTCCAGATAGGGCGCGTAGGCATCCTGGTGTGCGTTTCCAGGGACATCGCCATCCACATCATCAATGCTGTGGGAATAAGTGTAAGAAGCCTGCAGCGTCAAACCGTGGAAAGCATTTGCGCGCAGACTTGCCTGCAGCGAGTTATAGCTGGAATTGCTTCCGTTATAGTATTGATCGATATTGGCATAGCCGAGGAAAGGCCGGACCTGATTGACATTCGCTGTTCCGGCTTGCACTTGCGCCGCTCCGGCCGGGTATGGCTGGTTAATGTTCCGGTTGTCGGAGAGATGCGTCCCTTTTGTCCCGACATACGCCACGTTCGCAACAACGTTGGACGCAAGCTGGTGCTCAATGCCGAAATTCCATTGCGTGGTGGACGAAGTCGGATATGCCGGATTGTATACCTGAAGGCTGGCCGGAATAATCGCGGTCGAGCCTCCACCCGGATTGCTCAGTAAATCGCTCGGAATTCCCGTCGTTGAATTAAAAAGCGTCGCCGTGTTGCTGAAAGGCGGATTGGGAGCGACGTTGTAGATGTCATTACCCTGAACGCGCTCGTAATACATGCCGAACCCGGTCCGGATGACTGTATTGGCGTCGAACGGCCGCCATGCAATGCCAACTCGTGGCTCAAAGATATTCCAGTGATTCTGAACCAGCCCTCGCGGAATACCGTTCTTACCTGCGATGCCGATGCCGTTCAGCAGATTACCGGTATTCGGGACAATGCGGCCGGTCGAATCGATCGCCGGAGCATCGGCCGGATTATATAAGTTGAGATAGAAGGACGAGACGTCGTTTTTCTCCGTATATGCATGCGGAAAGGCATCCCATCGAACACCTAGAGTAAGGGTCAACTTCGAAGTTGCCCGCCAAGTGTCGCCGGCAAAGAGTGCCGCGCTGCGGCTGAGATAGTTAGGCTCGGTTTGCTGTTGTAACTGCTGGTATTCATAGGCATCGCCGAGCAAGAAGTCGGCGAAATCGAAGCCTGTGTAGTTGCCGTTAAACGTATAGGCGCCCTGCGTCGGCCCGAACAGATCCTGCTGCTTATCGAAGTGCATCCAAATGCCGCCAAACGTGAACGTGTGGTTGCCCCGGACCATGCTGATGTTGTCCTGTATCGTCCAGGTCTCAAGCTCGTTTACCCAGGGCCAGGAGGCGGTGTCGATATTGACGCCGGTTTGCTGCATAGCCAGGTTAGGGACTTTATTGGCAGTGTTGGCATTGCCGAAGTAGAGGGGAATGTTCAATCCGGCGGGGCGTTGATAATTGCCATTTAAGCTGAGGTTCAGCGGCTGGTCTGTATAACCCAAAGAAGCTTCATTTACCGTCGTCGGCGACAGGATCGAAGTCAGATGAGCATAGAGGAGCTTGGGCTTGTTCACCAGCAATGTCGTTGTCGTCGGATAGCTGCTGCTCGACCACAGATTGTTCGTGAAATTCTGATTGTTCGTTTCCTGGATGTAGCGAACAAAGGCCTGTTCCTTATCTGTGATGGTTTGGTCCACGCGGACGATCTCCTCCCTCAGATCGGTGGGTACGCTGAAGGATTGCGTGTAGTTGCCGTTGGGGTTTGTAGGCAGCGGGAAGAGCAAATTCGGCTGGGCCAGGATCAGGGCATTCGGATCGAGGTCTCCCGCAGGAATGACATTTCCGGGGAACTGCTTGCCCGTTGTCGGATCGATGATCGGCTTCCCAAGCGCGCTGAAATCACCGGTTCGCTCGGCAGCGCTGAAAGTCGGCACGTTGAAGCCGCTGGACTCGCGTAATTTGCGCCATTCTTCATTAAAGAAGAAGAAGGTTTTCGACTTTTTGAGAGGATACAGCTTCGGAATAAAAAACGGTCCGCCCAGGTTCCAACCATAAACGTTGAACCGAAGCGGAGCCTTAGGCTGGTCGTTCAGATTGTTAAAGAAAGTGTTCGCGTCCAGCTTGTCGTTGCGGAAGAACTCCCAGAGCTCTCCATGAAAATGGCGCGTACCCGATTTCGTCACGACGTTGATCTCGCCGGCATCGCCGAATCCGGTGCCTACTTTGGTATCGGCCGTCTGCACACGAAACTCGGCAATCGCTTCCATCGACGGCAGCACTACCACGCAGCCACCGCAGCCTCGGTCATAATTCTCTTGCCCGTCCATGCGCCAAACATTGTTGCTCTGGCGCATGCCGTTGAATTCAATGCTGGTGTTCGAGGTTACTCCCACCGGTGTGTTCATCGAGGGCTGAGTCGAGGAGGCCCCCGGAACCAAGGCCGCCAGCGAGGTAAAGTTTCTTCCGTTTACGGATAGGTTCTCCATCTGGGTACTGTTTACGACCTGGCCCACCGTGGCATCCTCCGTTTGAATCTGTACGGCGTTTGCCTGCACCTCAACCGTCTGCTGCACGCCTCCGACCTGAAGGCTCGCGTCGATGCGCAAATTCGCATTGACGTTCACCGGGATTCCGGTCTGCCGGTAGGTCTTGAAGCCTTTAGCAGAGATCGCGATGGTGTACTTGCCGATTACGAGGTCGGGGGCGTTGTAATGCCCCGACGAATTCGTCACAAAGTTTCTGGTGACGTCCGTCTGCTCGTTAGTCACCTTTACCTGCGCGCCCGGGATCACCGAACCGGAGGTATCGGTCACCACTCCCGAAACGTTTCCTAATTCCTGCGCCTGTGCCGGTTGCGAACACAGAAACGTCGCCACCGCCGCCGGCAGGAGGACCACCGGCATTGCGAATGCCTTCAACATAGCCTTACCCCTTCTCCCCCCGGAGTATCCGAGGGAACACTGGTTGAGATTGTACAGCTTGTTGCAAGCGCTTTCAATCGTGTTTTTCTGGGGGAATCAATGGCGAAACCAAAATGGGTCGCAAGCGTTACCACGAATCTCGGCCGCCAGAAAGGGTATTGGCTTCCAGGAATGGAATCCGGCTCGTCGCTACGCCAGAATCACTTCGACCCCGTGCGCGCGGAGTTTCTCCACCTCGGAGGTTGGGGCCGCGTCGTCGGTAATGACGCGGTGAACGGAGTGGAAATCGCAGATCACCGAAAGGCTGCGCAGGCCGAACTTGCTGGAATCGGCTAGCACGGTAACTTCGGCCGCAGACTCGATCATGGTGCGGTTGAGCTGCGCCTCCATGATGTCGATGGTAGTCAGACCGATCTCCGGGTCGAGCCCAACGGTGCTCAGGAAGCAATGGTCGGCATGCAGCGAGTGCATCATCTGCTCAGCGTGCGGGCCCACAAATGCCGTCGAGGGCTGGCGCAGAAAGCCACCGAGCATGATCAGGGTGAGGGTGGGCGCATCGGCGAGCTTGACCGCCACGTTCAACGAGTAGGCAATCACAGAAATATTTTCCGGCCCGCTTTTCCCGATCTGCCCCGCCAGCGCGGCCGAAGTCGAGCCGCTGCAGAGGATAACGGTTTGCGCTGGCTGGATCAACTCCCGGGCGGTTTGCGCAATGCGCATCTTTTCCGGCCGGTGCATGCTTTCGCGCAGCCGCAGCGGATGTTCCGGGCCGGCTGTAAGCGGCTTGATGCCCCCGCCATGCGACCGCACCAGCGCGCCGGTAACCGAAAGGGCGTCGAGGTCGCCGCGCGCCGTGACCGCGGAAATGCCGAAACGCTTAACTACTTCATCGACGGTGATACGGCCGTTCTGACCCAGAACACCGAGGATTTCCCGCCGTCGTTCTTCCGCAAGCAATCGTTTAGGCGCTTCTCTAGACATGCCGCACCCACAAGTCTTCATCGTTCGTGGACAACCCCACCTCGTCCAGCCGTTTAGGGATATCTTACACGAACTTTCGTTATTTTGAACATTTATTTCTCTTTACTTTCCTTTGGTTTCCTGGCGAACACGTAGCTCGCATCGACGCCGGGAGCTCCCGCTGGGCGATAGAATTGAAGTTTGAAACGCCTGACGATTGCCGTTGGCGTGCTTGCCGCGGTATTTTGTGCCGCGCTGATTGTGCTCTCGCTCGCCGGCTATCGGAGTCTGAAGAGCATGCGCGCGGATTTGCACACGCTCAGCGCGCGTGTAGACAGCGCGACCCAGTTGGCGCAGCGGGAATCGGCGGCGGCGCTGGCCGCGAACAAACAGGCGCAACAGGCAAAGATGCAAGCCGAGGCCGCGGCTATGGGCCGCCAACAGGCCGAGGCGGAAAAGCAGGCCGCGAATGCCGGCCGCCTTCAGGCCGAAGTAGCCAAACAGGCGGCAATCGCCGGCCGATCGCAAGCGCTAGCCAAAGCGCAACAGGCGGCGCAAAAGGCCCAAAACGCTCAGGCGCAAATGCTCAAAATGCGCGAGGAGCGCAAGCGGGAACTGGACCAGATGCAGCAAGCTTTGAACCGCGTCGTGCCGACGCGCCGCACGCCCAACGGCATGGTGATGGTTCTGCAGGACGCCAATTTCCGCTTCGCTTTCAACAGCGCCACACTGAACGAAAAGGACCGCGAGTTGTTGAGCCGGATCGCGGGAATTTTGCTGGTTTCCAAGGGCTACGGGCTTTCGATTTACGGATATACCGATGACATCGGCACGGCGGAATATAACCAGAAGCTTTCGGTCCAGCGGGCGAAGGCGGTGAAGGACTACCTCGCCCAGGCGGGACTCGACCCGTCCATTATGACGGTGAAGGGCTTTGGCAAGAAGAATCCTTTGGTTCCGGGAGATTCCGCGGCGGCGCGAGCTCAGAACCGGCGGGTGGAGATCGCGCTCGCCGACAGTTCGATCCAGTACGTGCGGAAACCCGCGGCACAATAGCCCGCCGCGTTTGCTATTGTGACGGTTTGCGCTTTTCCGATCTAGAAATTTCCTGCGAAGAATTCATCTTAGATAACGGCCTCAGGCTGCTGGTGCACGAGGACCGCAAGACGCCCATCGTGGCCGTCAATGTCTGGTACCACGTCGGCTCGAAGAACGAGAAGGCGGGAAAGACCGGATTTGCGCATCTTTTCGAGCACCTGATGTTCGGCGGTAGCGAGCATCTGCCGGGCAGCTATATCGAAGCGCTGGAAAAGATCGGTGCCACCAGTCTGAATGGCACCACGAACGAAGACCGCACCAACTATTTTCAAAACGTGCCCAGCTCCGCGCTCGACTTCGCGCTTTTCGCCGAATCCGACCGCATGGGGCACTTTTCGCACACCATCAGCCAGGAGGTGCTCGACCTTCAGCGTGGCGTGGTGCAAAACGAGAAACGCCAGGGAGACAACCAGCCTTACGCCATAGCAGAGGAGCTGATCGTGAAGGCCACGTATCCGGCCGCGCATCCGTACGCGCATACGGTGATCGGCTCGATGGACGATCTGGAGGCGGCGTCGCTCGAAGACGTTCGCGAATGGTTCCACACGTATTACACGCCATCGAACGCGGTGATCGCGATCGCCGGCGATATTGCGGCTCAAGAAGCGCGCGACCGGGCGGAGCGCTATTTCGGAGCCATCGCTCCGGGGCCTCCGGTTGCGCGCCAGCGTTCCTGGATCGCAAAGATGACTGGCGAGCACCGCGAATCGGCTCAGGATCGGGTGCCGCAAGCGCGGATTTACAAGATCTGGAACGTGCCGGGCTACGGGGCGACCGATCTGCATCGTTTGCGCCTGGCCGCCGGCGTTCTTTCATACGGCAAGAATTCGCGTTTGTATAAGCGTCTGGTCTACGACGACCAGATCGCCACACAGGTCGCGGCTTATGTGGACGAGCGGGAAATCGGCAGCCAGTTTGCCGTCATCGCAACCGAACGGCAAGGGGTGGAACCGCGGCGCGTAGAAGAAGCATTAGACGAAGAGATGGACCGCTTTCTTCAGGACGGTCCCGATGCACACGAACTGGAGCGCATCAAGACCGTGAGCTACGCCGGATTTGTACGCGGGATCGAGCGCATCGGCGGATTTGGGGGCAAGTCGGATATTCTGGCGACCAGCGAGACATACGCGGATACACCGCACGCGTACAAGCGCCGGCTCGCCGATTTCGAAAGCGCAACTAAGGAAGACGTGAGGCACGCGGCGCGGGTCTGGCTTTCCGATGGCGTTTATGCATTGGAAGTACTGCCGCTCCGGGCGGCGAGACCGGTCGCACCCGCGAAGGAAGCAAGGCAGGCCCCCGCGATCGGCCCGGCGCACGATTTGAGGCTCCCTCCGGTGCAGCAGGATCGGCTCGGAAACGGCTTGAAGATTCTGCTGGCCGAGCGGCACGAAGTTCCGGTGGTGAATTTCTGGCTGGAAGTGGATTCCGGCTATGCGGCCGACCAGTTTGCGTCTCCGGGAACGGCGCGGCTGGCGAGCGCCCTACTCACGGGAGGGACGAAGCGGCGTAGCGCACTCGAAATCAGCGACGAAGTGCAGAGCCTGGGCGCGCAGCTCAGCGCCGGCTGCAATCTCGACATCTCCAGTGTCTATCTCTCCGCATTGCGGGAAACACTAGACCAGGCGCTGGACATTTATGCCGACATAATCTTGCATCCCACTTTCCCGCAGGCCGATTTCGAGCGGCAGCGAACGCTACAGCTTGCGGCGATTGCGAATGAGAAAGCCACGCCGCTGCAAATGGCCTTGCGGGCGCTGCCTCCGATTCTATTCGGACCGGCGCACGCATATGGAGTGCCGCTGACCGGCTCGGGAACCGAGGAATCGCTCGGGAAGCTCGCGCGCGAGGAGATGTCCACTTTTCACGCGCAATGGTTCCAACCGGAGAACAGCACGCTGATTATCGTCGGCGATACGACGCTGGGAGAGATCAAACGCAAACTGGAAGCGCTGTTCGGGGAATGGCGAGGCGGTCAGGCACCGTCGAAAAACTTGCCGATTATAGCCCGGCCGGAAAATCCGGCGATCTATCTCATCGATAAGCCGGATGCGCCGCAATCGATCGTAATTGCCGGCGGCATCGCACCACCGCCTGAGGCACGCAATGAGGCCGCCATCGAAACCATGAACAATATCTTCGGCGGCACGTTCGGCGCGCGCTTGAACATGAATCTGCGGGAGGAAAAGCACTGGACTTACGGCGCGGCATCCGTTCTCTACAAGGCCCGCGCGCAGCGGCCGCTTCTCGCCTATGCTTCGGTCCAGGCGGACAGGACCGCCGATTCGCTCTCCGAAATAATGGCCGAATTATTCGGAATGAGCGGCGTAAAGCCCATACGCAGCGAGGAACTGGAAAAAGTAAAACGCCAGCAGATTTTGGAACTGCCTGGTTCGCACGAGACGATGAATTCGATCGGGAATCTGCTCGGAGACCTGCTGCAGCTTGGATTGCCGCTGGACTATTACGACACCTACGTCAGCCAGGTGGAGGCGCTGACGCCGGCCGGGATCGAGTCCTGTGCCAAAAACCTGATCGATCCGCGCCGGATGCTCTGGATGGTGGTGGGGGACGCGGCGAAAGTGGAAGAGTCTCTCCGCGCGCTGGGCATCGGAGCGATTGTACGCGTACAGGCGTAGTCAGGGCACTTGGGCCGCGCGGTGCTCCCGATCGCGCATTTCCCGCTCTCGCTTGGCTTTGCGCATCTCCAGAAAACGAACTCCCCCCATGTAAAGAATGACCACCAGATTGATGCAGAGGACGCTGATGGTTTCCCAGTCGGTCCGCTTCACAATGGCGAGGATCTCCCAGGGCAGATACAGAAATCCCGAAAAGATGGCGAACCACTCGGCCCAGGCCCTCCTATGCCACAGGCCGTAAGCTTCGGTGAAGCGGACGCAGGCGTAGGCCACAGCCGCAATCGCGATGGTCCACAGGCGCATGTCGTTGACCTGCGAGGCTCCTTTGAGGAAGAGCTGGGCCAGCTTGCGGTCGGGATCGATGCGCAGGTGATAGAGCAGGCTTTCGGAGAACTGCTCGGCATGCTGATGAACAAACAGAAGCACCACCCCGAGCACCAGAACCGAGATGCCTTTTATGGCTTCGATGGTAGCGACGGTTCTCAGCCCTACGGCTGTCGCGTCCAGCTTATGATGGGGGTGCGCTTCCGGGCTGTGTGTCGCCTCCATGATCCGATGCTGACACAGAGACGCGGGAATGACTGTGCTGTAAACGGGCTTTTCCCGTCCAATACATATGAGGGCCGGCCTATTTCTGTTTCTGACGGGGGCGACCGTTGCGGGAGCAGCCATCCCGGGCACCGATCTCAAGTCGATCGTCAACAAAATGCAGCAGCGGAGCGCCCGGCAAAATGCCAGCATGTGCGGTTATACGGGCACACGCATCTATACTCTGCACAACTCGCATCTGAGCAACGATATGGTCATGAAGTATCGCGTCACCATGAGCCGGGCCTCGGGAAAACGTTTCAAACTCATCTCAACACAGCACGCCGAGTTTTTGGCCCGCCGTGCGCTCAACGCCCTGGTCCAATCGGAGCCGACAACGCGAAAGCAGGAAGAGCAAGGCAACATCGATCGCACCAATTACCGTTTCGCGCTGCTCGGTGAAGACGTTCTCGACGGCCGCCGCTGCTACATACTGCAGCTCTCTCCCAGAAGAAACAGCCAATATCTGGTGCTGGGTAAGGCCTGGGTAGATGCGCAATCGTATGCGGTGCGGGAAATCAAAGGGAAGCTGGCGAAAAGCGTGTCGTTCTGGGTGGGCAAGCCGGAAGTGGACGCACGCTACGCTAAGTTCGACGGATTCTGGATGCCGTCGCATAGCTGGTCGCTTTCGCATGTGAAGCTGGTGGGGAAAACGACGGTGATCGTCGAGTTTTCCTATGATCGATTCCAGCGTTGCTCGGGTTCAGTGCCTTCTGCTCCCTGACGGTCGCAGTTCTGTTAGTCGCGATACGCTGGGAGCGTTATGAGCTTTCTCAGCCGCATCGGAATTGCGCTCGATGCGAATCTGCTGGCGCGCTTCGACCGCTTCATTGCGAAGCAGGGATATACGAATCGCTCCGAAGCGTTTCGTGATTTGATCCGGGACCGCCTCGCGGGAGCTGCCGTCGAGGACCCGCAAGCTCCCGTAGTCGGCACCGTTACGCTCATTTACGATCATCATTCGCGTTTGCTGCCGGAAAAACTGATGGATCTCCAACATGAGCATCACGATCTGGTGATCTGCACGACACACGCGCATCTGGACCACGACACTTGCCTCGAAGTGATCATTCTGAAAGGCCAATCAAACTCGGTGCGGAAGCTCGCCGACACGCTGATCGGCGCCAAAGGCGTGCAGCATGGGCGGCTGGTAACGAGCGCACCGGCGAGCTATCGCCCCAAGGTCGCCTGAATCGGAAATTGGGGTGGGACAGACGATCGGTTTTTGTCGTCTGTCAATACCGCTGAAGCCTGGCAGACCACGAACAACGATGGTCTGCCCCACCACTCAAATCAGCAGATAAGGGCGGGGAAACTGAAAGAAAAAGTGGAGCCTTGGCCGGCGACGGATTCCACCCAGATTCTGCCGCCATGCGCTTCGATAATGCGCCGGCACATCGCGAGCCCGATGCCGGTTCCGGGAATATCTCGGCCGTGGAGCCGCTTGAAGGGAGCAAAAATCTGATGGAAATACTCGTTATCAATGCCGAGTCCGTTATCCCGAATGGCGATTACGCACTCGTCTGCTTTCTGAGATGCGGTGATCTCGATGACCGGCTGCACGCCAGGCCGGGAATACTTGATCGCGTTTCCGATCAGGTTTTGAAAAACCTGACCGAGTTGCGGCTCATCACCGGCAACGGATGGAAGCGTGCAGGAAGTGATCACCGCACCGGATCTCTCAATGCTTTCGCGGAGATTTTCGAGCGCCCAGGAAAGGACAACGTTCAAATCCACGATCTGCTGGGAAGCGGGTTCGCTGCCGGCCTGCGAATAAGTTAAAAGGTCGTCGATTAAGGCTCGCATGCGCACGGCGCTATCCGAGATAA
>DASVGP010000220.1:0-37441 GCA_036379475.1 Bryobacteraceae bacterium | reverse complement strand
AGTGAAGGGCAGTTGCAGCAGACCACTGCCGAAATCGGGCAGGTTTACGCGCTCACCGGGCGAGGTGAACAGCAACTGCTCCACCAGTTGACGCACGTAGTCGGCAAGGGCGTCCTTGGTGCGGCCGCGCCCGTCGAACTGGTACGGAAAATTGACGCTGGTGCTCATTTCGCTCCTAGGTCGCCCCTATGTGGCCAATGCCCTCGTCTGCGCGCTGACGGGCACCAAGGGAGTTCCCGTCGGTGTGCATATTGACGCACCGCTCATAATGGCCAGCGGCTGCCCCTGGGACTGCACGCGCACGGCGCCGGTCACCCACTGCCCGGTCACACAGGGACCATTGCCCGCGGGCGGGACGAAGGCGCATCCCGCAACGGCATATGGCGCGGCGATGGTCGCGGCCGGCATGCCGGAAACCAGCACCACCGGGCTTGGCGCCGTCGGTACCGCCTGTCCGCCGTGCGAGCAGAGTACTGTCGCTCCCATGTGAAGAATCGGCTCCGGCATTTTGTCCTCGTCAGATCACGGTTAATCCGCCGGCATTGACATCGACTGTAGGCCCCACCATGGTGATCGTGGCCCCCTGGCCGTTGCTGATGTAAATGCCGGTGTCGTTGACAATGATCATTGCGCCGGTCGTACTCTTCAGAACGATGCCGCCCGAACCCGGCGTAGGCGCAGCATCGCTGACCATGATCATGTTCTGCCCGGTGGTTTGCAGCACGATATTCTGTCCCGGTGGAATTGCCGGCGGCGCGGTGGCGAAGATCGGCACATCTGCGACCAGCCCCCAAAATCCGCCCGTCCAGATGGGATAATCCGGATCGCCCTGCTCGAACTCGATCCACACCTGGGACCCAATAGGCGGCACGATGAAGCATCCTGCCTGAGTGCCCGCAGCCGGAACGCAGGGCATCGCCCAACTGGATGGAATGGCACCCAACACGTCGGGCACCTGCACCATCACGCGTCCGATCTGCTCAGGATCAACGTTTTCGACCACGAGTCCGCGGTACTTGCCGTAAAAGCGCCTTGGGTTGCTCCCTGCCGAAGCACTGTCATTACTCATAAATTCACCGTCGGTACCGTTGAAACCAGTCCGTTGCGCGTCAGCGAGAAATCCTGTTTGTACTCGCCGCGCTTGATTTTGTGGGTGACGCTTTTGACGTAATAGAGGCCGTCAAAGGCGGGGCCGGCGCCGCGCACTCCCACCAGTTGGCGGGCCCGCAAAACATTGCGATAGCGTGTGACGTCGAGCGAGCCCTCGCAGGAAACCGCCTCGGCATTTTGCGCCGCGCGCGCCAGGCCCATCATGATTGCCTGCGGGATCGGCCTCTTCGAGAGATCGTCGCCCATAGGGCTCAGATCGGGCGGGATCAGGTTGGTGGGCAGCGGCGGAATCAGGCCCAGCGGCGGATTCAGCGGCGTGATCGGCGGCAGCGGAATCGGGAAGCTGACGCCCGTTTGCGAGTTGTAGATGTAGATCAGCGGGATCTTGTTCTTCTCCTGGTCGAACGAGAAGCGCAGGCTCTCAACATTGGTGTATGCATCAAAGTCGGTGTTTAGCGCCGGCTGCGGGTTGCCCACCTTGACCTGCGGGCCCCAATACGCCTTGCTCACGCCGGGGGTTGGCCCGAAATCGATGTAGAAGACATAGCCCGCCTGGTCGGCGAGATAGCGAATGTACTCCAGGTCAGTGCCCTGCTGACTCGGTATCTGGTCGATGGGCAACGGAACGAACAGCAGCACGCTGGGAATGACCAGCGGCACCACGCCAAAGACGGCGTACTTCAGCAGCATGAGTGCAATCCGTGCCTCCGCCGGCAGCGCAGGAAACGGAAAGCCGCTGAACTTCGACTGGTCCATCAGCGCCGTCAGGTCTTTGCCCATCAGTGTGAGCGTCGAGTTCGAACCCTTATCGCCGGGAGCGATGTTGTTGTCCGTGATGACACCGTCGATCAGCACGTTGGTCGTTCCATTCACGACAACTGCAATAACCACGCGCATGAACAACAGCGGCATGCCGCCTGTCAGTAGAAAGAGAATCTGCAAGGGCGATTGCTTATCGATGCTGAACGTCAGCTTGAAGCCGCTCTGACCCACATCGACCACCTTCACCTCAACTTCCGAGAGGGCGTCCATCACCTCACGCGGCGGCGTGAGCGGGACGATCGGCCCGATGAACAGGCGAAGCTGCACGCTATCGAGCATTCGGGCCTCCCGGAACGCCCTGTGGCGTCGTGATGTTCAGCACTTTGCCCGGTGTGGCGACAAGATCGCCCGGATCGATGGCGCCGTTCGCATCGCAGATCAGCCAGAAGATGAGCGGATCGCCGAGATATTTCGCAGCGATCAAATCAACTCGGTCGCCCTGCCTCACCGTGTGCCGCGCGACGGTGGCAAAATTGGGAGCGCCCGGTTGCGGCACGATTCTCCGCGCCAGATAGGCGATCGCCTCGCCCGCCGGGTTCACGTACGTCAGTGTGCCCGTTCCGTAATAGCGGCTATCGGCCGGGAACGTGACCGTAGGCACTACGCCCATCTGAATCAGCGCTTGCAGTGGGGATTTCATGGCAAGCCTCCCAGGCCAAGAACCGAGATCGCGACCGACGTTGCCTTCGACGCCAACTGTTCCTTGTTGGTCAGATAGCTCATGAACATGTGCCCGCCGGGATGACTGAAGCCGAGGTCGTCCACGCTCAGCACGCGCATGCCGAGGCTAACCTTGGCACGAATGGGATTCAGGTTGGGATCAAACGCTTCCTCGGTAATCGAGAAATCGGTCAGGCGCACCGGAACCACGCGCATTTTGCTCCAGACGAACAATGTGAGCGGCTGCTCCAGCGGAATGATCTCCAGCGTGCCGGCATTCGCCATGCTGTCGTCAGCCATCAGCGTCTCGACAGTGGGATTGACCAGCATCTCCAGTTGTGCCAATTGCGGATGCAACCCGAGTTGCGCGGCGATGGGAAACTGCTTAGGGTGCTCTAATTGATCCGTGGCATCCAGTTCGGCTTCGATTTTGATGGTCTCGACCGCCGGCCCGCGCAGCCGCAGCGCATCGACACGGGTTCCGTCCTGCGCGCCCTGCACGGCCTGAATCTGCAGTGTGCGGCTCAGCGAATCCGGGTTGTACTGCAGGGCGATGACGCTTTTGAGCGCAGACGTATTCGGATCGAGGGTGACGATGCCGCCCCTGACGAGCCGTGGCGAAATAGGAGAGGTGCCCATTTCAAAACTTGAACAGCGTAATGTTGGCCGGCCCCACAGTTGTTGCGCTGGGATAGGCCTGCTTCATCTGCGCATCGAGGCGGTCGGCGGCGTTCGGGTTATCGCGGCTTTGCTCCTGGCCGGCGGTCGACGACAATTCTGAATTCGCGGCTTTGGCCGCCAGCTCCTCGGACAACCCCAAATTTTTGTATTTCCAGTAAAGTCGAGCCCACGTCTGCCTCAGGTCGCCACCTTCCTGCGGACTGCGGCCGTGACTAATGTACGGCTCGTTCGCGCCGGGGATGTCCATAAGATTGAAAGGCGTGTTGTCCGGGATCGGCTTGAGCGCGGCAGGCGGCAGGCTTGGCCCTCCGGACGTACCTTGACCCCGTCCGTAGCACAAGGTTGGATCCTGAATGCAGATATCGTCGAGCCCCGGCAGGCCCTTGCCGGTGCTAAACGTCTGAGTTGGTTGTGCCGAACCAGCCGACAGAGAACCAGGCGATAAGGTCAGACCCTGCGACATCGCCCCACGCAAGAGCGTGGATGGCTCAAAGAAAACTTGCACTCGGCGGTTGCGCGGCTCGGCCTTGTTCGTCTTGACCAGCAAGTCGCTGGCGCCTCGGCTTTCGGTCTGAATGGCGGCCTGCGGGATGCCGAGCGCCTGCAAAGCAGCTTGCACAGAATCGGCACGCGCCTGTCCAAGCGCCTGGTTGTCCTTCTCTTGCCCCACCGCGTCGGTGTAGCCGATCACGCGAATCTTGGACGCGGGATATTTATTGAGCAGCTTCATTATGGTCTCGGCAGTCTGGTCCAACCTGGCCTGGTTGGCGCCGGAGAGATCGGCCTTTCCCGTGGCGAAGCCATCCAGCGTCGCCGAGCCGATCGCCGCTGCCAACAAGGGCGATGCTGATCTGGTCAGATCACTATGCTGCGCTGCTCCAGGTAATCCCTGCCGCTGCATCGAGACAGGCGCCGCCAGCGCCACGTTCGCGTGTTCTCCCCGGATCGCTCGATCGCTTGCATGAGCGGCTTCGGATTCGTATTGGCTCTCGTGCGCGCTTCGGCGGGATGGATTCTCCTGCTGCACGATGTGCGTAAGCTCGTGCGCGAGCAGCCTCTTGCCGGACTGCGACTTCGGGTTGTACATCCCGGCGCCAAATGTAATTTCGTGTCCGACAGTGTAGGCCATCGCAGCGGCCGACCTCGCCGAGCTAGCGGCAGCCGCGTCCGCATGAACGCGCACCCGGCTGAAATCGTGACCGAAGCGGCGCTCGAAATATCCGCGAGTCTCCGGTTCCAGCGGCTTGCCGAGCGAACTAACCTGAGCCGAGGGAAAACGCTGCCCAGTGGCGCTGTGGGGCGTCATCGAAGCGTTGCGACCTGATCGACTTGCGAACCTCATGTTTCCCTCAGAACGTGAACCCCGCGCCTAACTGCACGGAACCTGCACCCCCCAGATCGCGGTCGCTCAGACCGCCGATCAGCGAAGCCAACGCCATCACCTCAACGCGTTTCGTGACGCGTACCCCCACGCTCGCCTCTGCTCCGAAGTAGCCTCCGGCCCGAGCACCGCTTCCCGCGGGAGTCTCACTCCCGGGGAATCTGGCGATGCCTGCCTCAAAGGCGAGCTGCAACACAACGGGATTCAGATTCAGTCCCACGAAACCAGCCGCGCCGAATCGGGCGCCGCCGCGCGTGTCCGCCCCGGCCCTCAGCCCGAATCCGGCGTATTTTAGAGGGTCTTTTGTGTCGTTCCCGAGCGGAACGTCGAGCCCGACGGTTGTAGCGGCGCCTTTCTGCTTGGGATCGGCAATCACCCCTCCCGTCACAAATGCTTTGATCGGCGGCCGTGCAGGATCGCCCGTCGCCGGCGCCAACTTCGGCCTCTCTGCCGATTGCGACAGGGTTACGTCGAGCTCGACGCCTGCCGGAATATCGGGACTGCTGATGGCCAGCCCGCCGGCCTTGGAAGCCTTCTTTCCCGTGAGGGTAATCGTCAGCTCGCCCCCAACTGAGATCGTGTTCAGGGCTTTAACGAATGTCTCACCCAATTCGAAGGTAAGCTCACCGTTGGGGAAAGCCTTCGCGCGCACAAGGTCCGCGAGCATCGTGTTGCCCGGGGGCGGCGTGATGTGGACGATTACTTTCTTTCTATCTTTATCGGCATTGACCTCAACCAGGGTTTCGAGCGTGCCTTCCAGTCCGCCGCCCACCACCTTGGCAGCGCCCGACAATTTCAGCTTGAGCCTCGCTTTGAAGTATGTGTGCACATTGCGCATTGGGCCGCCGATGTTGATGTTGATCTGTCCCTGTTGGCCTCCGGCCGCCTGCTTCATCGCCCAATCGGCGACAATGGGCGCAAGATAGTGCTTGATGGCGTCCACCTCTTCCGGGCTTAGTTGGTCGGCCCCCAACAGATCCCGCACCGTGCGCTTCTCCTGCTCGGTAGCTTCGCCGCGAATGAATTTCTGCACCAGCGGCCGAATTTTGCCGCCGCCCTCTTCCGGCTTGGGCTGACGCCGCAGCACCGGCGCGCCGTCTTGTTGGAGAGTATGAGTCAACTCATGCGCCAGAAGGCGCTGCCCCGCCTGCGAGCACGGCGCATACTCGCCCTCGCCGAAGACAACGTGCTTGCCCACGGTGTAGGCACGCGCGCCAACGGCTTCCGCTGACGCAGCGGCCGTCTTATCGGAGTGAATGCGCACATCGGGAATAATTTGCCCATACGCCCGCTCGAAGAAGTCCAACGCGGGTCTGTCCAAAGGCTGACCGGCAGAGTCTAGGACCTTGTGCACAATAGGCGGCACGAACGCGGGCGTGCGCATGTTGGCAAACGACCAGTGCTGTTTGCCTGACGACGCGGATGTTACCTCGTCAGCCACGCGTTCGGCCTCGCGTTCAGAAGAATCATGAGCGTCGCCAATGCGGAGCGGCCGGTACGCAGATTTTGCCGCGGCCTTCCCTCTCAAGGCTGATGTCTCCGATACCTTGGCCCTCATCATGGGGTAACTCAGGGCTTCAACCCTCTAGCCACAGCCTTCGCCATCTGCCTGCCGAAACTGCCTGCACCCGCCGTGCCCGCCTGGAGTGGCATGTGTCCCAGCTTCAACACCGGTGTGCGATGCGAGCGCGCCCAGCCGTTGCGTGACGTAGCATCTGCGAGACCCTGGGACAACTGCGACTGCAAGGCTTCGGCGAGCGCCTTGCCTTCGAGCTGTCCGAAACCGTGCAATACCAGCCGGTCGATACGGACGCGAATGCGGCTCACACCCACCCCCGAGTCTCGGCGCCCGATAACGGGCGCTCGATCTTTTGCGCCTCGAGCTTCGCTGCCTCAGCGAGGTTCGCCATGCTGACCGGCGTGCCTGCCTCTGCTGCGAGGAACGCCGCATTCAGCACGATGTTGCGGATATTGCCGCCGGTGACGTTAAGCTGCGCAAGCTTTTTCAGGTCGAGCCCCTCGGTCGGTGTCGCCGCCGGAAAGACCTTGCGCCAGATGGCCTCGCGCTGCGCCGCGTCCGGAAACGGGAAGTTGATCGTGAAGCGCAGCCGCCGCTGGAACGCGGTGTCCATCGATGATTTGAGATTGGTGGTCAGGATCGCGAGTCCCTGGTACGCCTCCATACGCTGCAACAGGTAACCGATTTCGATATTGGCGTAACGATCGTGACTGTCGCGCACCTCGCTACGCCTGCCGAAGAGCGCGTCGGCCTCATCGAAGAGCAGCAGCACGCCGCCTTCTTCGGCACCATCGAAGACCTGCTTGAGGTTCTTCTCCGTCTCGCCGATGTACTTGCTTACTACCGCTGAGAGATCGATGCGATACAGGTCCAACCGTAGCTCACGCGCAAGCACCTCGGCGGCCATCGTCTTGCCGGTACCGCTGACACCCGTGAACAACGCGCTCACCCCGAGCCCGCGCCGGCCCTTTTCGGCGAATCCCCAGGTCTCATAAACCTTCATGCGATGACGTACCTGCGCGGCGAGTTGCCGCATCGTGTTCTTTTGCAGATCGGGGAGAATCAAATCGTCCCAGCCGGCGCACGGCACGATTCGCTGTGCCAGATCTTCAAGCTTCGGACGGGCTAGCGAGCGGCAGGCATCCCACACCTCGCCGGCCGCGATCGGTCCTTCCTGCAACGACAGCAGGTAGCCGGTCGAGGAGATCAGCCGCGCGCTGAGGCGAAACTGCTCGGAGAGGTCATCCAGCGTGCCGTTGAGCGACTCGGCAGCCGCAGCCAGGGCGTTGCGCCAAAGTTGCTTCTGCTCAACCGGCCCAGGCTTATTCGCGTCGAAGCGAACGAACGTACGGGTCAATCCAATAGGCTCGCGCGTGGCGAGGAAGACAAGTCCACGCAGCCGCTCGACCAGATGACTCGCTGCAGCGGAGATTCCCGCAGATCCAACCTGCACCAGTAACGCGCCCGGAAGCAGCAACAACTCGCGCTCCAACAGAAAGACGAACTGGTCCAACTCCGGCCCGATAGGCGGCAGCTCTTCGGCCTTCACCACGAGGAGCTGCCTTCCCAGTTCATGCGCAGTAAACGCCGCAATGTCTTCGTGTCCGAGCGGGTCATCACCGCAGAAGTGGACGAGTGGAGCGAATTGCGCGTAGCCGCGCAGCAGGCGTGTGGCGCGTTCGGCGATGGCGCGCTGCTCCCCCGCGATCCACTCCGGATAAGGGCTATAGCGAACCAGCGATTCCAGCCGCGGATCCGGCAGATTGCCTCCGGCGAGATAGTGCAGTATGCGCTCGTCGATGCGCAGCGGCGCGGACGTCAGGTTGTTCGCCGGTTGCACCTCAAGCATGCGAAAGCGGCGCAGCGGACGCGCCGTTGTGATCGCATCCCAATGCGAGTCGGGCAGCAGCGCCATGGCGGGGCCGAACGCCACGTACGCCTTCTGCGGATTGCCCTGCGCCTCAGCGCAAGCCTCCGCCAGCCGCGAGTCCATCTCCACCCCCGCGCACAGCAGAAGGAGCTCACGCTCGAAGCCGGTCAGCGCGAATAGCTCCGCAAGTACATCGATGGCAGGTGGCGGCTGCATCTGCGAACGCAGGTCCGCGGCGTGTTTCTCCAGCTCCGCCGTCTCCGCTTCGCCGCGTTGCTCGCGGTCGGAGAAGCGCTGCCGCAGGCGCGCAAACTCGGCGCTCAGGTAAACCTGGTTCTGCTCCGGCCAAGAGGTCGCGTTGGCTGCCGTGTTGTCCATCACACCACCTGTACCTGCGGGCCGGTGAACGACGGTGGCGTCGTGGTGCGGTCCACGATGCGGCTCTCTATGCCGTCGACGCGAATCCGCGCTCGCACCAGGCCGGCGGTAGCTTGCAGATTGGGATAAGTGAACGACGGTGCATTCGTCGGTGCCGTGAAGGCGTCTGCGGCGGCGAGTTGATCGCCGATGATGAGAAATACCTCCTGGCCCGGCCGCAGGAACGGCGAACACGGCACCGTCACGGTCGTGTTGCCCGAGGCGATCGGCCCGCCTGGCGCCCACGTGTCGATGCTCGGCCGGATAGCGAACGGCAGACTGTTGGTCACAGTCGGACCTGCGGCAAGCGGCACCTGGACGGAGAGGTCGTAAATACCGGCGGCCAATTCGCCAGGCGCATTCAGGTTGGGCGGTTTGAACTGGAGCGAGGTGTTCGCCGCTGCAGACACTAGCGGCTGCGTCTGCTGAATGCCGCGCAGCGAGTTGTTCAGCACAACGCCGGTCGCGTTCAGCAGATGGCTGCCGGTCACCGTGACGGGATCGCCTAAAGCCGCTGCTGGCTCTCCTCCGGGTGGAATGACCGTTATGATGTTGGGAAACGGAGTGAGGTCCGGCTCCACGGTGATTTGCCGCAGCAGCACCGGCAGGGGTGCAACCGCCGCATTCTGCGGCTCAATTAATACCACCGACACTTGAAACGGAAACGTCGGCCGATAATCAGCCTTCAACGCCGTCCACAGCCATGCCATCTCTTCGCGGCCGAGGGCGGAAGGCGTGATCTTCAACATCTCAATCTGATCGGCAAGACCAACCGCACCCAATGGCGTCGAGAGTGGATTGGCGGGATCGTGGGCCGGCAAATGGGAAATGGCATAGCCGATATCGTGACGCGTGAGCACAGGATTCTCGTGCAGCATCAGCAGAGCGAAGCCCAACAACGCTTCCGCCTGCCAGTCCTCGGAGCCGTATGCAGTCAGCAGGTAATGCAAGTCGAGCGCGAGCGGAGGATTCGAGAGCCGAGTCATGCCGTCCGGCCCGGCCGACGGCTGATCCTGGTTGCGCCATCCTGCATTGTGGGTGACCTGGTGCAGGAAGAGGTTGACCTGGTTCTCCGGCGAGCCGGCGGTGAACGCTTCCTGCACGAGATCCGGGGCTTTGGCGGAGACACGAACCGCGCCGCCGAAAGGCGTAGTGGGCTGCGCGTACAGGTTGGTCAGATAGTACTGCAACACCGCACTCACGCCGGCTATGGCGAGCGCGCTGCTCATCGCGCCCTCCCGTTGCGGCGTTCCAGGTACGCATCGAGACTGATGTTCTTGTCGGGACCCTTCGGCGCTCGCGGCGCCGGCGGCTGGACGGCTGTGACCTCGATTCTTCCGATGTGAATTTGAATCTCGTCAGGCTCGCGTCCGGCGCGGGTGCGGCGCCCTTCGGTCGGTAAATGCGCGCTCGCCTCTCTCGGGCGGATGGTTGAGAATTGCGGAATCTCCGGCGTTGTGCTGTTCGCCTCGCTGCGCTGCGGCTGGATCAGCGGCAGGTAACTCTCGGCGCGCTGTACCTGTGCAGCGGCGAGTTGCTGCCGCACATCGACGGCATGCTCGCTAGCGTCATGCTGCGCTTCGTTGCCAGCAGACCGCGACACGTGTGCACGCTGCACCGGTTCCCATATGGGGGGCGGCTCGTTAGCAGTCCTGGGAAGCAGCGGAAACTGCGAATCACCGAATCGCGCCGAATGCCGCGCAGTTTCGGCGGGCTCGCCTGTCGCGGATGACTCCGAACGCGCCGGAGGCGCCGCGACCGTTTCCGCTTGCTCGAACGATTCCCCAGGCGAATCCGGCTCGCTCCGGTATGCCGCAAAGAGCGGCCGCGTGCGGGGATGCACCGTCTCGCGCGGGTGCAACGCGCTATGCACCAGTCTATGGAGATAGCCGCTCATGCACGCACCATCTCCAGGTACAGGGCGCGGCGCGCGGCGCTCAGCGCAAGCGTCTCAGATTCACTCCAGCCGTACGCGGATGCGAGCGCGTGTACCTCCCACAGCAGGCGGCGGGCGCGCGCCTCAAGCTCTGCCCAGATGAAGCTCGCAACGTCAATGGAGTCGCTCCACTCGTGATCGCAAGCCGGGCAAGTCAGAGCCACCCGTGTCTCCGCCATTGGGTCGGCGGCCGCGAGACTCTCTGAAATTTTCTCGATGATGTCATCCGTCCAGGCGCCCGGCTCGACGCCGCCAATGCCGCAAAGCTTCAACAACTGAATCGTGGCTTCTCGCTCGTCGCTTGCCGTCGCGACTTGCGCGAGATCGCGGCTGGTAGGCAGCCGAAAAGTTTGCCCACCCACTGCGGCCGTCGTCTGCTGTGTCTCTTCCGGCTGTGGCGTCAAATCCCGCAGGTTCAGTTCGAACTCCACCTTCTCGCCGCATTGCGGGCATGCGGCCCACGCCTCGATCTGCGAGCCGAACCACGCTGCATGCAGCTCCAGCAGCGCGCGGTTGCGCCGGCCCAGCGGCCAATCCGCAATACTTTCACCTGCAGACCGGCCGGAGAAGCTCAACGCCAGCAAGCCGCGATCGAGCGGATGGCAACGCGTCCCGCGCTCCCACACTGTCAGAGTTTCGGAGCTGGACAGTGCTCGCATGCTACGTCGCCACGGTGCTCAGTGTCGGCTCTTTCGGCTCGGTGACGCTGGTGTCGCGTTCGAAGCCCTCGTTCTCGAGCTTTAAGTGCTCAATCGCAATCGCGTTGGCATTGGCATCGAGGTCGGGCATCGCCTGATACTCCGACACCCAGCAGCGATAAATCTTGTAGGCGATCACGAGCTGTCCCGCCTCGTTATAGAACTCCAGGTAGATGTCCTTGCGGAAGTCGGCCAGCGACACCTCGGAGCCCAACCCGGCGCCGAAGTTCCACACCTTGCCCGCCCAATCGTGAAAAGCCATGTCCTGCGTGAGGCCGCGCTCCAGCGTGATGGCTTCGTACTTGGTACGGCCTGGCGACTTGCGCGAGGTTGAGGGATCACCGCCGCTACGGTGCTCCACAACCTCAGTGCTACGCTTCAGCCCTGTTAGCTTGCTGCCGCCATATACGTACTGGCCGTCCCACTTCAGGCGAAACTTGCAATTCTTGTAAGGATCAAGACGTTTGGTGTTGACTGGAAATGGTTGCCCCATGGGTGCCTCCTTAACCTTGCAGTTGACCAGCCATCTGCTGGATTTGAATCACCACGAATTCCGCCGGATAGAGCGGTGCGAAGCCGACGAGGATATTCACAATTCCAAGGTCGATGCTCGACTGCGGATTGTTCTCCGCGTCGCACTTCACGAAGTACGCCTGCTGCGGCGTCGTGCCCTGGAACGCGCCCTGCAGGAACAGGCTCTGCAGGAACGCACCGACGTTCAGCCGTATCTGGCTCCAGAGGCGCTCATCGTTGGGCTCGAAGACGACCCACTGTGTGCCGTCGTACAGGCTGGATTCGAGAAAGAGCGCCAGCCGGCGGATGGGAACATATTTCCACTCCGAGCCAACCTGGTCGTTGCCGCGCAGCGTGCGGGCACCCCAGATCACATCGCCATACACCGGGAAATTGCGCAGGCAGTTAATGGCCTGGGTGTTGAGCGTGCCGTTCTGCAGGTCCGTCAGCACTGTGGTGAGGCCCGACTCGCCGGTAAGGCTGGCGTCGATGCCGGCAGGCGCCTTCCACACACCGCGCGCCGCGTCCGTGGCGGCATACAGTCCGGCCACAAAGCCGCACGGAGGGAATGGCTGCAACCGCCCTTGTTGCAGCGGGTCGGGCGCATTGACCCAGGGAAAGTAAAACGCCGAATTGATCGAGTTGTCGCCGGTGATGTTGCCCGGCCCGGTCTGCAGGGAGGCGAAGCTGTCGTTCTTGTTGCAATCGACGATGTAGAAAGCGCGTTGATCGTGACAGTAGCCTTGCAAGCTCTGGATGGTCGCCGGATCGTTCTCGCCGGGCACGCACAGCAGGTTGAAGATAGGCACTGTATCGAGCAGGCGCACGCCTCCACTGCCGGCGCCGGCCGCATTGAGCGCCGTGTGAAAGGCGGCCGTGTTTGGATCGAGCACCGTACCATCATTGCCGCCGGCCAGCACATAAGGAGACGGAGGCATTCCCGGCGTGGTCAGCGGATTGGGCGCGGGCTGCACGCCCGGCGTGATCGAGATGCCGGTGAGTTGGATGGTCTGCGAACCGGTTCGCGGATCGTTGATCACGCTGCCCACGTAACGCGATTGCGTGTCGTTGGCCAGCATCGAGAGGTTGGAGAAGTTTTCGACCGTTATCTCCTGGTTGGCGGTTGGCGTGTAAACCACCAGAAGCGAAAAGCGCGTGGCGTCCGACGGGTTCTCCACAATACGAACGCCGTACTGGCTGGACCACTGGCCCTCATCGATCGCATTCGCAGTAAATGCGGTGCCTCCGCCCGAAGCCGGAATGGCGATGGTGCCGATCTTCGCGTCTGGCGCGACCAGCCGGACGATGTACGCCCGCTGCCCGCCATTGCCGAAGAAGTGGTTCACCGAGTAGCCCAGCAGGCTGCGCGAGTCGAGCCCGCCGAACTGGTTTGCGAAATCGGAGAAGCTCTGTACCAGGGTGGCTTTGCTGGTAGCCCCCGCGGGCGCCCAGCCCACAAAGGCGGCAATGGAAGTGGCCACGCCGGTGATGGTGTGCACCGCACTGGGAATCTCTTCGATGTAAACACCCGGATAGGTGAGTGTTGGCGGCATCTGTTGTCCTCCTTAAGCTGTCGGCCGTGTTGCGAGCAACTATACTACGGATTTTTGCGGCCCGCGACGATCTGAATGTTCGCGTCTTTCGCGAGCGTGCTGCTGAACGTAAGTTTCTGTGGGGGCGTGCCGCCGTTCATGAAGCCGACCGCACCGGCGCCCAGCATCACGTGCGGGGCATCGAGCGCGTGCGCATCCGCGGCGCCATCAACCTTATAGGTCAGTCCCGCATCGTAGGTGTCCGAACTCACAACCACGAAGACGACGTCGCCCGGCGATGATGACGGCTGGACGGCAATATCGATATTGCTGGCGCCCGCCGCGATGGTCGCCGAGGCCACGTCGTAAGCCCCCACCGCGATGTTTGGCTGGGTGATCGTGAATGCCGGACCTCCCGGAATCGCCGCTTGAAATTGCCATGTAATGTTGTTCATTGCACCGAATCTCCATTCCCCGCTGACTCTTAGCTCACGACCCGTAGCGCCGTGACAGGCAGCAGCACCGACTGCTCTGCCGTGAGGCGAACCACCGCGTACGCCTGGCGACTGCTGCCGGAGTCAGAGAACTCAACGATCACACCATTTGCTTCCAACTCCGGCGTCAGATGCGCTAGCACCTCGGACGGCTCAGGCAGGTAGACATCGGAAATGTGAAAGCTCACCCGATTCCCGATCTGCGCCGCTGAGTCCATATTGATGGCCTGCTGAATTGCGCAAGCAATTCGCGCCCCATCGCGACGGGGGCGGGAGATGGTTTGCTGAGCGGCTTTGAGGCAGTTATTTGCTTGCAAATTCGGGTGGTCTGTTGCGAAAACACGCAAATGCGCAGGCAGGATGCGGCTCAACACTATGCAATCGTTGGCAGCGGATACTGCAAGAAATGGCCGTCATTGGGTAGTAGATCGAACTGCGCAGGGGGCACGCTTGACCGTTTTCGGCGATACTTCTTATTTCGTTCGTCGTGCCCTCGGCGCTGGCAGGATTACACCCGCCGTACGTCGATAATGGCGGCTAAGAGTGTTCCTAGCGGCTCTTCTCGCATCGAGACCGTAACAATGCAGGTGGGCAGAGGAAGCCTCAAACTTGCGCCGCGGAGGTGGCTTGCGGGCAGGGTTGGCAGGCGCGCTGCGAGATGGTGCTCCTAAGGGACGTCATGACGCTGCACAGTTCGGCGCGATCGAGCGGGTCCTTAATGGTGTAGCCGGCACTGATCATGTTGGTGTCTTCCGGCGGATCCCAGTGGGAGGACGATTCGAGTTGCGCGAATTGAGAACCCAGTTGAAGCGCCAACTCGGTGAAACCGATGAAGCGCCCCATGTGGGCGTAGAAGAGATTGCCAGGCACGTCTGTGTTGTAGCAGCTCCCCACTGGCGTGGGGCAGATTGTGACGGAATTCGCGCAATTATTGGGACAGCTCGCGGATGTAGGGCGGTGCAAAACGTTATTCTTGAAATCGTACCTCTTGCCGGTGCCGACGAGGTTCTTCCACGCCAGGGAGGCCCGCCGGATCATGAGCAGCACCGCTGAATCCGGCGCTCCAAGGACGGGGACCGGCGCGGCCAGGAGCGCGCGGCCAAACTCTCGCTGCCCGGCCGCGGATGAAGCGAACTGCCCGGTTGGCCGCGGGAAGGCAGGGCTGTCGGCCGGCTTGGTGCGAGCTTCCTCCGCGAAGACCTTCTTGGCGACGCCGCCTTCGGCTACTCGCTCCGCCGAGAATCCATGGGAAGCGGCGATCCGGCTCGCGCCTTGGAGATTGGCTTGGATCTCAAGAACTGTCTTGTCCGCCTTGGCTTTTGCCACTATAGCTACGAACCAGTCCGTAACGTCAGGGCCGCAGAGGTTCAACGGCTTCTGTGATTTCACCACCTCTACGATGGCGCTACGCCAAAAGCTCCGGGGGGGTGGGCTCACGGAGATTCCGCCGTGTTTAAACCGGGCGTCGACCGCGAGGCCGGCCTTGCCCAGCAGACTGGCCACCTTGTTGGCGCGATGGCAGGAGAGAGCTTCGTTGAAAGCCTCGGGCCCCTCGCCGCTGGCGAAGCCGTGAACGTTGATCTTGCTGCCCGCCGGAACCGTCTTGGCGAACTCCGCCACGGCGGTTTCTCCGGACTTGGACTTGCCGGGCTTGACTTCCACGTCTTTGAGATCGTCGCAGTTGACGTCGAACAGGAATTGCTGGCCGCCGGTACCGGCTGTGCTCGGCGTACAGTCCGGCCTCGGTGCGCCAAGGGCGCTGCCGCAGGTTCGCTGGACGGCAGACGATATTGAACCTAGGGGAGGCACGGCACGGCCAGCCATTACCGTGTCGGCGGCGGCATCCGCCTGGCGCTCGCTGGCGTCGCCGGGGGTGTTCACGGCGACGCTTGCCTGGGGCTCAATTGGTCTACCGGCCTGTTGCACGACGTGCGCGAGCTCATGCGTCAAGAGCCGAACGCCCTTGGGGGTGTGGGGGGCGTACTCGCCGGTATTGAAGGCGATGTCCTCTCCCAACGTGTAAGCGAGGGCTTCGATGGCGCGCGCCGATTCGGCGGCTCGAGTGCCGGTATGTATGCGAACTCCGCTAAAGTCGCGACCGAAGCGCGGCTCCAGAAACGAGCGTGTCACCCGGTCGAGTGGCTGGCCGGGAGAACGTAAGGTTTCGTGGACGACGGGTGGCGCCGCGGTAACCCCGGTAGGCCCGCGCGTGGCGCGCTGGACCGGCACATGCTGGTGTTCGTCATCCGAATGGTCCGACTGGCACGAGGCGCACATTCCCCCGCAGGCGCAAGAACGCTGAATGCGCGCGGGAATGCTTGACCCTCCATGCGAAACGGCCGGTTCGGGAAGGGGCATTCGCATCACGGCATCGCTGACGCGGTCCGCCTCGCGCTCCAGCGGGTCGTCCACCGCCCCAATACGCAGCTTTGGTTGCAAGGGAAGAGGTGTTGGTTTCGTTTCGGCGACGGCACTTCCGCCAGACGCAACGAGCGAGGTGTTGTCGAGACTCCAGACAAGTCTGCCCGGGCTCGAATCAGCTTCCTCCGCGGCGAAGTACCGGCGGGAAGGCTGCGGCGGAGCGGATTTCGCAGTTCTCTTCGGCGTGGCTCCTTGAATTTGTGAACAGCGTGATAACACGTTTGCCTGGCTCCGCCGGATTCTGGCTTATCGCATTTGTATTTTCCAGCACATTGGCTTCCACAGTCATGCCTCTTGCATTCCGCTCAGCAGGCCTGCCGCGAGGATCCGCGGACTGCCAAATCTTGCAGCTCCCGTCTATCCCGCGGCCCTGCGGCTCTGCGGCGCTCGCCCGGCCGCCGCGCGCTGCGAGCTGATCTTGTGATACAGCGTTCGCTCGCTGGTGTGCAACATGCCCGCGATTTCACGCCGCGTCTTTCCCTCAACTTGCAACGCTTTTTGCAATAGCTCGCTTTCGATGCGCCGCATCAGCTCGGGAAACGGCAGCTCCTGCCTCGACATCGCAGTCCAAAGCAGGTTGGCAGCTTGCGTCACGACATCCTCACGCTTGGGCTCGGGAGCCGACGGCACTTGCTGGTGCAACCAGTCCGCGTGCGACAAGGAATCGCCCTCGGCTTTGTTGAAGAGCATTCGCTGCACCGCGTTCTCCAACTCGCGCACGTTGCCCTCAAATGGATAATCGTGCAGATGCTCAACGAGCTTAGGGTCGAGCGAGGTGATTCCGTGATGCAGGTGGGCATGCCTCGCGGCGAACTCCAGGATCAGGGCGGAGAAATCTTCCCGGCGCTCGCGCAGCGGCGGCAACGGCAACTGGATGACGTTGAGGCGATGGAACAGATCGGAGCGGAATGTGCCCGCCTCCACCATCGGTTCCAGCGGTCGATTGGCGGCGGCGATCACACGCACATCCACGGCGGTCTCGCGGTCCGAACCCAGCGGGCGGATGATGCCACGTTGCAGCGCGTCCAGCAGTTTCGGCTGCAAGCGCAGCGGCAGGTCGTTGATGTCGTCGAGGAAAATGGTCCCCTTGTCGGCGGCCTGGAAAAGTCCCCCGCGCGTCGCATCCGCGCCCGAGAACGCACCCTTGCGATGCCCGAACAGCTCGCTCTCGGCAAGGCTTTCCGTCACCGTACTGCAATGTACGGTCACGAACGCGAAGCGGCAGCGCTTTTGGTCCAGGCTGTGAATGGCTCGCGCGAGTACCTGCTTGCCGGTCCCGGTCTCACCCTGTAACAGGACCGTGGTGTCGCTCACCTGCGCGGCTTTGTACGCGCACTGCAAAACGGCGTGCATGCGCCGGCAGGCGGTGACAAACCCCAATCTGGAAAAAATCCTGCGAAGCGTGTCGAAATCCGGAGTTGTTTGGGCCACAGTCTCACATTCCCCGAAATTCAGCTTTCAGTGCATTCCGGCCAGCAGACCGGAAGTTGAGAAGTGTCATGGATGAGCATCCTTGGTGCGCGGGCACGCTTAGGAATAATTAGGCGATAGGCGACAGGACCTGAATTTCGTGTAGCAACTAGAGAGCGCGGATGTACGCTTCGGCAGCATTATGACGCTTCGGCGCATAGTCTGTCAACAGTAGTCAACCGCATGAAGGTGAAGCTTTGCGGTCTTGGCAATCTAAGGTCCTTTTGCGGCGTGCAACAGGAACTCTCTATTGCCTTTCGCGCCGAGAATCGGACTTTCGATCAGCGAGGTCTGAAACCCGGCTGCTTGCATTGCCGATGCAACTTTTTCGCAGGCCAGCCTGTGCGCGGCGGGATCACGAACAATGCCGCCTTTGCCGACCAGCTCGCGGCTGAGTTCGAATTGCGGCTTGACCAGAATGATCCAATGGCCTCCCGGGCGAAGCGACGAAACCAGAGCGGGAATCAGTAAGGTTACCGAGATGAAGCTCACGTCGCAGGCGATCAGGTCCGCGGCTTCGCCTATATCTTCGAAACGCAGATAGCGCGCATTGGTGTTTTCGTGCAGCACAACGTGCGCATCTGAGCGCAATTTCCAATCAATCTGGCCGGCGCCCGTATCGACGGCATGCACGCGAGCCGCGCCGTGCTGCAACAGACAGTCTGTAAAGCCGCCAGTGGAAGTTCCGATGTCGAGGCAGATTTTTCCCTTCACATCGATAGAAAACTTCTCCAGCGCGGCCTCCAGTTTGAAACCTCCGCGGCTTACGTACTTCAGCGGCTGCGCGGCTTCGATGATTGCATCGGATGGAACTTCGCGTCCCGGTTTATCGGCGCGCTGGCCATTCACGGTCACGCTTCCGGCAAGGATCAAGGCTTGCGCTCGCTCGCGAGACTCGGCCAGGCCGCGCTCGAACAGCGCTACATCCAGACGAAGCTTCTTTCGCGTCACGTCTTTCGCAGCACAATGAAATCGGCGATCTGGCGCAAGCGGTCCGCGTGGTCTTCGAACGGCCGCAGCGCACTATGTGCCGCGAGCCGTTCCTGTTCCGCCATCTCGCGCGAGCGCTTGATTCCATAAACCGCCGGGAAAGTGATCTTTTGCTGCGCCTGATCTTTGCCCGCCGTTTTGCCCAGCGCTTCCGACGATTGCTCGACGTCGAGGACGTCGTCAACAATTTGGAAGGCGAGCCCAACATGCTCGCCGTATTCCGAGAGCGCGGCCAATCCCTCCGCGGAAGCTCCGGCGTAGATCGCGCCCATGCGCACGCTCGCGCGCAGCAGCGCCCCGGTCTTGGCGCGATGGATCGATTCGAGAAGCAAGGCGGTCGGCTGCTTGCCTTCACCTTCGATGTCGTTCACCTGCCCGCCGATCATGCCGCCTACTGTGCCGGCTGCGCACGAAAGTTCTTCGACCAGCCGGATCTTTCTCCCGGCATCGATCGCGTCGAGCCGGCTGAGCACTTCGAACGCAAGCGTCAAAAGCGCATCGCCGGCAAGGATCGCCATGGCGGTACCAAAAACCTTGTGGCACGTGGGCCTGCCGCGCCGAAGGTCATCGTTGTCAAGCGCGGGCAGATCGTCATGAATCAGCGAATAAGTATGGATCAGTTCCAGCGTGGCCGCGGCGTGCTCGATGGAGTCGGCAGAATCGGAAACCGTCCGGGCCGCAGCAATCGCAAGGATCGGACGGATACGCTTGCCCCCGGCGAACAGGCTGTAGCGCATGGCGCGATGGATCGAGGGTGGCTCTACCTCCTCGGCCGGCACCCACCGGTCCAGCACGCGGTCGACCGCCTGCACTTGTGCAGCGAGATATTCCTGAAGATCGGCGCCTTCGGTGTGCGTCATGAGGAATTCTTTTCGGGCTCGAAGCGGACCGCGGCCAATTCCCCGCCCTTCTTCATCAGCATTTCGATGCGCGACTCGGCCTCTTCAAGCTGCCGTTTGCATTGAGCGCTGAGTTGCATGCCTTTCTCAAATAGCTGCAAACTTTGTTCCAGCGGCAGATCGCCCTTTTCCAGCTCCTTAACGATGCGCTCCAGTTCCCCGAGACTCGCTTCAAAGTTCAGCGAGGATGCATTTTCCTCCGCCATCGACTTATTGTAGCCATGCGGGCCAGCTTGGCCCTGGTAGGAAGTTCGGTGAACGTTATGTCAAATTGGTCAAGTGCTGACGCGGGGGTTCCGGATTGGCAACTTCTGTCAGCCGAGGAGGAAACGTGCCGGACGTTACGTTTGACGTTCGATCGCCAAGCGCCTACATACAGAGTTTCGCTGCTCTTCGCGAGGCACTTTCGCCCCGCCAGACCGGCCGGGTCTTGGACATAGAGGTGATTTTCGCCTCAGGAAGTCTCACGCTTTATATGGAGGCTGCAGGTCTATACCTGATCGGATTTCAAAATGCGCAGGGACAAGTAATGGCCCTTCACGGGGACAACCAGGCGTTCGACAGATACCTGGAGGCGAAATTCGGTCGCGAAAAAGTTAAAGAGTCGGGAATCAAGGCGAAGTATGTTGGCGACAGTTGGAAAGTGAAGGTGATCAAAGCTACGCTGGATCAGACCCTAGCGATCAAGAGTTTTGGACCCGGTGATACCCGGATCACGACGACCAAGGAACATTTGGATCGTATGGCCTTTGTGATTGCGGAAGCAGCTCGTTTCATGCCGATCCGCTGTGCGGTTGCCTGTGTTTTGCATGATGATTACCGGTTCCTGGCGGTTCTAGAAAGCTTAAGCAAGCACGCGCAGAATCTGGTCAAAGGCGAACGCAAGGCCGCGACCATGGAGCCGGGCATAACTCTATCGCGGAGGGATGCCAATCTGCGGAGCATTCACCCTAGCAGCAACATTCATGTATTCGAGATGAGCGAAAACCGCTTCAATGGACTGAGCAAGACGGAGCGCTGGCTCAGACTTCTACTGGCGTCCGACGAAGATCTTACTCCGGCCGACCGGCAACGTTTACGAAGTTTGCCGCCCAGCCACTGGTATCAACTCACTCTCGGCGATTTTCAGAGCTTAGTGACGAACTGGAGCAAACTTTCTGCTTCGCAGGATATGTACATTCACGAGATTCTGCAGGAAATTCACATCCGCCAAGCTGCCGGCTCCACGCCGGAGGATGCTACTCGATTCATGATCGATTGGTATTGAGCGTGCCTTATGCCTTACTTGTCGCAATTCTTTGATTGAGCTACGCTAAAGGTATGGCGATCCCCGCCAGTATGCGGCCCTCCCTATTCGGTTCCGATTAGCGGCGCCTCCGCGGTTTGTCCATCTTTTTCAGACCGATCCATTTGGAGGTGTTTTTATGGCAATGCATACGGCTGCCGATCCGAGGCTGCCAAATCTGACGACCGCGCTGCCCGGTCCGAAAGCGGCGGCGATCATTCAGCGCGACCGCGAGGCGCTCTCGCCGTCTTATACGCGCTCCTATCCGTTCGTGATGAAGTGCGGCGCAGGCGCTGTCGTCGAAGATGTCGATGGCAACCGATTTCTCGACTTTAATGCGGGCATCGCCGTAGCCGCCACTGGTCACTCGCACCCGCGCGTGGTGGACGCGATTCGCGAGCAGTCGGCGGAATTCCTGCACATGTCGGGAACCGATTTCTATTACGAAAACATGGTGCAGCTTGCCGAAAAGCTGACGGCCATTACACCTGGTTCGTGGCCGAAGCGCGTCTCGTTCAGTAATTCCGGCGCCGAGGCGATCGAAGCCGCCATCAAGCTGGCACGCTATCACACCGGCCGCGACAAATTCATCGCGTTTTTCGGCGGCTTCCATGGAAGAACTATGGGTGCGCTCTCGCTGACCGCAAGCAAGGCCGTCCAGCGGAAGGGATTTGGGCCCATGCTGCCGGTCTATCACGTTCCCTATCCGAATCGCTACCGCGGTACGGCCGAGTGCATCAAGGCTATCGAGGAATTGTTCGACACGATTTGCCCTCCCGAGGAAGTAGCGGGCATCGTGGTCGAGCCGGTGCAAGGCGAAGGCGGCTATCTCGTCCCGCCGAGAGAATTCCACCAGGACCTGCGCCGCATCGCCGACCGAAATGGAATTTTGCTGATCCACGACGAAGTGCAGTCGGGCATGGGCCGCACGGGACGCATGTTCGCCTCCGAGCACTTCGGCGTTGTGCCCGATATCGTTGCGATCGCCAAAGGAATCGCCAGCGGCCTGCCTCTGGCGGCGACCGTGGCCCGCGCAGAGATCATGAACTGGCCGCCCGGGGCGCATGCTTCGACCTTCGGCGGCAATCCGGTTTCGATCGCCGCTGCTCTGGCCACGATCGAGCTTCTGGAGGAGAGCCTCATTGCGAACGCGGCGGATATGGGTGCTTACATCATGGACCGAATCCATGATTGGCCGCGGCGGTTTCCTTGCGTCGCCGATGTGCGCGGCCTGGGACTGATGATCGGCGTGGAACTGAGCACTCCCGACCTGCGCAACCGCCTGGTCACGCTCGCTTTCGAACGCGGCCTGCTCATCCTCGGCTGCGGCCGCAACAGTATCCGGCTATGTCCGCCACTCGTTATCGAGCGCGATCAGGCGGATTTTGCAGTAGATACGCTGCAACAGTGTCTGGAGCAGCTTCGTCTATACAATGAGATATAGACGATACTGCATAGATGAACCCGCAATGGGACGAACGCAAGAACCGCATCAACAAGAGGCGGCACAAACTTAGCTTCGAGACAGCGCTGCGGGCCTTTGATGATCCCTTCGCGGTAACCGCGGAAGACTACGTCGATGAAAACGAGGAAATGCGGTATCAGACCATTGGCTTGGTTGACGGCTTGCTTATCTTCGTCGCGCATGTCTACCGCACTGTCGATGTAGAAGAGAAGCCATGGATTATCAGCGCAAGAAAGGCGGTGAACCATGAAAAAGAAATCTATTGGTCAAACCAACGCACGCATTAAGCGCGAAATCGAAGCACTTAAGAGAATGCCCGATTCGGAAGTTGACTTTTCGGATATTCCGCTTCAAGACCCCAACGATCCGAAATGGAAGAACGCCGTCGTCGGCAGGTTTTATCGCCCGATTAAGAAGCCGATCGCCCTTCGCCTCGATGCAGACCTGATCGCATGGTTGAAGGCGAAAGGTCCTGGGTATCAATCGCGCATCAACGAGATCCTGCGCGAGCGAATGGCCGCTGAACGGAAGCGCGCGTAGGTGCAGAACCGCGACCAAAGGGAGCGTCCCATTCTCGATGTCGGCTGCGGCATTAACAAGCATCCCGGCGCGATCGGCCTGGATCGCAATCCGAACACGCGGGCCGACGTCATCGCCGACCTGGACCATTTCCCGTTTCCTTTCCGCGACGGCTCGTTTCGCGAAGTGCGCGCGACCCACGTGATCGAACACGTCGCCGATGTCATCCGCACCATGGAGGAGTTCCATCGCCTGCTCGCACCGGGCGGCCGGGCCATCCTTGTCACGCCGCATTACACCGATTTCAGCTCGTTTTGCGATCCCACGCACCGCTGGCACCTCAACAGCTTTTCCCTGCGCTATTTCACCGGCGACGACGGAGGGTTCGGCTATTACTCGGGCGCTCGTTTCCGTGAGATTTCGACCCGCGTGAAGCTACTTGCTCTATGGAGATACACCGGCTTTGAATTCCTGGTGAACCGCTGGCGCCGATTCCGGCGTTTTTGGGAATTCTACCTTTGCTATCTCGTCCGAGGCAAGGTCATTCAATGGGAACTGGAGGCGGTGAAGGAAGCACAAGCTGGCTGCAGCCATCCCAGCTTCTCTGGAAGCTGAGCGATCGCGCGAGACAGCACCGCGAATCCAAAATCCTGGCGCCGCACACTGCTCTCGGCCGGCGCGGGGAGGATCTGGCTCACCGCTATTTGCGCAGCGCGGGATATATGGTGGTGGCGCGCAATTACCGCCCCGGCGGCGGGCAAACCGAAGTGGATCTCATAGCGCGAGACAGAGACACGGTGGTGTTTGTGGAAGTGAAATCGCGGGCGACCGACGAATTCGGCAGCCCGGACCGCGCCATTGGCGCAGAGAAGCGCAAGCACATCGTGCGCGCGGCACGGGCCTATGCAACTCGCGCGGGAATCGAATGGTCGCAGGTTCGATTCGACGTCATCTCGATCGTATTCACCAATCCGCCTTCCCTCATTCACGAGAAAGACGCTTTCTTCGAAGGCCGCGCCCGCTAAACGCCGTCAGGCTGCTTCCATGCTCGTTCTGCTGAGCGCCTCGGCTTCGATGAAGATACGTTCGATGAAGGGATACTCGCTGCGCACGCTCTTCTCGAGCCGATCGACGGCCGCAGTCACTTCGGCCGCCGACAGACCTTTGTGAAACTGTACCTCGAGCGCCAGCAACACCGAACTGGGACCGAAATACATCGTCAGCGGACCGCCCACGCGTTCCACCGCGGGATCGGCGGCCGCAAGCTGACGGATCTTCTCGCGCGTCGGGCGATCCACGCCTTCGCCGATGAGCAAACCCTTGGATTCGATCGCCAGAATCACCGCGACCGCGGCCAGCGTTAGCCCAACCAGGATCGCGCCCACTCCATCGAGAACCGGAAGCTGAAATAAATGGCCGAGAAAGATACCCAGAAAGGCAAAGAGCACGCCCAATACTGCCGCAACATTGTCGAGAAGCACGGTGAACAGAGTGGGATCTTTGCTGGTGTGCACGCCTCTCCAATAGCCGTGACGGCCCGCTGAGCGCCGGAAATCGCGCGCCGCAATCACCACTGTGATGACCTCAAATACCGCCGCAATCGCCAGCACGCCGTAATTCCATGCGTCGTCGTTGCTCTCGACCGGATCCAGCACGCCATGCACGCCTTCATAGAGAGACAAGCCGCCGCCGATGGCGAAGATCAGGACGGCCACGATCAGGCTCCAGAAATACAGCTCTTTTCCGTAGCCGAAGGGATGGTCCAGATCCGCCGGCTTTCCGCTCGCGCGCCTGCCCCAGAGCAGCAGGAAACCATTTGCCGAATCGACAATGGAATGAAACCCCTCCGACAACATGGCCGAGCTGCCCGTAATCGCGGCGGCAACAAACTTGACTACACCGATGCCGAGATCGCATGCAACAGCGAACCAAACTGCTCGTGGCGATTCCATCAGGCTATCGCTGGCTCAGACCCCCATCGACGGCGAGTATTTGCGCGGTGATGAAGTCGGGCGCGGTGAGAAAGAAGCGCACGGCCTCGGCGACTTCCTCCGCTTTCCCGGTCCGGTGCATAGGTGTGGCGTCGAGCACGGCTTTTGATGCCGGGCCTTCCTCGGCAAACATGATGACTCCCGGCGCGACGGAGTTTACGGTAATGCGCGGCGCAAAAGCTTTCGCAAGCGCCTTGGTCAGCATGACGACGCCCGCTTTCGAAGCGCAATAAGGGACATGTTCGGCCCAGGGAATCAGTCCTCCGAGCGAGCTGATGTTCACGATGCGGCCCGCCCCACGTTCGTTCATTTGGCGCGCGCCTTCCTGGCAGCAAAAGAACACAGCTTTGAGATTCACATCCAGGATGAAATCCCAATCGGCTTCGGTGACCTTAAGCGGATCGATGCCCGTAAACCGCCCGGCATTGTTCACCAGGCAATCGAGCAAGCCGAAGCGCTCGCGGACCTCCTGGAACATGCGGCGGATCTCATCGACTTTGGTGAGGTCTGCTTGAAAGATGGGTGCGTCATTGCAGAGCCGCGACAGTTCTTCGGCTTCGGCACGCGAAGCGCTGTAATGAATGGCGACTTGGAAGCCGGAACGGGAGAGATCGAGTGCAATGGCGCGCCCGATGCGTTTGGCGGCGCCGGTGACCAGCACGCGGCGCGGATTTGGATGTTCAGACGGTGGCATTTTGGGCGAAAAACTGCGAGATCGCGTTCTTCGTATACGCGATATCATGCGGCGTGTGCGCGGTCGAGATGAATGCGGCTTCAAACTGCGCCGGAGGAAACGACACGCCGCTGTTGAGTAAATGATGAAAAAAGCGACCGAAGCGCGCTGTATCGGAGCGCTTCGCTTCCTCGTAATTCCGCACCGGACCATCTTGAAAAAACAGCGTAAACATGGAGCCGGCACGATTGGCGGTAACTCCGGCCGGCGGAGCGGAAAGCAGTTCCGCCGCGTTTTTCTCCAAAGCGCTGTAGAGATCCGGGTGATTTTCGATGTAGTGCAGCATGGCGATTCCGGCGCTGACGGCAAGCGGATTTCCCGAAAGCGTTCCGGCCTGATAAACCGGTCCGGTGGGCGCAACGGTCTTCATCACATCGGCGCGGCCTCCATAAGCGCCAACCGGCAGACCGCCCCCGATGATCTTACCAAGCGTGGTCAAATCCGGACGAATGCCATAGACCTGCTGCGCGCCGCCGCGCGCCAGGCGGAAGCCGGTCATGACTTCATCGAAAATGAGCAATGCACCGTAGCGTTCGGTAACTTCGCGCAGACCCTCCAGAAAACCGGGTGCGGGCGGAACGCAGCCCATATTGCCCGCCACCGGCTCGACGATCAGGCAGGCGATGCGCTGGCCCAATTGTTTGAATGCGCTCTCCACGCGGTCGAGATCGTTGAACGGCAGAGAGATAGTGGTTTCGGCAAAACACCGCGGAACGCCGGCCGTATCGGGAAGGCCGAGCGTGGCGACTCCCGATCCGGCCTTTACCAGCAAGGAATCGACGTGGCCGTGATAGCAGCCATCGAATTTGACCGCGAGATCGCGGCCGGTAAATCCGCGCGCCAAACGCAGCGCGCTCATCGTGGCCTCGGTGCCGGAGTTCACCAGCCGCACCATTTCGATGGAATCGACTGCATCGACAATCAGTTCCGCCAGTTCGACCTCGCGAGCCGTCGGCGCTCCGAAACTGACGCCGCTATCGAGCACCGCGGCGATCGCCTCCGTAACTTCGGCGGGCTGGTGGCCCAAAAGCAGCGGGCCCCAGGAACAAACGTAGTCGATGTACTCGTTGCCATCGATGTCGAAGATGTGCGCGCCGGAGCCGCGCGACATAAATCGCGGCGTGCCCCCAACGGCGCGAAACGCGCGCACGGGAGAGTTTACGCCTCCGGGAATGGATTGCTGCGCACGGCGGAAGAGAGTTTCCGATTGGGAGGTGTTCATACTCTCGGCTGGCCGAGAACCATTATCCCGAACAGAAAGCTCATGACAAATTCGTACACAGTGGTGTTCACGTTGTGCAGCAAACGAGACTTCAAACTCCGGTACGGCTGCGTGCCAGCGAACAAATCCTGCACGACTTCGCAGAATTTCGGGCTGCGCTTCATGAATTCGATCATACGGTTGGGAACCGTGCCAAAGCAAACCGCTCCGCAAAAAAAGCGCTTGGCCAAACTTGCGCCGAAAGCGAGGTCCCAGCCGAACTCGTGCGCGATCGATTGGACATACTGCTCGGTCCTCTTGGAGGGTTCGGTTTCGCCGAGAAGCGCCTGACTGGCGAGATCGCCGGAACGGACCGCGTAATACAAACCTTCGCCGGTAATCGGGTCCACCAGGCCGCCCGCATCGCCGATCGCAAGCCAGCCATCGCCCGCCAGCCGGTTGTTCTCCCAGGCGCGCTTTTCGAGCGACGGCAGCATGTGACCGTAGAACTTCGCATCTTTTCGCGAGATTCCCTTCTGGTCCATATAGCGCTCCAAGCGCAGACGCAGGCTATGCGCGGATTCGCTCTTGCCGCAGATACCCACCGATAAATGCCCGTCGCGCGGAAATACCCAGATGTAGCCTTCGAGTTTCGGCAGAAATTGAATGTCTATATGGGCCTGGTCGGAAGGCGCCCAATAGCCGAGCGCGTACATGGTGTCGGCGGCGGTGTACTCGGTCCCGACCTCGCGCAGCAAATTGCGCGCGCCGGTAGCAACAATGCAGAAATCGGCTTCGAGTTTGGAAGTCTTGGTGCGGATCCGCCAGCCGGAAGAAACCCGCTCGATTCCGAGCACATGGCTTTTTTCCAGTTCCGCGCCGGCGCGTTCGGCGCGCTTCAGCAGCAGCTCGTTCAAGTGTATGCGCGAATAAATGACCAGCGGATGCGTGAGCGACATTTTGACTTCGCCGGCCTTCGGCGCAGACAGCATGGTTTCGGTAACTACTCTCTTAGGCACGTCGTTCTCGATCAGGTAGGGGTACTGCGAATAGGCTTTGAAGGTGAGTCCGCCGCCGCAAGGTTTTTCCCAGGCCAGCTTTTCGTCGATCACGATGGTGCGCACGCCGGCTTGTGCCAGCCTTTCCGCGGCCGATGCTCCGGCCGGACCGCCGCCGAGTACCGCAACTGTCTTCATTGAGGCTGTCCGCCTTGAGGAGTCATCGGGTTAATCGGCGGATGGCCGGGTGGAAGCTGTTCCCCGGCAGCCGGTCCCGCCGTTCCCTGCCCGGGCGCATGCTCGACCTTCACCACCGCCCATCTGCCGTTGCGCGCCTGCAGCGTGTACTTGAGCAACATTTCGCTCGCAAGGCTGGTATCGCCCTTGGGATGGAATGCCACGGTCGCGTAAGCCATGTTGTGGTCAAAGGAAACCGACGTTGTGGTCACTTCGAGCGCGTTCAGGTCGATTCCCGAGTGATCGGCAAGGTGGCTCAGAATGGCCTGCTGGACCTTGTCTTTACTCTGCATGCTGTTCCCGCAGGCCGTCAGAAACAGCACCGGCGCCAGCAGAGCGGGAACACACCGTAACATTATGCAATTATATTGCATTCAACTCGCGATAAAGGTCGCGGACGCACTGGGCCGTGGCTTCTTTGGGGCTGCTGGTGTCAATGACGTAGTGGGCGTGTAGTTTCTTTTCTTCGGGCGGCATCTGCCGCGCGATTCGCGCCAACACCTGCTCGCGCGTGAGACCGTCTCGGGCCATGCCGCGGTGAATTTGGGTTTCTTCGTCGCAAGTGGTGAGAATGATGCGATCGAACCGTTGATAGCGGCCGGTCTCGATCAAAATCGCGGCTTCGACCACGGCGATGCCCTTCGGATTTTTCCGCTCAAACTTAGTCAGCATCTCCTCTTCGATCCGGATGACCGCCGGGTGTACCAGCGCGCTGAGCCGCTGGAGCGCTTCGGGCGAAGAGAAGACAATGGCGCCAAGTCTCTTGCGGTTGATGGAGCCATCGGGAGCGAGGATATCAGGCCCAAACTCACGAACCGCCGGCTCGAAGGCTTCCCCTCCCGGTTCGAGAACCCGGTGCCCCAGCCGGTCCGCATCGATTACGAAACAGCCCAGCCGCTCCAGTTCGCAGCCAACGAAACTCTTCCCGGTGGCATAACCTCCGGTCAGACCGACTCTTAGCATCCGAGGTGTTTTTCGGCCAGCGAGACTGTGTTCGTCATGAGCATGGCGATCGTGAGCGGGCCGACGCCGCCCGGAACCGGCGTAAATGCCGAGGAGCATTCCTGCATGGCGCGAGGATCGACATCGCCCACGAGCACAGTTCCGTTCTTCTCAAAGGAGGCGAGGCGTTTGGCGTCATGCGCAAACAACCGCTGGACTTCAGTGCGGTCCGCAATCCGATTCATGCCTACGTCCACAACCACGGCGCCCGGCTTGATGTAGTCGCTCGTGAGCAAGGCGGGCTTGCCGATCGCCGCGACCAGAATATCGGCGCGCCGGCACTGTTCGGCAAGGTTGTGTGTACGGGAATGACAGATGGTGACCGTCGCGTTTTCGTGGAGCAGCATCAGGGCCATGGGCTTGCCCACGATATCGCTGCGGCCGACAACAACCGCGTGCCGGCCCGCAATGGGAATCTGGTAGCGCTTGAGCATCTCCATGATTCCGGCGGGAGTGCAGGCGCGCGGGGCGGGACGGTTGGCGACCAGGGAGCCGACATTAAAAGGATGGAATCCATCGGCGTCTTTAGCGGGGTCAATCGCCAGCAGAACGGCCTGCGAATCGACATGTTTTGGAAGTGGGGATTGCACAAGAATTCCATCAACTTCCGGGTTATTGTTAAAGTCATGGACGAGCTGGACAAGATCCTTAGTCGCGATACTTGCAGCAGAGGTTTTATCTATGCTGGTGATCCCAAGCTCATGACAGGTTTTAATCTTGTTGCGAACATAGATATGGGAGGCCGGGTCTTCACCCACCAGCACGACCGCGAGCGCCGGGGGGCGGGCCTCTTGGCGCAAGCGTTCGATGCGCGGTTTCAGTTCGCCCAGAATCTCCTGATTAATGCGCCGGCCGTCGAGAACTGTCCCGCTCATGCACTCGTGAGAATAACAAAAGCAGCAGAGGGCGGCGAAACCCGCCTGCTCCACAGTTTCGAGTCTGAGGGGCGGGCGTGCCGAAAGAGACGTCCGGGGGTTTAAGGCCCTGGATGGAAAGGTAAAGAAATTGGAAGAATGGGACTCAAATTCGAGTGGAGAACGCCGGCACGTTGGCTGGCGATGGGGCGCGCATACTGAAAACGCGGAGTTTGTACATGCTCGAAAACGGATATGCCTCCCCGCGGCGGCGCGCCGAGGCTTTTGCGGATCGCTTCGGCATCCGCCTGCCTATACTGCTCGCACCCATGGCCGGAGCGTGCCCGCCTTCCCTTTCAATCGCAGTGGCGAATGCAGGCGGTCTGGGTGCGTGCGGAGCGCTCATGATGAAGCCCAGTGAAATCGGTGCCTGGTGCTCTGAGTTTCGGCAAAACAGCTCGGGCGATTTCCAGCTCAACCTTTGGATTCGCGACCCCGCGCCGGTTCGGAACTTTGAATCGGAAAAGCGCCAGCGCGACTTTCTTGCAGCATGGGGGCCTTCCGTTCCGCCGGAGGCTGGCGACGCGGCACTGCCGGACTTTGATGCACAGTGCCAGGCGATTCTCGACGCGGCGCCCAAAGCGGTTTCGTCGATCATGGGCCTCTATCCGACGGCCTTTATCGCTGAATTGAAAGCGCGACGGATACTGTGGTTCGCCACCGTTACCACCGTTGCCGAAGCGAAGGCCGCTGAGCAAGCCGGTGCCGATGTTATCGTCGCGCAGGGAGCCGAGGCCGGCGGGCATCGCGGAGCTTTTCACGCGGATCAGGCAGAGCGGGAAGCGGTTGGCCTTATCGCGCTCGTGCCCCAGGTAGCCGATGCGGTGGGCGTGCCGGTCATCGCCACGGGCGGAATCGCCGACGCACGCGGAGTCGCAGCGGCTCTTGTTCTGGGAGCAAGCGCAGTACAGATCGGAACCGGTCTCTTGCGATCTCCCGAAGCGAAGAGCCATCCTGCATACGCCAACCGTCTCACACAAACCGAAGCGCACGACACGATGATCACGCGAGCTTTTAGCGGCCGGCCCGGACGCAGCGTCGCCACGGCATACGTTCGCGCCTCCTGTAGCGCGCCGCCTCCGGCGCCTTATCCCGTCCAGCGGGGGCTCACAGCCGCTATGCGCGATTCGGCCAAGAAATCCGGAGATGCCGAACGCATGCAAATGTGGGCTGGACAAGCCGCCAAATTCGCCAGCGCCGAGCCCGCCGGCACAATCGTCCGGCAATTGTGGGAGGAAGCCGCACACCTGCTCTCGGTTAGCTGAGAAGGTGACCGTTATGATCCGATAAACCCCGTGCACGCTTCGACGAAGCGTTGGAACAGGTGCAGGTGTTCGGGGCAGCGGGGGATTTGGTCTTCCGGGTGCCACTGGACAGCGAGGACGAAGCGATTGGCCGGCCGTTCCAAGGCTTCGACAATGCCGTCTTGGGGGTGTCGCGCGGAGACCAGCAGTCCTGCGCCTACTTTGGCGACGGCTTGATGATGCCTGGAATTCACCGGCCAGCGGGGAGAATGCGCAATTTTTGCCAGGATCGTATTCGGCTCGATGGCGATATCGTGGACCGGTTCGGCCTTGTTTTCCGTCTTGCGATGCGCGCCCGAAGGAAGATGCTGGAACAGCGCTCCACCGTGATAGACATTTAGGACTTGCAGACCGCGGCAAATCGCGAACAGCGGCAGGTCTTTTTCGATCGCCTCATGAATTAGCGCAAGTTCCACTTCGTCGCGTTCGTCGTCCGGCAGGTCTGTTTCGGGTTCTGGGGCTTGCCCATACAGCCGCGGATTCACATCGGTGCCGCCGGTGAGGAGCAGGCCGGCAAAGCCGTCCAGAGAAACGGGAGCGTGCGTAAGGACCGGGACCGGTTCGGCGCCGCCCGAGCGAGCGGCAGCCACATAGGGCTTCACTTTCTCCGGATTCCGGTAGGGTATCAGGACGCGCGGTTTGCTCTCCATTACCAAGCCTCGCGATAAAGGGCCAGCAGCGTTTCCTCGGTGCAAGGGCGGGGATTCAAAAGATGGCAGGCTGCGGCTTGGCAGCTTCGCCGTAAGCCTTGCATCGAGCGCGCGATTTTGATGGTACCAGAATACGTCGCCGTGAAATTGATTGGTGTCGCTTTTTCGAGATAGTCGCACTCGGCGAGCAGCCACCAGAGGGAGCGGCCTATAAGTCGTCCTCTATCCGCTAATGTCGGCTTGCGCGTGATTCGGGAGCCGCACGATCGATTCTCTCAAGCCGGCTCTCGTTACTAGACAGCGACGCCCAGCATGGCCGCGAACCGCCGCGCTTCGGCTTCTCTGGATGCTGCGATTGCTGCATAGCTTTCGTTGAAGGCTTACAACACGTCGGCGGGAGCTCGATCAGGTGTGCCACGGTCAAACACCGGATTGGGCGCATATTGAATGCTCAATCGAATTTCCTGGATTCTTTTGACTCCAGTACCGCGACGCCATAAACCGGCAAAGTAACGGAGCGCACCGTTCCTCCGGCAAGGACATCCCCCATGGCATGAGGAAGAGAAATGGTTTGCCGGGCGCTCGAGAAGTTCTCAAAGACGAATATCATCTTGCCTGACCCAACTCGCCGTCCCACGTCGACCCCTTCCGGAACGGGCGGGAGATCTGGTTTAACGCCGCAGATGGAAAGCATCCATTGCGCCGCTCGTTTCATGCCCGCATCATTCATCCAGATGCCTATATAAGTGATCGTTCCGTGGCCCACTTTGCGGGTAATCGCAGCGGGATTTCCATCCAGCCAACCATTGCTTTTTCCGTAGCGCATGAGGACTTTTACATCAGGAGCCTCAACCTGCAGACGTTCGGCATAAAGCCGGTCTTCGTTCTCCCCCCAGTTCCCTGTAACAGGAAATGGGTGAATCAGCGCGAGATATTGTTCCACGCGGCCACCCAGCATTTCAGTAAGAGGCCCTGGTTGCCGCTCTGACCAGCGTGAGTTATCGCCATCCTTCATTCCCGACCGCTGGCCAAGGACCAAATTGCCGCCTTGTCTGACGTAGCGCATTAAATTGTCCGCCACAGCTTTTGGCATTACGTTCAACCCTGGCGCAACAACCAGCTTGTACTTCGAAAGATCCTCCATGGGCGAGACGATATCGATCGATTGGCCAAGCTCATGCAAGGGCTCGTAATAACTCATGATCTCGGCGACCGGGTTGTAATGAGGGTTCTCTTTCTGCCAGTTCAAAGTCCATCTGCTTTTGTACGATTGGATGATAGCCACTTCCGATTTCACCGAGGTGCCGGCGATGGCTGGCCCGGCCTTCTCATATTCGCGGCCGACTTGAGCAATCTGCGTGTACATAGGCTTAGGGGTGCCATCGATCCCCACAAGAACCCCTACGTGGTTCTGTTCCTGGCCATTCGGCGCATCGCGCCACTGCCAGTAGCTTGTGGTGACAGCGCCATTGGCGATATCGTTCCAGAGGGCGGCCCGCATTTCGCCTTTGACCATATTGGAGCCCGCCCCGCCATTGGAGCCGGCAGTGGTCTCCATGACCCAAAAATTTTGGTCTTTGAATCCGCGTACCAGAGCGCCCGTGGCGTCGTTGCGCAATGGATTGAACGGACGTTTCCACTGGCCGAGAGGATCGTCCCAGGCCGAAAAATCGAGGTCGCGGGAAACGACGTAGGCATTGTAGCCGTCGAACCAGCCCATCATATTGGTTGTGATGCGCTGGCGCAGAGCAGCATACTTGCGAATGGCGTCAATCTGGTTCTTTTGGTAACTGCGCCAGGTATCACTCACGAACTCTTTCCAATTCAGCATGAGTCCGGGGCTTCCGCGTTTATCCGGGATTGGGATCTGGTCCCAGTTTGTATAGGTCTGACCCCAGTAGGCAGTGACCAGACGGCGATTGAAGTTATCCAGTGTTTTATATTTTGCCTTGAGCCAGTTCTGAAACTGCGCTTTGGTATTGGCATCGTAGGACGCCCGGCTGTATTCGTTGTCAATCTGCCAGGCGATGACATACGGATTGTGGCCGAAGCGCTTTGCCAATTGCTCATCGATACCGCGCACCAGCTCACGATACTTCGGATCGGCCCAGTTGAAAATTTCGCGGTGATCGCGCTGAGCGCGCTGCCCAGTCCGCGAAACCCGGAGCGTTTCCGGATATTTTTGCGTCAACCATGCGGGCGGGGCTTGGGTCGGCGTTCCGATGACGACGAAGATGCCGTGCTTGCCGGCCAGATCGATGGCGCGCTCCATCCAGTCCAGGTCATAGTGGCCTTCTTCGGGCTCATCGCGGCTCCATGTGTACTCTCCCATGCGCACCATGTGTATGTGCGCTTTCTGCATCAGCTCGAGGTCTTTTTTCCAGCGGGACTCCGGCCACTGCTCTGGATACCATGCCGCTCCCATCAGCAGCGTCGGCGGAGTGGGCGGCTTGGCCTTTGCGGTCTGCGCCCTCTGCGAATACATCGGCGCGGACATTAAGATCAGAGCGGCGAGCGAAGCGGCCCGTGCTTTACGGAAAACTCCAATCGCTCCGCTCATGGCTCCGATGAATCCCATTAGAAAACGAATTTAAGGGCCAACTGACCTATTCTTGGACTTCCCGCGCCGTTGATCGTTCCAAACTGGCTGCTGGATTTGTTGCTGTTCGGATTGTTGAAGTTGACATTGTTAAAGACATTGAAGAACTCCGCCCGAAACTGAAGGTGGAAGCGTTCGGTAAACGGAATGTTCTTAAACAAACCCATATCCCAGCTAAACGAACGTGGTCCGTAAATGCTGTCCTTTCCCACAGTGCCGAAGGTTCCGACCGTGGGAAGAGCAAAGGCCGCCGGATTGAAATAGTTCACGCACGGGGCGCGTTTCGCGCAAGGCCCGGAGGTGAAGCGGGTGACGCCCGCAACCTGGACGCCGCGGTCTTGGCCCAGCCCAGTCTTCGACTGGTCCTTGCCGGCAGTGACCGTAAAGGGTCCGCCGGACTGGGCAGTTAAGATTCCGCTCCACTCCCAGTCTCCAAACAGACCTTTCACAAACCCATTGGCTGCTGTCAGCGCCGGCAACCTCCATACGTAGGAAACTACGAGGCGATGCCTGTGATCGAAGCCGGATGGCCCGTAATCGAATAGGTGACGGCCCGGCGTGTACCACGGCAATGCGGACGCCGCATCCGAATTGATGTCGTTGTTGTTGCATCCGTTCGGACAATCGTCGAGGGCTTTCGAATATGTATAGACCGCGGTGAGGCTCAGACTCTTGGTGAGCCGCTTCTTGAGCGTAACTTCAAGAGCGTTGAAATTCGAACTCATGTCCTGGCCGTCCATGGCGATGGTTCCGTATCCCTGGAACAGCCTTCGCTGGTCGGTCCCCAGTTTGCTGCCTGGGATGTACTGCGCTGGATTTAACTTGATTGTTTCCTTGTTATGGATGGAATGCTGACCGACATAGGCGGTCTCAAGCATCCAATTACGGGCAAGTTGGTGTTCCAGGACAAAGTCCCACTCATAAGTCAGCGGAACCAGATATTTGCTGGAAGGATCATATGTGATTACCAGCACCGGAGGAGGAAACAAGGTGTCGCTGGGCGGCGGATAAGTTGCCGGGAACGGGTAACCCGAGAAACCCGCAACGGGATTGCTGAAAGAGCCTTGCGGATCTGTGAGCGCCACCTGCGGACTGAAGGGCGTGATATCGGCGAAGCGATTGTTGATCACTCCCGCCGTCCGCGAATCGTAAAAGAAGCCGGCTCCGCCTCGGATGCTGGTCTTGCCATCGCCGGCCAGATCGTAGGCAAATCCCGCGCGCGGAGCAAAATCCGTAAAATTGCCCGTGACACCGTCGTAAGGCATGCCGGCATCGCCCGGGAAGAGCAAGCCGGCCGGGGCGTTCGGGAACTGCGTAGACCGCGTGCCGCTGTAAAAATTGCTAATTCTGAACTGCTCGACGCGGCCTTTAATTTCTTTCCAGGGGAAGTACGGCTCGTAGCGCAGCCCGTAATTGATTGTGAGGCGGCGCGTGGCATGGAAAGAATCGTCGGCGTAGAACCCCAGAAAGGTATTTCGATTGTTCTTGAATTCGCCGTAACCCTGCTGAAAAGTGCGCAGCTTGCCGAGCAGGAAACTGGCCATGGCATCATTAGTCACGTCGGCCGAGAAGTTGAAGGTGCCTTGCGAAAGATACTGGTCACCCAGGTCCACCGCGGCCCTGTCTACGCTGAACCCGAAATCCAGGTTGTGACGGCCGACAACCCAGCTTAGATTGTCCTGTCCCCCAATGTCGTTCGCGTTGAAAGGTCCTACCGCACCTCCGCTGATACTGAAAAAGTTGGAGACACTGATGCCCTGAATCCATTTCTGTGAAGGCAGCCACGGGAGGTTGACTCCAAATGTCGCCACATTCGGCGAGTCGGAAGCCGCGATCTTCGAAACGGGAACCGTGTTGTATTGAAAGCTGGCCTGGTTGAGTAAGTTGGGCCGGAACGTGTGAGTTTCCTGGACCATCACGTTCTGCACGGGAATGTCGTAACCGAGGCTGTACGCGAGGAGATCGCCGGCCGGGTTCTGGGGCTCCAGAGACACGTGGTCCCGATAGTATCTACCGGTCAGCTTGTCCTTGTTTCCGAGTGTCTGGTCGATACGAAGAATGTATTCTTCCCCGTTTTGGTCCGTCGGCTTGTTGTAAAAGACCTCGCCTGTACCGCCCACCTGCGGAAGGAACTTATCCAGTCCGAGCGAGGCCGGATCGAAACGGCTGGTGGGGATCTGGTTGCCCGGAAATGGATTCCCGGTGTTCGGGTCGTCGACCTTAACTCCGGCGCCGGAGAAATCCCCGTTCAGTTCGGCAGTTGTGGGAACAATGGCATGGCTGGCCGTTCCGATATCGCGGTACCGCGTCCCTTGATAGCCGAAGAAGAAGAACGTGCGGTTGCGCCCGTTATAGAGATGAGGAATCACGACCGGACCGCCAACGGTTCCGCCAAACTGATTGCGCTTGAGCTTATCGACCCCCGTCCCAAAAAAATTGCGGGCATTGAAAACGGAATTGCGGACAAACTCAAACCCGTCGCCATGAAGCTGGTTGGTGCCGCTCTTGGTCACTACGTTGACCGCGCCTCCCGCGTTTTCGCCATACCGAGCGCTGTAATTGTGCGTTTGCACGCTGAATTCCTGCAACGCGTCAGGAAACGGAAACGGCGTATTGGTGTTGTAATACTGATCCACGAAATTCGCGCCGTCCAGGTTATAGCTGGTCTGATTGGCGCGGGAGCCGTTGATGTGTGGAGAAACCGAGCCGGGCAAGGACCCTTGACTGGTGACGTTAGTTGGACTAGCGCCGCTGGCGCCTGGCACCAAATTGATCAACTGTGCGGCGGCTCGGCCGTTCAGAGGCAGATCCACGATAGGCGCCTGGCCGATCACGTTGTTCAACGTCGCATTCGTCGTATTGACCATGACTGCGTTCGCTTCCACCGTGACGGTCTGGACGGACGAGCCGAGTTCCAGCCGCGCATTCACCGTCGCAGCTTCATTCGCCAGCAAAACGACGCCCTTTTGCGCGAATTTGCGGAAACCCTTTGCTTCGACCGTCAGATTGTACTGGGTGGGGCGAAGATTAGGGATGACATAGTGCCCACTGGTGTCCGCCTTGACGGTTCGTGTGAAGCCGGTACCCGTTTCCGAGGCTGTCACCGTAGCTCCAGGCACAGCCGCGCCGG